>JAKAEO010000164.1 GCA_021818285.1 Myxococcales bacterium
CAGGGCGGCGGCGATCTTGAGCCGCAGCTTCGGGTTGCCGGTCCCGATGGCCAGCGCGTCCACCCGCCCGGGGTTCTCGAGCAGCCAGGCCTCGTCGCCGAGGATCCCCTCGGTGACGTCGTGCGGCCCGGGCCTCGACCGGTCGCCGACCACGTAGCCGGCGAATTCGAAGGACGGCGAGGCGGCGTCGATCTCCTCGATGAGCCAGCGCACCTCGCGGGCGAAGCCCCCCGCCCCCAGCACCGCGATCCGCCTGCGCGCCATGGTCCCTCCGTCGCGCTACCGCCGCGCGCCGCGCACCGCCTCGGCGACCAGGTCCACGTCGTCGTCGGAGAGCGCGTTGTAGGTGGGCAGGTTCAGGCCCGAGGCGGCCAGCCGGTCGGTCACCGGCAGCTCCTCGCCGCGCGCCGCCGACTCCCGCCGGTAGGGCGGCAGCCGGTGCACCGGGATGAAGAAGGGGCGCGTCTCCACCCCGGCCTCGGCCAGGACCGCCATGAGCCCGTCGCGGGAGCGGCCGAAGGCCTTCTCCTCCACCGTGACGCAGAAGAGCCAGGGGGCCGGCTCGGCCCAGGGCGCCACCGGCTGGAAGCCGATGCCGGGGATCCCGGCGAGCCGCTCGCGGTAGCGGGCGAAGATGGCCCGGCGCCGGGCCACGATGGCGTCGGCCCGCTCCATCTGCGCGCAGAGCAGGGCGGCGGCCACGTTGGTCATCCGGTAGTTGTAGCCGACGATGGGGAAGAAGTAGCGCCGGTCCGGGTCCATCCCCTGCCCCTTGAGCATCCGGGCCCGGTGCACCAGCGCCGGGTCGTCCAGGGTGACGGCCCCGCCCTCGCCGCTGGTCAGCAGCTTGTTCCCGTAGAAGGAGAAGACGCCGATCCGCGCCAGGCTCCCGGTGCGCCGCCCCCGGTAGCGGGCCAGGTGCGACTCGGCCGCGTCCTCCACCACCCAGAGCCCGTGGGTGGCGGCGACGTGGTTCAGCGGGTCCATGTCGGCCGGGTGGCCGTAGAGGTGGACCGGGATCATCCCCTTGGTGCGCCGGGTGACGGCCCGCTCCACCTTCGCCGGGTCGATGCACCAGGTGTCCGGGTCCACGTCCACGAACACCGGCTCGGCGCCGCAGTAGCGCACGGTGTTGGCGGTGGCGACGTAGGTGAGCGAGGGGACCAGCACCTCGTCGCCGGGACGCAGGTCCATGGTGAGCAGCGCCAGGTGCAGCGCCAGCGTGCCGTTGACGACGCCCAGCGCCGAGCGGGTGCCGCACAGCTCCGCGAAGGAGCGCTCGAAGCGCTCGACGTAGGCGCCGGTGGAGGAGATCCAGGAGCTGCGGACGGCGTCGAGGACGTAGCGCTCCTCGGCGCCGGAGAGGTCGGCCGACGCGACCGGGATGCGGCGGGTCATCGGCGGAGTCTACGCGGAAAGCGGCGCCGGTTGACACCCTCCGTGCCGCTCTCTAGTGTCCGGCACCCGCATGCGGCTGCGCGTCGTCGACTACGTGGGGAACGCCGGGGGCGGCCTGCGCTTCGCCGCCGAGCTGCTGCGGGCCTTCGCCGGGCGCCCCGGGCTCGAGCTCGAGCTGGTGAGCCACGGGGAGGCGCTGGCGCGCTACCGGGCGGCGCTCCCGCCGGGCCAGGTGGCCCTCCGCGACCTCCCCCACCGCAACCGCTGGACCACCGCGCCCAACTGGCCGCGCTGGCCCATGCGGCGGTTCGGGAAGCTCACCCGGCGCGGCACCTCCTACCACTTCGACGTCCCGGCCGCGGCGCTGGAGGGGGCCGACGTCGTCTGGCTGCCCTGGATCCACCGCCACCGGGTGCCGCGCCGGCTGGCCGGCCGGGTGGTGGGCTCGCTCCACGACCTGATCCTGGTGGAGTTCAAGGCCCACGTCCCGGGCCGCGTCTGGAAGGACGAGCGGGAGACCCTGCGCCGCTGGCTGCGCGGCGGCGCCCGGATCGTCGTCAGCTCCCGCACCACCGTCGCCGGCCTGGGCCGGCTCTTCGGCATGGCGCCGGAGCGCGCGGCGGTGATCCCGCTCTCCGGCCTGCACCGCGCCCCGCCGCCGGACCGGGCGCCGGCCGGCGCCCCCTTCCTGGGCGCCCCCTACCTGCTCTGCCCGGCGAACCTCCACGTCCACAAGAACCACGAGACGCTGCTCGACGGCGTCGGCGCCTGGGCCGGCCCCCACCCGCTGGTGCTCACCGGCGACGGCACGCGCCTCGAGGGGGAGCGCGGGCGGGGCCCGCGGCTGCGCGAGCGCGCCGTGGCCCGGGGCCTGCTCCCGGGCCGCAACCTCTTCGGCATGGGCCACCTGCCCGACGAGGAGTACTTCCACCTCCTGCGACACTGCTGGGCGCTGGTGATGCCCACCCGGGCCGAGGGCGGCGGCAGCTTCCCGGTGCTGGAGGCCCTGCTCGCCGGCGTGCCGGTGATCTGCTCCGACATCCCGGTGATGCGGGAGATGCTGGGCTGGAGCGGCGGCGAGGTGCTGTGGTTCCACCCCGACCGCCCCGAGGAGCTGGCGGAGCGGCTCCGCGAGCTGGAGGCCGGCTACCCGCGCCTGCGGCGCCGCGCCGCGGAGCAGGTGGCGTCGCTGCGCCGGCGCACCTGGGACGACGTCGCCGCCGACTACGCGCGGGTGCTCGGGCTGCCCTGACGGCCGCGTTCGTTTGACAGCCCCGCCCCCGCTCCGTAGATTCGCGCCGCCATGGCGACCAAGAAGGCGCTCATCACCGGGATCACCGGCCAGGACGGCAGCTACCTCGCGGAGCTGCTGCTCGAGAAGGGGTACGAGGTGCACGGCGTCATCCGCCGCTCCTCCTCCTTCAACACCGACCGCATCGACCACATCTACCGGGACCCGCACGAGCAGGGGACGCGCCTCTTCCTCCACTACGGCGACCTGCACGACGCCTCCTCGCTGAACCTCCTGCTGCGCCGCCTGCGCCCCGACGAGATCTACAACCTCGGGGCCCAGAGCCACGTCCGGGTGAGCTTCGACGTCCCCGAGTACACCGGCGACGTCACCGGCCTGGGCGCGGCCCGGCTGCTGGAGGCGGCCCGCGAGGCCGGCCTGGCCGGCACCCGCATCTACCAGGCCTCCTCCTCGGAGATGTTCGGCGCCTCGCCGCCGCCGCAGGACGAGCGGACCGTCTTCTACCCGCGCAGCCCCTACGGCGCCGCCAAGGTCTACGCCTTCTGGATGGGCGTGAACTACCGCGAGGCCTACGGGATGCACGTCTCGAACGGCATCCTCTTCAACCACGAGTCGCCGCGGCGCGGCGAGACCTTCGTCACCCGCAAGGTGACGCGGGCCGCGAGCCGCATCAAGGTGGGGCTGCAGGAGAAGCTCTTCCTCGGGAACCTCGAGGCGAGGCGCGACTGGGGCTACGCCAGGGACTACGTCGAGGCGATGTGGCTCATGCTCCAGCAGCCGAAGGGGGACGACTACGTCGTCGCCACCGGCGAGGCCCACACCGTGCGGGAGCTGTGCGAGGCGGCCTTCGCCCGGGTCGGGCTCGACTACCGGAAGCACGTGGAGATCGACCCGCGCTACTTCCGCCCCACCGAGGTGGACTTCCTGCTCGGCGACCCCTCCAAGGCGCGGGAGAAGCTCGGCTGGACGCCGCGCACCACCTTCGCGGAGCTGGTGCGCATCATGATGGAGGCCGATCTGGAGCTGGCCGAGCGCGAGAAGCGCGCCGGCGCCGGGCCGGCGGTGAGCCGGCACGGGTAGCGCCGGGCGGCCCCCCGTCCACCGCCCCGTCCCGGGCCTTTTCAGCCCCGCGCGCCCGCCGCCTTCCGGTACAGCGCCACGGTGGCGCGGACCGCCGCCTCCCAGGAGAAGAGGCGCGCCCGCTCCAGCGACCGGCGCGACAGCTCCTCGCGCAGCGCCCCGTCCCGGAGCAGCCGGAGCATGGCCTCGGCCAGCGCCGCCTCGTCGCGCGGGTCCACCAGCAGCCCGGCCTCGCCGACCACCTCGGGGAGCGACGAGGTCCGGGAGGCGACCACCGGGACGCCGCACTGCATCGCCTCCAGCACCGGGAGCCCGAACCCCTCGTACAGCGACGGGTAGGCGAAGAGCCGGGCGTCCGAGTAGAGGGCCGGGAGGTCCTCCTCGGCGGCGAAGCCGGTGACCACCACCCGCCGCGCCAGCGGCGCCTCCGGCCCCAGCTCCGCGAAGATCCGGCCGTAGTCCCAGCCCCGGGTCCCGACCAGCACCAGGTGCAGGTCGGGCAGGCGCTCCTCCCGCGCCAGCCGGAAGAAGGCGCGGATCACCGCGTCGAGGTTCTTGCGCGGCTCCAGCGTCGAGAGGGTGAGGAGGTAGGGCACGCCGGGCGGGATGCCGTACCGGGCGCGGGCCGCCGCGCGGCGGCCGGCGTCGGGCTCGGGGTGGAAGTGGGCCGCGGCGCCGAGCGGCGTCACCGCCACCCGCGCCGGGTCGAGGCGCCGGTGCCAGCCGAGCAGGTCGTCGCGCGTCGCCTCCGAGATGCAGAGCACCCAGCTCTCCTCGTCGAGCGAGGCCAGCACCTGCCGCTGCATCCGGTCGGCCCAGGGCTCGAACAGCTCCGGGTGCAGGACCGGGATGAGGTCGTAGACGGTCATCACCCGCGCCAGGCCGCTCCGGCTCCGGACCGCCTCGGGGAAGGGGTGGAAGGGCGAGTGGTAGAGGTCGGCGCCGGCGAGCGCCGCCCGCGGGACGGCGGGGAGGAAGGCGCCGGCCGCCTTGCCGAGCCCTCCGAGCAGCTCGCGGGCCCCCTTGTGCAGCAGGCGCGCCGCGCCCGGCGCCGCCCGCGCGCGGCGGCCGGCCGCCGCCCGCGCCGCCAGCAGCCCGGTGCGCAGCGGGTGGTGCGCCACCGGCCGGGCCCGGAGCACCGGGTCGGCGGCGCAGTGGGCCACCGTCTCCGGGACGCGCGTGCTCGCCACCAGCCGCAGCTCCACCGCCGGCTCCGCGGCCAGGCCCCGGGCCACCGCCTCCACCACCCGGAACACGCCCGTCCGGGCGCTCGCGTCCACCGAGCCGGTGCCCAGCACCGCGGCGTCGTAGGCCACGCGCAGCGGGGCGGCCGGGGGCGCTCCGGCGGCGGTCCCGGGTCCTCCGGCGGGCGCTCCGCGATCGGTCACGGTCCCTCCGCGAGCAGCGCGGCGTCCTCGCCCCCGGGCGGCCGCCCGGCCACCTGGCGGTAGAGCGCCCGGTAGCGGCGCGCCACCCGCTCCCAGCTGAAGCCGGCCACCCGCTCCCGGCCGCGGGCCGCGAGCTCGCGCCGCAGCGCCTCGTCGTTCCAGAGCCGCTCCACGGCCCGGGCCACGTCGGCCGGGTCCTCCGGGTCGAAGAGCAGGGCGGCGCCGCCGGCGACGTCGGGGAGGCAGGTGGCGCGGGAGCAGGCCAGCGGCGTCCCGGCGTGGAAGGCCTCCAGGACCGGCATCCCGAAGCCCTCGAAGCGGCTGGGGAAGACCACCAGCCGCGCCAGCTGGTAGAGGGCGTGCAGGTCGGCGCCGGGCAGGTAGCCGAGCGACCGGACCTGGCCGCCCAGCCCGAGCCGCCGGAGCTCCCGCTCGATCACCGGCCAGTGGTCGTTGCGGCGGCCGGCCAGCACCAGCGGCACCTCGAGCCCGCGGCCGCGCAGCGCCGCCAGCGCCCGCAGCAGGCCGGCGTGGTTCTTGTGCGGGAAGGTCTGGGCCGGGTAGAGCGCGAAGGCCGCGGGCAGCCGGTGGCGCTCCCGCAGCGCCGCCAGCGCCGCGGCGTCCGGCTCCGGGTAGGCGGTGAGGACCGGCGCCCAGCCGATCACCCGGACCTTCTCCGGCGGCAGGCCGAAGGAGCGGACCAGGTCCTCCTTGCCCCAGCGCGACAGCGCCACCACCGCGCGGGCCTGCTCGCACAGCGGCCGGTAGAAGCCCTCGCGCCAGGCCAGCTCCTCCGGCGAGAACAGCTCCGGCAGGTGGAGGTGCTGCAGGTCGTGCGGCACGTAGACGCTGGGGAGCGCGGTGCGGAAGCCGCTCTGGGTGGCGAAGTGCATCACCTCGGCGCCGGAGGCCTCGGCGGTGCCGTCCGAGGCGGGGAGCCGCGCCGGCGGCAGGCCCCGCCCGGCGAGCGCCAGGAAGAGCCGGCGCCGGTTCCGGTCGAAGCGGCGCAGGGCGGCGCGCAGGCCGGTGCGCCGGCGGGGGGGCCGGCCCCGCGCCACCGGGAGCAGCCGGCAGCCGCCGCCGAGGTGGGGCCCGAGCCAGGACTCCGCCCCCTCGTGGGCGAGGAACAGGTACTCCTCGGCGCCGCCCAGCGCCGAGAGGCCGCTCGCCAGGCCGACGAGCGTCTGCTGCACGCCGCCCGGCTCGCCGTCCTCCAGCCGGGCGTCGATGCACACGCGCAGGGGGGCGGCGGGCGGCGTCATGGCGCGGCCGGGGCCCGGACCCACTCCAGCGCCACCACGCCCAGCCCCGGGAGGTCGGCGATGCGCGGGAAGCCGCGCCACTCCCGGGCCATCATCAGGGGCTCGCGCCACCAGGGGTAGTTGTGGTCGGAGACCTTGGCGTCGCGGTTCCGCTCGAAGAGCCCCGGCGCCCGCTCGCCGTGAACCCGCATCCGCGACGGCGGCCCGGCGACGCGGAAGTAGCGCTCCGCCAGCAGGGCCTCGTCCACGAAGAGCGAGCCGAAGGTCTCGCCCCGCTCGTCGGGCTGGAGGACGCCGTAGACGTCCCGGTCCATCCACTCCTCGAAGGGCTCGCGGGCGCAGGGCACGGTGACGAGCAGCCTCCCGCCCGGCGCCACCAGCTCCCAGAGCCGGGCGAAGGCGTGGAGCCCCGCCTCGCCGGGGATGTGCTCCAGCACCGAGATGCTGGTGACGAGGTCGTAGCCGCCGGGCGCGAGGTCGAGGCGGTCCACCACCCGGTCGTGGAAGCGGCAGCGCCGGTCGAGCCCGGCGGCGGCGGCGACGCGCCGGGTCAGCTCCAGGTCGGCGGCGTCCGGGTTCACCAGGTCGGCCTCCACCGCCGGGTGACCCTCGATCCACAGCAGCGGGAAGAGGCGCGGCGAGGAGACGTCGAGGTAGCGCGGCCCCGGCGCCGGCCCGGCGGCCAGGAACTCCGCGAGCGTCCCGAACTCGAAGTAGCGGACCGAGTCCATGGGGGCGTCGACCAGCTGGCGGGCCTCGCGCCGGGCCAGGCGGCCGCCCCGGAGCAGCCGCCGCCCCAGC
>JAKAEO010000165.1 GCA_021818285.1 Myxococcales bacterium
TGTGGCCGGCCCGGCCGAAGGTGACGGCGACGCCGGGCGCCACCTGCTTGCGGGTGGCGTAGGGCAGGGGGCGCAGGAGCCGCAGCGCCGCCAGGGCGTCGGCCTCGGCGTAGAGCGGCCGGGCCCACGGCGCGTGCTTGGAGTAGCCTCGGCGGTTGGCGTAGCGGGCCTCCTCCTCCTGGAGCCGCGCCGAGTCGGGGAGCATGAGCTGCGCCAGGTCGCGCGTGGCCGGGGTGCACCAGGCCGGCGCGCGCAGCCCCTCCCGGGCGAGCAGCGGCAGCGCGCCGGTGTGATCCACGTGGGCGTGGGTCAGCACCACGGCGGAGAGCGACGCCGCGGGCACCGGGAAGGGCTCCCAGTTCCGCTGCCGCACCTCCTTGGCCCCCTGGAACAGACCGGCGTCCACCAGCACCGAGGCACCCGCCTCGGTGCGGACCAGGTAGCGCGAGCCGGTGACCGTCCCGGCCGCGCCCAGGAAGCGGATGGACGCCATCCGGGGGCGATTCTACAATGCCCCGTCCCGGGCCGGGCGGGCGCCGGGAAGCGAGGCGGGAATGCGGGCCAAGATCCGGGTCGTCGGTGCGATGATCGAGCGCGACGGCCGGTACCTCATCACCCAGCGGCCGCCCCGGGCCTCGCTGCCGCTCCTCTGGGAGTTCCCGGGTGGGCGGGTCGAGCCCGGGGAGACCGACGAGGAGGCGCTGGCGCGGGAGCTGCGCGAGGAGATGTCCATCCGCGTCGAGGTGGCCGAGCGGGTCATCCACGTCGAGCACGCCTACGAGCAGTACGACATCGACTTCTGCGTCTACCGCTGCCAGCTCCGCGACGGCGCCATCCAGCACCTCCGGGTCCACGACCACCGATGGGTCCGGCCGGAGGAGCTGGACGACTACGAGTTCCCCGCGGCAGACGAGAAGACCATCGCCCGCCTCCTCGACCTCTAGGCCCCGACCGCCCCGGCCGGGGCATCGACGGAATAGCCAGCGACCCCGAGCGTTCACCGATACCAATCCCAGGGAGGGAGGCCCATGCGCCGCATCGCCATCACCGCCGCAACCTTCGCCGTCGTCCTCGCCGTCGCCTTCGGCTGCTCCAGCGACACCCGGGCCGAGGCCGCGCCGCTCAAGCAGATCTGGAGGGACGGCTCCGGACAGGCGGCGGCGCTGGTGTCGGTCCCGGGCGGCGCCTCGCTGGCTCCGCTGGTGAAGGCGGTGAAGCCGGCGGTGGTGAACGTCTCCACCACCACGGTGATGAAGAACCCGCACGCCCGCGTGAACCCGCACGGCGACGGGGAGGAGGGGGCCCCGGACTTCTTCCAGTTCTTCGGGCCGCGCCAGCCGCGGGAGTTCAAGGGCCAGAGCCTGGGCTCGGGCTTCATCATCAACGCCGACGGCTACGTCCTCACCAACAACCACGTGGTCCAGAACGCCACCGACATCAAGGTGGTCCTGGCCGACGCCCGGGAGTTCGCCGCCAAGGTGGTGGGGCGCGACCCCTCCACCGACGTGGCGCTGCTCAAGCTGGAGAAGGCCTCGGGCCTCCCCACGGTGGCGCTGGGGGACTCGGATCAGCTGGAGCAGGGCGACTTCGTCATGGCGCTCGGCAGCCCCTTCGGCTTCCGCGAGTCGGTGACCTTCGGCGTGGTCTCGGCCAAGGACCGGACGCTGAACAGCGGCAACCCCTTCGACGACTTCATCCAGACCGACGCCGCCATCAACCAGGGCAACTCGGGCGGTCCGCTCTTCAACCTGAAGGGCGAGGTGGTGGGCATCAACACCGCCATCATCTCGCCGCAGATCGGCCAGGGTCTGGGCTTCGCGGTGCCCATCAACCTCGCCAAGCAGGTGGTCCCGCAGCTCCTGGCGACGGGCAAGGTGGCCCGCGGCTACCTGGGGGTCTCGGTGAGCGACCTCACCCCCGACCTGGCCCAGGGCTTCGGCGTCGCCGCCGGCACCAAGGGGGCCCTGGTGCAGAACGTCCTCCCCGGCTCTCCGGCCGCCAAGGCCGGGGCCCGGGCCGGAGACATCGTGGTGGCGGTGAACGGCAAGGCGGTGGAAGGCTCCAGCCAGCTCACCCGCACGGTCTCGGCGGTGCGGCCGGGCGGCAAGCTCACGCTGACCGTGCTGCGAAAGGGAAAGCGCCAGGAGCTGGCGGCCACGGTGGCGACCCGTCCCGACGAGGACAAGATCGCCGGCGGCACCGAGGAGGAGACGCCGGGGGAGAAGCCGGCGAAGAAGGACGAGAAGCTCGGGGTCCGGGTCCAGCCGCTCACGCCGGAGCTGGCCCGCGAGCTGCGGGTCCCGGCCGACGCCGGCGTGGTGGTGGTCGGGGTCACCGAGGACGGCCCGGCCGACAAGGCCGGCATCCGGCGCGGCGACCTGGTGCTGGAGGTGAACCTCCAGCCGGTCTCCGGCGTGGACGAGCTGGCCGCGGCGGTGAAGAAGCTCAAGGCCGGGGAGGTGGTGAACCTGCGCATCCGGCGGGGGAGCCAGTCGATCTTCGTCCCCATCCGCATCGGCGGCGAGGCACCCGCCAAGAAGTAGGGCGGCGCCCGCCGGCGGCGGGCCTCAGGGGAACTTCACGGCGATCTCCGTGCCGGTGCGGCCGTCCACCAGCCGCACCGCCGCGAAGCGCGCCCGGACCCCCTGGTAGCTCCGGTCGGCCCCCCGGCGCGAGAGGCGGAAGGCCGCCTCCGGGCGGAAGAGGATCTCCAGCTCGATCCGGCCCGTGCGCAGGGCCGCCTCGACGGTGGCCTCGTCCACGCCGGGCCGGGAGTCGATCACCAGGTAGCCGATGGTGGGCCGCCCCCGGGCGTCGAGCCGCGGCGCGCCGTGCGTCAGGGCCAGTCCGTCGGCGTCGAGGAAGGGCGTGAGCAGGAAGCGGAAGCCCGCGCCGCGCCGCTCGACCTTGAGCAGCTCGCCGGCCCGCTCCGAGATCACCGTGGCGTAGAGCCGGCCGTCCATCGCCTTCCGGGCGGCCCGGACGTTCTGCTCGCAGGCGGCCCGCTCCCCCGGGTCCCGGCAGGAGCCGACGTAGCGGGCGGCGAAGGCCGGCAGGCTGTCGAGGGGCTCGGCCTGGGCGCGGAGCGCGTCGAAGCGCCCGTCGGCCCGCGACGGGGCGGGAAGGAGCGACAGGAAGAGGGCCGCGACGAGGAGGGAGCGGGGGAGGGCGGCGGGGCGGCTCATGGCCGGCGATGATGCCACTCCGCTCCGGGTGGGCGCAGGTCGTTTCTTTGACTACATCAGCGCACCCGATATCCTCGGCCAGGGCTCACGCGGGAGAGGGCGATGGCGCAGCGGACCGAAGGCGCGGGGAGCGGGGCGGCGGCGGGGCCGGGCGACCGGCGGCTGGCACCACGGCTCGACAAGGTCTTCCCCGTCTGGATCGAGGGGGACCGCGGCCCCGGCGTGGGCGTGGCCCGCAACATCTCCGAGGGCGGCATGTTCATCGAGACCCGCGAGCCGCAGCCGCTCGGCAGCCAGGTCCGGGTGAGCTTCCCGGCCGCCTGGGGCGAGATGACCGCGATCGCCGAGGTCCGCTACGTCTGCCACCTGCTGGGCCGGCTCGCCGACGGCGCGCCGGCGCCCGGCGCGGCCCACGCCGCGGTGCGCGGCATGGGCATCCGCTTCCTCTACTTCGACGGCGCCGGCGAGCGGCCCAGCGTCGTCCACTGACCGGGCCGCGGGCCGGAGCGCCCCCGCGGTCCGTTGCCCCCGATCCGGCCGCGTGCTACGCGATGCCGGCGTGCTCGCCATCGAGACCAGGGGGCTGACCCGCCTCTTCGACGGGAAGGCGGCGGTGGACGGCCTGGACCTGGCGGTCCCCGAGGGAGCCTTCTACGGCTTCCTCGGGCCGAACGGCGCCGGCAAGAGCACCACCATGCGGATGCTCACCGGCCTGCTCGCGCCCACCGCCGGGTCGGCGCGCCTGCTGGGCCACGACCTGTCGGCCGACGGCACCGCCGTGAAGCGGCTGCTGGGCACGGTCCCCGACGGCCTGAACCTGTTCGAGCGGCTCACCGGCGAGGAGCAGCTGCGCATCCACGGCCAGCTCTACGGCCTGCCCCGGGCCACCTCGGCGCGGCGCGCCGAGGAGCTGCTCGCGGCGCTGGAGCTCGGCGACGACGCCGGCAAGCTGGTGCAGGACTACAGCCACGGCATGAAGAAGAAGCTGGCCCTGGGCTGCGCGCTGATCCACGGCCCCCGCCTGCTGTTCCTCGACGAGCCCTTCGAGGGCATCGACGCGCTGGCGGTGGGCGGCATCCGGCGCCTGCTCCAGGACCTGGTGTCGCGCGGGGAGATCACCGTGTTCCTCACCAGCCACGTGCTCGAGGTGGTGGAGCGGCTCGCCACCCACGTCGGCATCATCCAGCGGGGGCGGCTGGTGCGGCAGGGGACGCTCTCCGAGGTCCGGGCCTCCGGGACGCTGGAGGAGAGCTTCCTGGAGAGCCTGGGCGTCGAGCGCGGGGCGCCGGCGCCGCTCTCCTGGATGGCGGGCGGGCGGGAGCCGGGGTGAGGGCGGGGAGCTCCGGGCTGGGCGCCGTGGTGGAGCTGCGGCTGCGCCTGGCGCTGCGCCGCCTGCGCGCGCCGACCGGGACGGCCGAGGGGGTGGCGCGGGTGGTGCTCTTCGGCCTGGCGGGCCTCCTCGGGCTGCTCTTCGCCGGCGCGGTGGCGGCCGGCAGCTACCGGGCGGCGCGCGCGGGAGCCGGGCTCGGCGCCACCGTCCCGATCACCGCCGTCTTCTTCGGCGTCTGGCAGGCGTGGACGGCGCTCGCGCTGGTCCTCGCCGAGCGGGAGGCGCTGGACCTGCGCCGCTTCCTCGGCTACCCGCTGCCGCCCCGGCGCGTCTGGCTCTTCGGCCTGGGCGCCGGGCTGGCGGGCGATCCCTTCGCCCTCTTCTGGCTGCTGCTGCTGGCCGGGGCCTTCGCCGGGGCGGCGGCCGCGCGGCCGGGGCCCTGGCTGCTGCCGCTGGGGCTCGACATCGCCCTCTTCGCCGCCTCCACCGTGGCGCTGGTGGCGCTCCTCCAGGAGCTGGTGGCGCGCCTGCTGCGGCTCCGCTGGAGCCGCGAGCTGGCGATGCTGGCGGGGGTTGCCGGGTGGCTGCTCTTCGCGGCCGGCGCCCGCGTCCCGGCGCGCGACCTGTTCCCGCTGCTGCGCACCGTGCAGTGGATCTTCCTCCCGCCGGCGCTGGCGGCGGCGGCGGCCCGGTCGCTCTACACGGGCCACGCGCTCGCCTCGCTTCCCTGGCTGGCGGCGCAGGCGGCCGCGGCGGCGGCGGTGGGCTGGGTGGCCTGGCGCCTCGCCTGGCGCGGGGCGCGCTCCGGCGAGGAGCCCGGCGCGCCGCGCCGCCGGGCGGCGGCGCGACGGCGGCCCAGCCGGCTCCCGGAGGCGCTCGGGCCGGTCTTCGAGAAGGAGCTGCTCTACCTCTCGCGCCACCCGGTGCCGCGCATGGCGCTGCTCTTCCTCCCGGCGATCGCGGCGGTGCTCGCCTGGCGGGTGATCCCGCGCTTCCCGCCCGAGGCCGCGCCGGTGCTGCGCGCCCTGCCGCTCTTCGCGCTCTCCCCGCTCTCCTGGCTCATGCTGCAGGACCTCTGGGTGAACGCCTTCGGGCTGGACCGGGGCGGGGCGCGCGCACTGCTGCTCTCGCCCGCGCCGCCGGAGCGGTTGCTCGGCGGCAAGAACCGGGCGCTGGGCGCGACGGCGACGGCGCTCTTCCTCCTCGCCTGCGCCCCCTACCTGGCCGTCGGCGGCTGGCCCCCGGCCTGGGCGCTGGCCGGAGCGGCGGCGCTCCACCTGGCGCTGGCGCCGGTCTACCTCGGGCTCGGCAACCTGGTGTCGGTGCTGAACCCGAGCCCGGCCGCCTTCGCCTACGGTCGCGGGCGGCGCGTCTCGGCGCTCTCGGCGCTGGCCGGCATGGTCATCTTCTCGGCCGGGAGCGGCCTGATGGCGGCTCCGGCGCTCCTCGCCATCCGGTTCGACAGCCCCTGGATCCTCGCCGCCGGGTGGGCGCTGCTGGGGGCGGCGGCGTGGCTCGCCTATCGCCGGACGCTGCCGCTCGCCGGGGCGCTGCTCCTGCGCCGCCGGGAGCAGCTGCTCGCCGCCGTCTGCGGCGACGAGGCGTGACCGTTCGGGTCAAGGGTCCGCGGCGCGGACCCGACCCGCGCCGGGTCACCCGCTACCCGGACCGGCCGCCCGCTGTCCCTCGTCCACCCGATTGGTGCGACGGTGTGTCGCGCGTAGGCTTCGCGCCGCTTGGACCGGCGCGCGCACAGGGTGCTGATCGTCGAGGACGACCGCGGGCTGCGCGAGGCGCTCGCCGAGTGCATCGCCAGCATGGGCTTCACCGTGGACACGGCGGAGGACGGACAGGCCGGCCTCGTGAAGCTGCGAGTGGCGCCGCTCCCCGCGGCCGTGCTCCTCGACATGGGGCTGCCGGGGCTCGACGGCAACGCCTTCCTCGAGGCGATGCGCCGGGAGGAGCCGCTCGCGGCCGTCCCGGTGATCTCGATGACCGCCTGGCACGACCCGCCGAGGTTCCCGGTGCACCGCCACCTGGAGAAGCCCTTCGACCTCGACGAGATCGCCAAGCTGCTCGCGAAGATCACGGCGACACCGGAGTAGCGGGGTCGCCGCTCCCCCCGAAGGAGCGGGCTTCGCGAGGGGGCCTCCCCCGACGGGCCCTTGGCAAACGTCCGCTGCGCCGTACTTTGCCATCGGTGACGGTGACCGACCCGCGGCGCAGCTGCTCCTGGTACCGGCGACGTGCTCCGACGCTGCTGGTGATCGCGGCGCTGGCCCTCCCCGCGACGGCCGGCGCCATCCTCCCGGCGCTGGTCATCCTCGGGCAGAAGATCCTCAAGGACATGGTGTTCAACGCGGTGAAGGGCCAGCTCATCGGTTCGCTCGCGGGAATGGGCTGCAAGGGCGCGGCGCTCGCCGGGCTCATCGCGCGGGCGGATGCTTCCGGGCACGGTGGCGCGGGAGGGCTGGCGGGCATGCCACCGGTCCCGACCGGCGGGTTGCCTTCGGGGATGCCGGCGGGGATGCCGGCGGGGATGCCGGCGGGGATGCCGGCGGGGATGCCAGCGGGGATGCCAGCGGGGATGCCAGCGGGGATGCCAGCGGGGATGCCGGCGGGCATGCCGGCGGGCA
>JAKAEO010000166.1 GCA_021818285.1 Myxococcales bacterium
GGGCCGCGGGCGGGGGCGTCTCGGCCTCGCCCGGCTCGACCGCGCCCAGCGGCTTCCCGCAGGAGACGCAGCTGCGCGCCCGCGGCTCGTTGTAGGCGTCGCAGTGGCGGCAGACCAGTCCCAGCATGCCGGTGAGGCGCCCCATGGGCACCTCGGCGCCGCAGGCCGGGCAGCTGGCCATGGTCAGGTCCAGCGCCGCTCCGCAACCGTTGCACTTCAGCACGGGGACCTCCCTCGGCTGTCTTACCGCGACCCCCGGCCGCCGCTCAACCGGCGCGTAGCGGCCCGCCGCGCCCCGCCGGTGGCGGGAGCCGCCGCCGGCCGTTACCAAACCGGTACGGCGGCTTGCCGCGCCGGGATGCGGCAGGTACGCTCCGAGGCTCGGCGTGCTGCGGCTGAACGACATCCTGGACAGGGTCTCCGGTTACGCGCCGGGGGCGGACCTCGACGTCATCAAGAAGGCCTACGTCTACTCGGCCAAGGTCCACCAGGGGCAGATCCGCAAGTCGGGCGAGCCCTACCTGGTCCACCCGCTGGAGGTGGCCGGGATCCTGGCGGAGATGAGGCTCGACGAGGCCTCGATCGTCACCGGCCTGCTCCACGACACCATCGAGGACACCCTCGCCACCCGGGAGGAGATCGCCGAGATCTTCGGCGAGGAGGTGGCCGACCTGGTGGACGGCGTCACCAAGCTCTCCCAGTTCAGCGCCGGCAACACCCAGGAGGAGAAGCAGGCCGAGAACTTCCGCCGCATGGTCGTGGCCATGGCCAAGGACATCCGCGTGCTGCTGGTGAAGCTCGCGGACCGCGCCCACAACATGCGGACCCTGGACTTCATGTCGCCGGAGAAGCAGGAGCGGATCGCCCGCGAGACGCTGGACATCTACGCCCCGCTCGCCAACCGGCTCGGCATCCAGTGGATCAAGATCGAGCTGGAGGACCTCTCCTTCAAGTACCTGAACCCGGCCGAGTACGCCGAGCTGAAGGGGAGGATCGCCGACCGGGCCCAGGCCCGGGACCGGTTCATCACCGAGGTGGTGGGGATCCTCCAGGGCAAGCTGCAGGAGCAGGGCATCCCCGCCGAGGTGAAGGGGCGGGTGAAGCACGTCTACTCCATCTGGCGGAAGATGCGGGTGCAGGCCCTGGAGTTCGACCAGATCCACGACCTCATCGCCTTCCGCGTCATCGTGGACTCGGTGGCCCAGTGCTACGAGTCGCTGGGCTTCGTCCACTCGCTGTGGAAGCCGGTGCCGGGGCGCTTCAAGGACTACATCGCCATCCCCAAGCCCAACATGTACCAGTCGCTCCACACCACGGTGGTGGGGCCGGAGGCGGAGCGGGTGGAGATCCAGATCCGCACCCGCGAGATGCACCGCATCGCCGAGGAGGGCGTGGCCGCGCACTGGGCCTACAAGGAGGGCAAGCCCGGTCCCGGCAGGGACGCCGACGCCCAGAAGTTCGCCTGGCTGCGCCAGCTGGTGGAGTGGCAGCGCGACCTGCCCGACCCGCGGGAGTTCATCGAGACCGTCAAGGTGGACCTCTTCGCCGACGAGGTCTTCGTCTTCACGCCCAAGGGGGACGTGAAGAGCCTGCCGCGCGGCGCCACCCCGGTGGACTTCGCCTACGCGGTCCACTCCAAGGTGGGCGAGCACACCGTCGGCGCCAAGGTGAACGGCAAGATCGTCCCGCTCCGCTACAAGCTGAAGAACGGCGACACGGTCGAGGTGCTCACCGCGCCCTCCTCGCACCCGTCCAAGGACTGGCTGGGCTTCGTGAGGACCAGCCGGGCCCAGGCGCGCATCCGCGCCTACGTCCGGCAGCTGGAGCAGAAGCGCTCGCTGGAGATCGGACTGGAGATCGCCGAGCGGGAGCTGCGCCGCTACGGGATGTCGCTGCACAAGCTGCAGAAGGCCGGCGACGTGGACCGGGTGGCCTCGGCCGCCGGCTACAAGCAGGGCGACGACCTGCTGGTGGCCCTGGGGTACGGGAAGGTCTCGCCGCGCGAGTTCCTCCAGAAGTTCGTCCCCCACGAGAAGCTGGACGGGGCCCCGCCGGCGCCGGCGCCCGAGCCCGGCGGACGGCTCACCGAGCTCTTCCGCAAGGTGGCGGGGCGCACCTCCGGGGCGGTGCGCGTCAGCGGCCTCGACGACGTGCTGGTGCGCTTCGCCCGCTGCTGCAACCCGGTGCCGGGCGACCCCATCGTCGCCTTCGTCTCCCGGGGGCGCGGCATCACCGTCCACGCCCGCGGCTGCGAGAAGACCCTGGACATCGACCCGGCGCGGCGGGTGGAGGTGAGCTGGGACGTGAAGGCCTCGGAGCACCGGCGGCCGGTCTCCATCAAGGTGATCACCGACGACCGGCCCGGCGTGCTGGCCTCGATCTCCCACGTCATCAGCGAGGCGGGGATGAACATCACCACCGCCAACTGCCGCACCATCGGCGACGCCAAGGCGGTGAACACCTTCGAGTTCGCCATCGGCGACCTGAAGGCGCTGCGCGAGGTGATGCAGCAGGTGGGGAAGGTGGAGGGCGTGATGTCGGTGGAGCGGCTCTACTCCGACGCGGAGAACCAGGAGGCCGAGGGCGCCTGACCGGCGCTTCGGCTATCCTCCCCTCCCATGTCCAACCGGATCATCGCCGGCGAGGCGGCCCCGCGGGCCATCGGACCCTACAGCCAGGCCGTCCTGGTGGAGCGCCCCGGCGGCGCCACCCTGTACTGCGCCGGCCAGATCCCGCTCGACCCGGCCACCGGCGAGCTGGTGGCCGGCGACGTCCGCGCCCAGACCGAGCGGGTGCTGCGCAACGTCGAGGCGGTGCTGGCCGCCGCCGGCATGGGCCTGGCCCAGGTGGTGAAGAGCACCGTGTTCCTGGTGGACCTCGCCGACTTCGCGGCGATGAACGAGGTCTACGCGCGCTTCTTCACCGCCGCCTTCCCGGCCCGCTCCACGGTCCAGGTGGCGGCGCTGCCCCGCGGCGCCCGCGTCGAGATCGAGGTGGTCGCCGCCGGGTGAGGCCGCGGCGGCGGCGCGCCGGCGCGGGGAAGGTCCGCTGGCCTCGCGCCAGGGTCGCGCCCCGCCGTTTTCGCACGGGCCCCGGCGCGCGGCGGCCGCACTTCGCCGAATCGACGCACAACCTGGGCGGGCGGGCCGGGTTGATCGCGTTGCATGCCGCCGCTGTCCGTCGTCGTCATCACCCGCAACGAGGAGCGGAACCTCCCCCGGCTCCTGGCGTCGGTGCGGGCGCTCGACGCCGAGGTGCTGGTGGTCGACTCCGGCTCCACCGACGCCACCGTGGCGGTGGCGCGCGCCGCCGGGGCGCGGGTGCTGCACCGCGACTGGACCGGCTACGGCGACCAGCGCCTCTTCGCCGCGCGGGCGGCGGCCCACGACTGGATCCTCTCGCTCGACGCCGACGAGCGGCTCACGCCGGAGCTGGCCGGCGCCGTCCGCGCCGAGCTGTCGCGCCCCGAGGCGGAGCGGGCCGCCGCCTACCGGATCCACTTCCGCCACGTGGCGCTGGGGCGGCCGGTGCGGTTCGGCGCCATGTGGCGCGACCGCCGGGTGCGGCTCTTCGACCGGCGCCGCGCCGGCTGGGACGGCGCCGCGGTCCACGAGCGGGTGGTGGTCCGGGGGCCGGTGGGCGCGCTGGCCGGCCGCTGCGAGCACGAGGGGTTCCGCGACGAGGCCCAGGCGCGCGAGAAGCTGGCCCGCTACGCCCGGCTCAAGGCCGAGGCGCGGTTCGAGCGGGGGGCGCGCTTCCACGCCTGGCAGCTCCTGCGCTGGCCGGCCGGCTTCGTCCGCCGCTACCTGCTCGACCTCGGCTTCCTCGACGGCGCCGCCGGCTTCGCCCTGGCGCGGCTCTACGCGGGCTACGACCTGGAGAAGGCCACCGTCCTGCGCCGGCTGGCCCGCGAGCGCGCCGGGGCGTTGCCGCGCCCGCTCGGCGCGCCGCACCCTCAGGGCTCGTAGTAGGTGTACTCCTTGCCCGCGTAGTTGCGGAACACCCAGGTCTTGCCCTGGTGCCGCACCACGTAGTCGGGGTTCACCGGGATCTTGCCGCCGCCGTCCGGGGCGTCGACCACGAAGTGGGGCACCGCCAGGCCGCTGGTGTGGCCGCGCAGCGCCCGCATGATCTTGCGCCCGCTCTCGATGGGCGTGCGGAAGTGGCTGATGCCCTTGGCCAGGTCGCACTGGTAGATGTAGTAGGGGCGGACGCGCATCAGCAGCAGCTTGTGGTTCAGCTCCAGCACCGTCCTCGGGTCGTCGTTCACGCCCTTGAGCAGCACCATCTGGTTGCCGAGGACGCAGCCGGCGTCGGCCAGCATCCGCGCCGCCTCGAAGGCCTCGGCGGTGCACTCCCTGGGGTGGTTGAAGTGGGTGTTGACGAAGACCGGGTGGTGCTTGCGCAGCATGGCGCAGAGCGCCGGGGTGATGCGCTGGGGGAGGGTGACCAGGTTGCGCGTCCCCAGCCGGAAGATCTCGACGTGCGGGATGGCGCGCAGCCGCCCCAGGATGTCGTCGAGCCGGTCGTCGGAGAGGGAGAGCGGGTCGCCTCCGGAGATCACCACGTCGCGGATCTCCCCGTGGCGGGCGATGTAGTCGAGCGCCTCCTCGATCTGCTGCCGGGCCGCGGCGCTGGTCGGGTCGGCCACCTTGCGCTTGCGGGTGCAGTGGCGGCAGTACACCGGGCAGTTGTGGGTGGTGTAGAAGAGCACCCGGTCCGGGTAGCGGTGGGTGATGCAGCGCACCGGCATGTCCCGCTCCTCGGCCAGCGGGTCCTCGCGGTCGGCCGGCGAGGCGAACAGCTCCCCCATGGTCGGCACCGACTGCAGCCGCACCGGGCAGGTCGGGTCCTCCGGGTCCATCAGCGCCGCGTAGTAGGGCGTGATGCCCATGTGGAACACGGCGTCGGTCTCGACGCAGGCGCGCCGCTCCTCCTCGGTGACGTGGATCACCTTCTCCAGCTGGGCCAGCGTGGTGATCCGCTCCCGCTGCTGCCAGTGCCAGTCGTTCCACTGGGCGTCCGGCACCCGGCTCCAGGCGGCGCGCGGGCCGGGCGGGAAGCGGGCCCGCACCGGGTCGGCCGGCCGCGGGCCGCCCGCGGGGAGCGGCTCCGGGAGGTCGTGGCGCTCGGGGATCCCTTCCATGCGCTCCATCATAGCCCCGCGGCCGATCTCCGGCGTTTGACTTCTCGGGGCGCGGGCGGCTAGGTTCCGCGCCCTCATGGCCGGCTGGCAGGACCGATTCCCGGGCGTCGCCGAGGCCGACTGGCGGGACTGGCGCTGGCAGCTGCGGCACGCCCTGCGCGGCGCCGACGACCTCGCCCGCCTGTTCCGGCTCACCGATCGCGAGCGGCGCGGCCTCGCCTCCACCGCCGGCCTCTTCCGCGTCGGCGTCACCCCCTACTACGCGTCGCTCATCGACCCGGACCACCCCTCCTGCCCGGTGCGGATGCAGGCCGTCCCGGCGCCGGAGGAGGCCGAGGCGGCGCCCGGCGACCGCCGCGACCCGCTCGGGGAGGACCGCCACCGGCCGGTGCGCGCCCTGGTCCACAAGTACCCGGACCGGGCCCTGCTGCTCGCCACCGACACCTGCCCGGTCTACTGCCGCCACTGCACGCGCCGCCGCATCACCGGCGGCGCCGTCGCCGGCCGGCCGTTCGACCGGGCCGCGGTGGAGGAGGCGATCGGCTACGTCCGGGCCCACCCGGAGCTGCGCGACGTCCTGGTCTCCGGCGGCGACCCGCTGGTGCTCTCCGACGAGCGGCTGGGCTGGCTGCTCGGCGAGCTGCGGGCCATCCCCCACGTCCAGATCCTCCGGCTCGCCACCCGGGCGCCGGTGGTCCTGCCCATGCGCGTCGACGAGGCGCTGGCCCGGCTGCTGCGCGCCGTGAAGCCGCTCTACGTCGTCACCCACTTCAACCACCCCAAGGAGTGCACGCCCGACGCCCGCGCCGCCTGCGAGCTGCTGGTGGACCACGGCGTGCCGGTGGAGAACCAGACCGTGCTGCTGCGCCGCGTGAACTCCTCGGCGCGGACCATCGCCGACCTGAACCACCGGCTGCTCTCCTGGCGGGTGCGTCCCTACTACCTGCACCAGGGGGACCTGGCGGAGGGGACCGGCCACCTGCGCACGCCCCTCGGCACCGGGGTGGCCATCCTCGAGGCGCTGCGCGGCCACACCAGCGGCCTGGCGGTGCCGCACCTGGCGGTGGACCTGCCGGACGGCGGCGGCAAGATCACCCTGCAGCCCGATTACCGCGCCGCGCCGCCGCCGGGGACCGTACCCGAGGGGCCGGGCCAGTGGTTCCGCGGCTTCCGCGGCACGCGGCACTTCGTCCCCGAGCCGCCGGACGACGACGTGAGCTGCCCGTACGACGCCGTCTTCTACCCGGGGTAGGATGGCGCGGCCCGCATGATCGCGACCGTCATCGAGAAGCTCGCCCTCTTCACCACGGCGGTGATCTCGGCCATGGGGTACGGCGGCGTGGTGCTGCTCATGGGGATCGAGAGCGCCTGCATCCCGCTCCCCTCCGAGATCATCATGCCCTTCGCGGGCTACCTGGCCTTCAAGGGCCAGTTCACCGTCCACGGCGCTGCCCTGGCGGGGGCGGTGGGCTGCGTGGCCGGCTCGGTCCCCGCCTACTACCTGGGGCTGTACGGGGGGCGGCCGGCCATCGAGCGCTGGGGCCGCTACGTGCTGGTCTCGCACCGGGAGGTGGAGTTCGCCGACCGGCTCTTCGCCCGCCACGGGCAGTGGGTGGTCCTCGCCGGCCGCCTGCTCCCGGTGATCCGCACCTTCATCGCCTTCCCCGCCGGCGTGTCGCGGATGAACATGACCCGGTTCGTCCTCTACACCTTCGTCGGGAGCTACCCGTGGTGCTGGGGGCTCGCCTGGGTGGGGATGAAGCTGGGCGAGCAGTGGAACAGGGACCCGCGGCTCCGGGCGGCCTTCCACCGCTTCGACCTGGCGATCGGCGTGGCCCTGGCGGCCGGGGTGGCCTGGTTCGTCTGGCACAAGGTGCGGACCGCGCGCCGCGACGCCGCGGAGCGGGCGGCGGGCGGGGGCGGGTAGGGGCTTGCCGGCGGCCGCGCTCCCCCGGAGGCCCCCGGCCCGGCGCGCCCGGCTCCTCG
>JAKAEO010000167.1 GCA_021818285.1 Myxococcales bacterium
TGGCGCAGGCCGGCGACGACGCGCTCGGCGTCCCGCCGCTGGTCCTCGGCGGCGGCGTGGGCGTTCATGCAGCGGGACAGCAGGTCGGGGCGGCTCGCCGGGGCGGGGGCGCGGGTCGTTCGCATGGCCGGTCCCGGTGCAAGGGACGGGCGCGCCCGGGCGGCCGCGGGGAGGCCGCCCGCCGGGACGGCCAGGGCCGTGCAACGGACGGCGGGGGCGCGCCCCGGCCCCCGCCCGGGCCGTCGCGCGCCAGGCGATCCGCGCTGCCGGGGCGGCAACTCCCGGCAACCCGCTACCGGTACTCCCGGAAGACCACCTCTCCCGGCCGGGGCGCGCCGGTGAGCAACTCCAGCGCGTCGAGCAGCACCCGGCCCTGCAGCTCCGCGTCGCCCGCGGGGCCGAGCACGTGGCCCGGCGCGCTGCCGCGGGGGCAGAGCGCCCGCGGGACCCGGGACTGCTCCGTCTCCTCCGGTTCGGCGGTGATGGCCACGGTGGGGATCCCCTGCATCTCGATGGCCCGCTGCAGGGTCGCCGCCGTCCGGTGGCACATCCGGCACCCGCCGGTGATCACCACCGCCTGCGGCCGCTCCACGGCGATCTCCTGCGCCAGCCGGATCGCCGTCAGCGCCGCGAAGTCGCGCAGCTGCGCGGTGAAGGCCGTGGCGAAGTGGCGCTCGGTGAGGGCGCCGATCTTCCCGGCGGAGGCCAGGGCGCGCAGGCGGTCGATGGGGAAGACGCAGTTGCGGTCCACGTCCACGCAGGCGTGGTCGTAGTGGATGTCGTCCACGGTCAGGTCGGCGGAGGTCGCGCTCGCGGGAATCACCCGGTGGCCGAGCTCGTGCTCGGCGTTGAAGGCCGCCTGCGTCCGGAGCCGCACCCCGGCGGTCGTGACCAGGCAGACCGCGGCCTCGTCCAGCCGCCCACGAAAGGGGGTGAAGGGAATGCACAGCCGGGAAAGGCCGAGCGCCGTCGGATCGGGCATGCGGCTTCCTACCGCACCCGATCGAGCGCGGCCAGCATCTGGTCGAGGGGTGGCTGCTTGCCGATCTCGCTCACGTGAGCCCAGGCGATCTTCCCCTCCCGGTCGATGATGAAGACCGCGCGCTCCGCCCGGCCGTCCCCGCGCAGCACCCCGTACTGGGCCGCCACGTGGCCGTGGGGCCAGTGGTCGGAGAGGAGCGGAAAGGAGAATCCTCCCAGGCTCTTCGCCCAGGCCTCGTTGGAGGCCACGTAGTCGGTGGAGATCCCGAGCAGCTGCGCTCCGCGCCGCTCGAACTCCTCCCGGTCCTCCTCGTAGGAGGGCAGCTGCGCGGAGCAGGTGGGCGTGAATGCCGCGGGGTAGAAGGCCAGGACCACGGGCTTCTTGCCGCGGTAGTCCTCCAGGCGGACCCGCCCCGGACCCTCCCCCTTCCCCGCCCCGCCGCCGGTGGCGGGAAGATCGAAGCCGGGGGCCTCGTTCCCGGGCTGCAGCTTCCAGATGGGCAGCTTGAGCATGGCGTTCCCTTCAGTGAACCCGAGGTCTACAATGGTTTACGGGGCGTGACGGGGTGGCCCCTTCCAGGGTCTGCACCGGCCCTTCCCCAGTGCTAATGGAGTGACCATGGACCTGCTCGCTCGATTCGCGGCAAACGTCCGGCGCCTGCGCGCGAAGAAGAAGCTGTCGCAGAAGGCGCTCGCCGACAAGGTGGGCATCTCGGTCTCCTACGTGTCGATGCTGGAGCGTGGCCAGCGCTCTCCACCGCTCGAGACCATCGAGCGGATGGCGAAGGCGCTCTCCGTGACCCCGGCCTCGCTGCTCGGCGGCCGGTAGGACTCCGCCCACGGGACGTCGCGGCCCGGCCCCGGGGAACGGCCCCGGGGGCGGGGGAGTTGCGCCCCGGTGGCGGGCGGGTTCCGGGCCGCCTGGCCTAGCCGCCGTTCCCCTGCCGCCGCGCCCGCATCTCCGCCACCAGCCGTGCCTCGGTGGCCGGGTCGAGGACGCGCTTCAGCGCCGGGAAGATGGTCTCCTCCTCCAGCGCCAGGTGGAAGGCGAAGTGGCGCTCCAGCTCGCGGGCGGCCAGGCCCAGGGCCGGCGCCAGCACGGCGTGCCGCGCCGGATCCCTCGACAGCTCGCGGCAGAGCGCCACGACGCGGTCCACCAGCGGCCCGTGCTCGCCGTGCTCGCGGCGCATCACCGCCAGGGCGCCGTCGAGGGCCGGGTCGCGCCCCGACAGCACCGGCAGGACCGAGTCCTCCTCGTCGGCCGCGTGCAGCGGCAGGGCCTCGACGAAGTAGCGACAGACCCCGGCGGCCGCGTCGGCGACCTCGCCGGGCGCCAGGTCGCCGGCGCCGGCCAGGCGGCGCGCCAGCGAGGTGAAGGAGCGGATGCGCTGGTGGCACTCGAGGAGCAGGTCCACCGCACCCGCCGCCGGGCGCCTCGCACCGAGTTGCACCGCCATCGACCACCACCTCCCGGGGGACGACGCGCGACAGCTTAGCCGGGTTCGCCACCAGGGGGCAGGGGGACCGGACGCCCGGGGGGGGCCGGCCGGGGGCGGGACCCGGCCACCGGACCCCGGGGCGCTCAGCCCGGCCCGCCCTTCCGCTCCGCCAGGCGCGTCGCGCGGCGCGCGGTGGCCTCCGCCACCCGGCGCGCCTCCTCCTCGGTGGCGGTGAGGAGCAGCGGGGCGCGGGCCGGGCACCCGTCCGCGCCGAGCGCCACGAAGGTGAGGAAGGCGTCGCAGCAGCGCCGCCGCTCCCCGGTGAGCGGGTTCTCGGCCAGCACCTCGCAGCCCACCTCCATCGAGCTGCCGAAGACGGCGTTCACCTGGGCGCGCAGCAGGGCGATGTCGCCGATCCGCACCGGGCCGAGGAAGTCGAGCCGGTCGATGGAGGCGGTCACCACCGGCATCCGGGTGTGGCGCTGCGCCGCCATCGCCGCGCAGAGATCGATCCACTGCATGATCCGGCCGCCGAAGGCCGTCCCCAGGACGTTGCCGTCGCCGGGCATGACGAGCTGCGTCATCTCGACCTTCGAGCCGGAGGCGAGCTTCGCGGTGATGTCGGTCATGGCGCGGACCTCTAGCACGCCCGCCCGGGGGGCCGCACGGCGCGCCGGGTCGATCCCGGCCGTGGCCGCCCGGCGCCACCGCCCGCCCGTTCCGCCGGGCCGGCCCGCGCCGGGCCGCCGTGCTAGAACCGCGGGCATGCCGCTCGAGGTCGTCCTCATCGACTACGCCCGCGATCCGCTCCTCAAGCTCTACGGGGCCTACCGCACCTGCTACACCCCCAAGACGCCGCCCGAGGTGTGGCGGGACATCGGCGACGGCACCGTCTCCCCGGAGAAGGTCCGCGACTTCGTGGTGGAGCGGCTCAAGACCGGCCACGTCTCCCCGCTGGAGCAGGTGGTCTTCTGGTTCGGGATCTCCGGGGTGTCGCGCGCCCTCTCCCACCAGTTCGTGCGCCACCGCATCGGCATCAGCTTCGAGCAGCAGTCGCAGCGCTACGTGAAGTACCGGGAGGACCGGCTCGAGTACGTGACCCCGAAGAGCTGGGAGAAGAGCCCGGGGATGGCGGAGGAGTACGACCGCCTGATGGCGGAGATCACCCGCGTCTACCAGCTGGCGGTGGAGAAGGGCATCCCCGCCGAGGACGCCCGGTTCGTGCTGCCCAACGCCACCCCCACCAACTTCCAGGTGATGGTGAACTTCGCGGAGCTGCTGCACGTCGCCGACCTGCGGCTCTGCTGGCGCGCCCAGTGGGAGATCCGCCACATGGTGGCGCTGATGCGCCGCGAGGTGGTGCGGGTGGTCCCGGAGCTGGGCAGCCACATCCAGCCGAAGTGCGGCGAGAAGCGGATGGGGTACTGCGACGAGCCGCTGAAGGACTGGGAGCGGTGCCCCATCGGCAAGGTCCGGCCGCACAAGGAGCAGCTGTTCCAGCTCTTCGCCCGCCACAAGGCCGGGAACCTCGAGCCGCTCGGCGAGGCGGAGCTGCGCCGGGTGGAGGACGAGGGGAACGAGCCGTAGCGCGTGGCCGGCGGCGCGCCCCATCCGGCAGGCGGCGCCGCCCCTTTCCCCTGGCGGGATTCCCGGCGGCTGCGCATGATGCCCGGCCAGCGGGGACGGCTTCGCCCCGGGGAGGCCCCATGCGCCGCGCCATCCTGCTCGCCACCGTGCTCGCGCCCCTCGCCGCGCGGGGCCAGGCCGGCACCTACGTCTCCCGCGCCCTCGGCCAGCCGGCCGGCCTCGCGGTCCCGGGGGCGGGCGTGGCCTCGGGCGAGGAGCCCGCGGCCATGGCGGTGAACCCGGCCGCCCTGGGCTTCAACCGCGGCCTCACCCTGCAGTACTTCCACGAGCGCGCCGAGGACCGGCTGCTCCCGGCCGGGCAGGGCGGGATGCTGGCGGACGGGCTCTACGCCGCCGCCGGGCCGCTCGGCCTCACCAGCGAGTGGGTCCGCCCCGCCTCCGGGCCGGCCTACCGGAAGCTGGGGCTGGGGCTCGGCCTGGGCGGCCGCACCGGGGCGCTGGGGATCTCCTGGAACGACTGGTCGTCCGGCGACCCGGCCGTGGACCAGCTCCGCACCTGGGACGTGGGGCTCACGGTGCGCCCGCTCCGCTGGCTCTCCCTCGGCGCCGCCGCCCTGGACCTGGGCGGGCGGCTCGGCGGCGCCTGGGTCCCGGTCCGCTACCACTTCGGCGGGGCCACCCGGCTCCTCTCCGACGCCCTCACCCTCTCCGCCGACTGGTACGCCGACGACCAGGCGCGGGGCGTCTTCAAGAGCCGCGCGGTCGCGCTGGGCGTCGGGATCGAGTCGCGCTCCGGCATCGCCCTCCAGGCGCAGGTCCAGGGGCCCACGCAGAGCGGCGTCGCCGGCATCCCGGGCGCGGCGGTCTTCCTCCTGGCCCTCTCCTTCCAGACGCCGCACGCCGGCCTGACCGCCGCCGCCGGGGGCACCGGCAAGGATCACCAGGGGAGCGCGCTGCTCGGGCTGCGCCTGTCCACGCGCGCCTACCGCGGCCTGCCGCTCCCGCCGCGGCCGCTGCTGGTGGACCTGGCGCGGGAGCTGGACCCACCGCACGGGCTGCTGCGCCCGGCCCCGCGCGACCCCTACGGCGCGCTGCTGCGCAAGCTGCGGGCGCTCGGGGAGGACGACTCGGTCGGCGTGGTGGTGGTGCGCGTCGACCGGCTCGGGCTCGCGCCCGGCCACGCCGACGAGCTGCGCGCCGCGCTCGTCGCCCTGCGCGCCCGCAAGCCGGTGCTGGCCTGGCTGCAGGGCGGCGGGCTGCGGGACTACTACCTGGCCACCGGCGCCACCCG
The DNA here is from genome assembly GCA_021818285.1 of Myxococcales bacterium. Lineage (GTDB taxonomy): Bacteria > Myxococcota > Myxococcia > Myxococcales > Anaeromyxobacteraceae > JACRMN01. The sequence goes on from JAKAEO010000167.1 coordinate 5,299, forward strand.
GATCGCGATGCTCCCGCCGGCTGTGCTGTCGCTCACCGGGATCTCCTCCACCGGCCTGTACCTCAAGGACACCCTGGCCAAGGCCGGGATCGCCTTCGAGGCGGTGGCCATCGGCCGCTACAAGAACGCGCCCGACACCGTGGTCCGCGGCGACATCAGCGACGCCGAGCGGGAGGTGAAGGAGTCGGTGCTCGACGACCTCTTCGGCCGCGAGGTGAAGGCGATCGCCGAGGCGCGCAAGCTCCCCGAGGCGCGGGTCCGGGAGCTGGTGGACCGCGGCCTCTTCTCGGCCGCCGAGGCGCGGGAGGCGGGGCTGGTGGACGGCCTGGCCTGGCCCGACGAGCTGGAGCGGCGGCTGCGGGTGCCGGCCGGGCTGCCGCGCGCCTGGTCCGAGGCGCCGCCCCGCCTCGCCCAGCGCTGGGGCCCGCGCCCCGCGGTCGCGGTGATCCGCGTCTCCGGCGCCATCGTCCCGGGCCGGAGCCGCGGCGGACCGCTGGAGGGCGTCCTCACCGGCGCCGACACCGTGGCCGGGCTGGTCCGGCAGGCGGTCCAGGCCGGCGACGTGAAGGCCATCGTGCTGCGCGTCGACTCGCCGGGCGGCGACGCGCTGGCCTCGGATCTCATCTGGCGCGCCCTCGGCGAGGCGAGGCGGAGGGGCAAGCCGGTGGTGGTCTCGATGGGCGACCTCGCGGCCAGCGGCGGGTACTGGATCTCCACGGCCGGGGACGTCCTGGTGGCCGAGCCCTCGACGCTCACCGGCTCCATCGGCGTCTTCGCGCTCAAGCCCGATCTCTCCGGGCTGCTCGCCAAGCTGCAGGCGCGGGAGGTGACGGTGAAGCGCGGCGCCCGCGCCGACCTCGAGTCGCCCTTCCGCCCCTGGACCGACGAGGAGCGGGAGGCCGTCCGCAAGGAGATCGGCGCCGTGTACGCCACCTTCCTCTCCCGCGTCGCCGAGGCCCGGAAGATGACGCCGGAGGAGGTGGACCGCGTCGCCCAGGGGCGGGTCTGGACCGGCGCCCAGGCGCTGGAGCGGCGGCTGGTGGACCGGCTGGGCTCGCTGCAGGACGCCATCGCGGTGGCCCGCGAGCGGGCCGGGCTGGGGAGCGGCGACGAGGTCGAGATCCGGCGCCTGGAGCCCTCCCGCAGCCTGCTCGAGGAGCTCGACCCGGTGGCGGAGCCGCGCGCCGGGGTGCTCTCGCGGCTCCTCGCGCGCCTGCCGGAGCTCCGCGCCACCGCGGCGCTGCTGGAGATGGGGCCGGTGGTGGCCCTGCCCCAGGGATGGGTGACGCCGGTGACGGGGGGCCCGGGCGGGGCGGGGCGGTGAAGCAACGGACTTTCGCCGGCGGGTGGTTTTTGCTAGATTCCGGTTGTCTCCGGGCTGCGGGCGAGTAAGGATCACCGCAGCAGGGGATGGATCCCCGGTCTCGAGGCCACGCAGGGTAGTCGCGGCGCGTCGCACGTGAGCGGCAGCGCAGGGCCGGCCGGGGGGGCAAGCCGAATCCGCGGACCGGGGATTGGACCGCGCGACGGCAGGCCCAGCGTCCGAGCCAGATGGAAGAGCGTGCCGCGGATGGGGCGAAACCATCGCCGCCGCGGCCGGAGCAGACGACAGCATGACCGAGAACGAGCAGACGCCCGTAGCGGGGGGCGAAGCGGCCCCCTCCCCTGCAGCAGAATCTTCCGCGCCCGCGCCCGGCGAGGCCGGCGAGAGCCAGGCCGCCATGCTCGGCGGACAGGCCGGACAGCCCGGCGCGCCCGGCACCGGCCGGCGCCGGCGGCGACGCCGAGGCCGCCGCGGCCGCGGGGGCCAGCC
>JAKAEO010000168.1 GCA_021818285.1 Myxococcales bacterium
CGCGGGCCGCCGCCGGCGCGCCGGCCGCGCCCCCCCGGGCCGGGCGCTGGATCTACACCGAGCAGTACGGCTGGACCTGGGTGCCCGCCGGCGGTCCCTGGACCTACCGGGGCGACGACCGGACCTGGGTGTACGTCTACACCCCGGCGCACGGCTGGGCGTGGCTGGTCTCGCCGTGGGACCGGGACTGGGGAGCGAGGCCCTACTACGGCTCGGCCTGGCCCTGGCCGTACGGGCCCGGCTGGTGGGACCCTGGCATCCACGTCTACGGCTGGTGGGGGCCGGGCTACTGGGGCCCGGGCTGGCGGGGCCACGGCGGCTGGGGCCCGGGCTGGCGGGGCCACCCCGGGCCGGCACCCTTCCCGCGCGGCCGCCCGGCGCCGCGGCGCTGACGGATCCCCGCCGCCGCGCCGGCGCGCCGGGCGCCGCCGTGTCCTACCGCTTGCCGCCTCCCTTCGACGCCTGGATGTACACGTCGATGTAGGTGAGGTTGTTCGCCGGGTCGGCCACCGGGACGTAGAGCGACCCGGTGTCGCCCCCCACGTCGGGCGCGGCGGCGACCGCGAGGTCCAGGGGCACCGCCGCCGGCGCGGCCGGCGGGGCGGTCAGGGTGATGCAGGCGTCGGCGGGCGGGCAGCCGTCGGCGGGGACCGCGCAGCACGCCGGGAGGATGGTGAGCGCGCCCCCGGGGACGAAGGTGAGCCGCCACCAGCCGGCCTTGAGGACGCCGCCGTCCATCGCGAAGGACTTCAGCATCCAGTTGTAGCCGTACATCACCTTGCCGCCGATGTTCAGCTCGGCGCCCGGCGCCACCGAGCTGTTCTGCACGGCGCCGGACCAGCCGGAGCCGCTCCAGGTGAACGCCGCCGGGTCGGGCGGGTTGTTGATGCTGCCGGCGCCGACCTCCAGCTTGGAGAGGACCAGGCGCGCGGCGGCGGTGTGCACCGTCGCGTGCGTCCCCTCGTAGGCGTAGGCCAGCGGGTCGTTGGTGGCGCGCACGCCCCAGACCTCGGTCACGCCCTGGCCCGAGACGTGCCACATCTGGTAGCCGCGAAGCGCCGCCGCCAGGGTGTTGTAGGGCGTGAACTCGACGCGGATCACCGAGCTGGAGGTCCAGGTCTGCGACTCGAGGTTGTCGCCCCAGTCCCCGAAGTGGACCGGCGTGGCGCCGGCGCCCGCGACGTTGCCGGCCTGCCAGACGCTGGAGCGCTTCTGCCAGTAGATGCGCTCCACCACGCAGGTCCCTCCGGCGCAGCCGGCCGCCGGGGCGCAGTAGTCCGGGCTGGTGGCGCACTCGTCGTAGCCCAGCGCCACGCCCGTCTCGCTGACGCAGGAGAAGTTCGGGTAGGTGGTGGTGCCGATGACCTGCGGGCGTTCACACCCGTAGGAGAAGCCGGCGCCGAGCTCCCCCGCCAGCTGTCGTGAACTGACGCGCGGCGTGAGCAGGAGAGCTCGGGCGCACCCCCTTCGCGAAGCTTCACTCCCGGTCGCTTCCCCGCGCGTGGGGCCGGGCGCGGGCCCACGCAGCACCGGGCGCCAATCGCGCCGATGCTACGCCCGGCACCGGTGACGGCCCGCGCGGTCCGAAGCCTCGCCCCGTTCAGCACCGCGCGGCCCGGCGCCGCACGGCCCGGCCCGGGTCGCGGCGAAGAGCCACGGAAACGGGCGCCGGGAGATCGGGTTGACCCGGGCGCAGCCTCTTCATCGGGGGGTCTCGAGTGGCACCGCCTGCGGCCCAGCCGTCCCACCGGCGCCTCGCCGGCGCGGTCGCGCCGTCGCCCGGCGGGGAGTTCCGCGCGCCCGCGTCCAGGTCACCGGCATCGCGGTGCTGGACGCCGTCCAGCGGGCGCGCGACGCGGGTGCGGCGATGCGCCACGGAAACCCGGCGCGCCGGCGGGGTTTAGGTGGGGTGCGGGCAACGCCCCGCACCCGGAGGCATCCCATGAAGACCAGATGGCTGTTCGTCGTCGCCGGCGCGGCGCTGGCCGTGGCGTCGTTCCCCGCGACGGCCGCGGACCAGGATCGCGACCGCATCCGGCTGCACGACCAGGACCTCACCAAGGACCAGGACCAGCTCCGCACGCGGCTGCACGACATGCTGAAGGTGGACGCGTCGCTCACCGACGCCGAGCTCGCGGACGTCGACCCGGCGATCACCGGGTACGCCGCCCGGAACGGCAGCCCCCGGGCGATGCGCGAGACGGTTCGCGCGGCGCTGGGCGCCGGCTGCAAGGGCACCTGCCTCGCCGAGACCATCCGCGCCATGAACGCCTGCGTGCAGCACGGCGAGACCGCCAACCAGGCCCGCGACCGCGTGATGGCGGCGGTGCGCGAGCGGGCGCGCGACGGCGCCGGCCCGGGGAGCGAGGCCGAGCGCGGCGCGCGGATCCGCGAGCGGGTCGGGGCGCAGCTGGAGGAGCGCGCCCGCGTCCGGGAGCGGAGCCGCGACCGCGACCGCGAGAAGGAGCGCGACCGCGACCGCGACCGGGAGCGCGCCCGGGAGCACACCGGCACCTCCGCCGGCCCCGGCCCCGGCCCCGGGAAGTGAACGTCGATGCCCCGCTCGCTCCCCGGCCTGGCGCTCGCCGTCCTCCTCGCCTCCGCCCCCGTCCCCGCGGCGGCAGAGCTCTGGGCGGGCGCCGCCGCCGGAGGCGGGTGGGACTCCAACGTGAACCTCGGCGTCTCGGGCACGACCAACGTCCCGGCCGGCTTCGGGTTCGCCGAGGCCCACGGCGGCGCCGGCCTCGGGCTCGGGGAGTGGGGTGAGCTTTCCCTGGAGCTGGCCTGGGACTCGACCCACTACTTCGACCTCGGCGACCTCGACCTCCACCGGCCCTCGGCCATCGCCGCCTTCGCCGTCGACCTCGGCCCGTCGCTCCGCCTGCGGCTCACCGGCGAGGGGGGGCTGCGGATCGCCGCCGACCCCGACCGCCGGGGCTGGGACGCCTCCGCCGGGCTCCACCTCCGGTACCGGCCGCACCGCCGCCTCGGGCTCCGCGCCGCCGCCGTCGGCACCCGGCGGGAGGCGCGCGACCCGAGCTACTCGGGCGACTCCCTGCGGCTCAAGGGCGGCGCCGAGGTCCGCTTCGGCGAGGACACCTGGCTCTCCGGCGGCTACCAGGTCGACCTCGGCGACGCCACCGTCTCCACCGCCGCAAGCACGGGGACCGGGAGCGGCGGCGCCGGCAGGGGCCAGGGCCGGATGACCGCCTCCTACGGCGTGGCGCTGGTGTCGGAGCGCGTCACCGCGGCCGTCCACGCCGTCACCGGCTCGCTCACCGTCCCGCTCGGCGCGGGCTTCGCGGTGGAGCTGGCCGCGGCCCACTCCTGGATCCGCGCCCGGACGATGACCGGCCAGGCGACGAGCGCCACCGGCTCGATCCTCTGGTCCTACTGAGCGGCGCCCGCCGCGCCCAGGCGGCGCCGGAGGGCCCGCCCCTCGGCGACCAGCGGCGCGTCGGCGTCGGCGCGGTCCCAGTTGCGGAGCGCCTCCCCGAGCCGCTCCCGGGCCCGGGCCCGCTCGCCCACCCGGTCGTAGGCCTCGGCGAGGCGGACCTGCGCCAGCGGCTGCAGGTAGGGGAGGCCGCCCAGGACCGGCGAGAAGGGGATGGCGCGGGCCTGCTCCAGGACCTCGGCGGCGCGGGCGGCCTCGCCCCGCCCCAGCTCGACGTCGCCGAGCACCACCAGCGCGGTGTAGCGGGCATCCAGGAAGGGGCTCCGCGCCACCGCCCGCAGGGTGGCCTCGGCGTCGGCGAGGCGCCCCTCGCGCCAGGCCATGACCGCGTCGTGCAGCGGCCGGACGTGGGCCGGGAACTCGCTCGCGCCGGGATCGGCGAAGGCCTCGGCGGAGAGGGGCCGTGCGGCGGCGGGGTCGCCGGCCAGGGCGAAGGCGATCGCCGCGTTGACCTTCACCGACGGGTCCTGGAGGCCGCCGCTCTCCTCCGCGGCCCGGACCCCGTAGGCCACGTCGTCCGGCGAGCGGGTCGCGACCGAGAAGGCCAGGGCGACGACGGCGGCCTCGCGGGGCGGCAGGCCCCGGGCCGGGAGCGACCGGACCAGCGCCCGCGCCTCGCGGAGCCGTCCCTGCCAGATCAGGGTGTCGGCCAGCGCCCTGGCCAGGTCGATCCGCTCGGCGCGCGGCGTGCTGCGCACGCTCACCACCTCGGGCGCGCCGGGCGCCGGCGGCCGGAGGGCGTCGAAGGCGCGGCGGAGCCGCACCTCCGCCTCGGCGGCCCGCCCCTCGAAGCAGAGGTACAGGGCCGCGGGCGGCGCCACCTTCAGCAGCCCGTCGATGGCGGTGGCCCGCGCGAAGGCCTGGTCCGCCTCCCCGGGCCGCCCGTTCGCCAGCAGGGCGCGCCCCAGCGCCCGCCAGGCGTCCGGCTCGCCCGACGCGTCCGCCCAGCGCCGCGCCCACTCCAGCTGCTCGGAGCGCCGGTCGAGCGCGGCGAGCGCCAGCACCAGGTGCTCCAGGGCCAGGCGGTAGTCCGGGTCGAGCCGGAGCGCCCGCTCGAAGTAGGGGATGGCCGCCGGGGTGTCCCCGGAGTGGAAGCGGACGTCGCCGGCCCAGAACACCGCCTCCTTGTCCTGGGGGTAGGCGCGCTCCGCCTCGTCCCGCAGCCGGAGCGCCTCCTCCGGCCGCTTCTCCCAGGTGGCCTTCCAGGCGGCCAGCGCCAGCCGCTCCTTCTCCGGCAGCCGCGCCTGGAGCCGGACGGCGGCCTCGAGGTGGCTCGCGGCGGTGCGGACCGAGGCCTCGTTGGACCAGCCGGGCTTCACCGTCCAGGCGTCGAGCACCGCGATCTGGTAGTGGGCCAGCGCGAAGTCCGGGTCGGCGGCGACCGAGGCCTGCAGCTCCTCGGCCGCGCGGTCGAACTGGCGCAGGTCCATCGCCTGGCGCCCCTTGAAGAAGTGCTCCCAGGCGGTGAGGCTCCCGGTCGTGACCTCGGCCACGCCGCGCCGCGCCGCCGCCACCTCCCCCTCCGTCTCCCGGAGGTTGCGGCGCGTCTGCTCCGAGATCCGGTCGATGGCCCCGGGGATGGCGCGCTTGCCGGTGACCTGCTCCTTCACCGTGAACAGGTACTCGTCCCTCGCCGGGTTCAGCGCCCGCATCTCCACCGCGTAGACGTCGTCGAACCTCTGCACCGAGGCGAGCAGCAGCGCCTGGACCCCGGCCCGCTTTCCCAGCTCGCGCGCCAGCGTCTCGTCGATGCGCTCCACCCCCTCCTTCCCGAGCTGCCGGAGCAGGTCGAACATCCGGCTGCGGGTGAGCACCCGCAGCGCCTTGGACTGCTCCAGCGAGGTGATGAGCAGGCCCGAGAGGCCGTCCAGCTCCGGGTCGCGCGTCTCGTTGGCGAAGTCGGCGACCGCCACGGTCACCTGGCCGCCCCGGGGGACCGGCGCGGGAGCGCCGGCGCGGCGCACCACCAGGGCGGCGACGGCGGCGCCGAGGGTGATCCCGGCCGCGACCAGGGCGGCCCGGCGCAGGCGCGGGTGGCGGCGGGTGCGGATCGGGCCGCCCGGGGCGCCGGCGCGCTGCGCCTCCCGGTCCACCGCCGCCAGGGCTGCGGCCACCTCGCCGCCGTCCCGCGGCCGGCGCACCGATTCCGGGGCCAGCATCCGCCCCACCAGCTCGCCCAGCGCCGGGAGCCCCGGCACCTCCAGCTGGGGCGGGGTCCGCCCGCGCGCCGCCGGCCCCTGCGCCCGCTCCGGGAAGGGCAGCTCCCCGGCGAGCATCCGGTGCAGGATCACCCCCAGGGCGTAGACGTCGGTCCGCTCGTCCTCGGGCGCGCCCAGCCCCTGCTCGGGCGCCATGTAGGCCGGCGTGCCCCCCTCGGCGCGCCGGCGCCCGAAGGCGTGGGCGAGCCCGAAGTCCAGCACCTTCACCTGGCCGTCGGCGCACAGGAAGACGTTGGCCGGCTTGAGATCGCGGTGGACCACCCCCTGGGCGTGGGCGTGGGCCATCCCCTTCGCGATCTCCAGGCCGATGCGCACCGCCTCGGCCGGCGGCAGCGGACCCTCCTCCAGGCGCTCCGCCAGCGTCCGGCCCTGGAGCAGCTCCAGCACCAGCCACGGCCCGCGCTCCGAGCGCCCCGCGTCGTGGAGGGTGACGATGTTGGGATGGGTGAGGCGGGCCGCCGCCTCGGCTTCCCGCCAGAGCCGCTCCTGGCCCGGGTCGTCGCTCCCGGCGGCGCGGACCGCCTTGAAGGCGACGGCCCGCCCCAGCTCCCGGTCGCGTGCCTCGTAGACCACGCCGAAGCCGCCGCGCCCCAGCTCCCGGACGATCTCGAAGCGCCCCACCACCGTGCCGGGCTCGAGCGGCCGCTCCCAGCCCGCGCCGGGCGCCTTCGCGCCGTGCGCGATCTCCCGGAGCAGGGCCGTCAGCGCCCCCGGCCGCATCGGGCCGGGCACGCCGCCGCCGCCGTGCTGCTCGCCGTTCCCGCTCACGCAGGGCCTCCCGCCAGGACCCCGCGAAGGGTAGCAGGCGACGCGGCGTCTCGACAGGCCCCCGGTGCCGCCGGCGCCCGGGCATCCGGCCGCGCCCCGGGGGTGCCGCCGTCAGTCCGCCGCGGCGGCGGCGTCGCGCCGGAGGTACTCCTCCCAGCGCCGGTCCACCCAGCGCTGGAGCGCCGCGCCCTCCTCGGGCCCCAGGCCCTTGAAGCGGGCCTGCGCCGCCAGGTATCCGGCCACCGGCTTGCGCGCCCCGCGCCGCGCCAGCGCCTTGCTGCGGCCGGTGAGCCGGAAGGTCCCGCCCTCCACCTCGTAGAGCACCACCAGGCCGCTGTCCACGGCGAGCTGGCCGATGCGCACCGAGTCCCTGGGGTCGAAGCCCCAGCCCGAGGGGCACGGGGTGTTCATGTGGACGTAGCGCAGCCCGCGCAGGGCGCGGGCCTTCACCAGCTTGTCGTAGACGTCGTCGGGATGGACCGCCGAGGTGGAGGCCACGTAGGGCAGGTCGTGCGCCTCCATGATGCGCGGCAGGTCCTTCGGGATCTCCCGCTTGCCGGCGGTGGTGGTGGTGGTCCGCGCGCCCGCCGGCGTGGAGCCGGAGCGCTGCGTCCCGGTGTTCATGTACCCCTCGTTG
>JAKAEO010000169.1 GCA_021818285.1 Myxococcales bacterium
CCGGGCGGGCGCGGCGGATCGCGGAAGGGGCGGCGCCGGCGCCGCTGAGCGCGTCTCCGGCGGCCGCAGGCCCCGCCCGGCGCCGCTCTCCGGGCTCCCCCCGAGCCGGGTTTGGCGCTAGAGTCCGGCCCCTCCATGATCTGGGTCATCCTCGCAGCGGCCGGCTTCGGGGCCGGAGTCATCAACGCCATCGCCGGCGGCGGCTCCCTGCTCTCCTTCCCGGCCCTGCTGCTCACCGGCATGGGGAGCGTCGCCGCCAACGCCACCAACACCCTGGCGGTGTGGCCCGGGACGGTCTCCTCCGCCTGGGCCTACCGGAAGATCATCGGCGAGGAGCGGCGCCGGGCGCTGCTGCTCTTCGCGCCCTCGGCCATCGGCGGGCTGGCCGGCTCCTGGGTGCTGCTCCACACCTCGCAGAAGGTGTTCGACGAGGTGGTGCCGTGGCTCATCCTCTTCGCCTGCGCCCTGGTGGCGTTCCAGGTGCCCATCGGCCGCTTCGTGCAGTCCCACAAGGCCAAGGGGGAGGGGGAGGTGCCGGTGGCCCTGTGGGTGATCCAGCTGCTGGTCTCCTTCTACGGCGGCTACTTCGGCGCCGGGATGGGCATCGTCATGCTGGCCACCATGGGCGTGCTGCTCCCCGGCAGCCTGCAGCACGCCAACGGCCTCAAGCTCTTCTGCTCGCTGATCATCAACGGCGTGGCGGCGCTCTACTTCCTGGGCATGGGGACGGCCTCGCTGCCCCACGCCGCGCTCATGGCGGTGGCCTCCATCGCCGGCGGCTGGGTCGGTGCGCACCTCGCCCAGCGGCTGCCCGCCGGGATCATGCGGGCCGTGGTGGTCACCTACGGCGTGGTCCTGGCCGTGGTGCTGATGCGGAAGTGAGGGGCCGGGCGCGCCCGGCCCCCGCGCCGGGGCGCGCCGGACCGCCGGCTACTTCTGCTGCTGGGCCTGCCGCGCCGCGGCGAGCTGCGCCTGCTTGCTGAACCAGATCAGCGCCTCGAGGGCGTTGGTGGTGGTGAGGATGCCCACCAGATTCCCCTTGTCGTCCACCACGGTGATGCCGTTCAGCTTGCGATCGTGGATGACCTGGGCGCAGTCGGCGATGTCGGTCTCGGGCGTGACCGTGTTGGGCTTCGGGTTCATCGCCTGGGTCACCGGCGTCTTGGCGAGCAGGTAGTGCACCTCCCAGGTGTCCATGGAGGTGGACTTGCCGGGCGAGAAGGAGAGCAGCATCCGCTCGGTCACCAGCCCCACCAGCTTCCCGCCCTTCACCACCGGCAGGCGCCGGATGCTCTTCTCCTTCAGCAGGTGGATGGCCTCGACGATGGTGGCGCCCGCGTCGATGGTGATGGGGTTCGCCGTCATCCAGTCCCGCACCTTGTTCTTGCTCGGATCCATGGTCACATCCCCAGGTAGGCCTTCTTGATGTGGTCGTCCTTCAGCAACTGCTCCCCGGCTCCCGTCAGCACCACCCGTCCCGTCTCCAGGACGTAGGCGCGATGGGCGATGCGCAACGACTGGAAGACGTTCTGCTCCACCAGCAGGATGGTGACCCCCTGGCGGTTGATCTCCTTGATGATGTCGAAGATGTTCTTCACGAAGAGCGGCGAGAGCCCCAGGCTGGGCTCGTCCAGCAGCAGCAGCCTGGGGTTGCCCATCAGGCCGCGGGCGATGGCCAGCATCTGCTGCTCGCCGCCCGACATCGTCCCGCCCAGCTGCTTCTGCCGCTCCTCGAGGCGCGGGAAGAGGGAGAAGGCCCGCGCCACGTTGCGCTCCCGGTCGGCGCGGGTGGCCTTCACGTAGGAGCCCATCCTCAGGTTCTCGAGGACCGTCATCTCCGGGAAGATGCGGCGGCCCTCCGGGACCTGGATCACCCCCAGCCCCACCACCTGGTGCGACTCCAGCCGGGTGAGGTCGTGGCCGTCGAAGGTGAGGGTGCCGGCCTCGGGCTTCACCAGGCGGGAGATGTTGCGCAGGGTGGTGGACTTCCCGGCGCCGTTGGAGCCCACCACGGTGACGATCTCGCCCGGGTGGACCTCCAGGTCGACGTCCCACAGCACCCGCAGGTCGCCGTAGCTGAAGGACAGCTTCTCGAGCTTCAGGAGGCTACTCAAGGCTGTCCCCCAGGTAGGCGGTGATGACGTCCTTGTTGTTGACGATCTCGGCCGGCAGCCCCTCGGCCAGCTTCTCGCCCGAGTTCAGCACCACGATGCGGTCGCTGATCCGCATGATGGCCTTCATGTCGTGCTCGATGACCATCTGGGTGCGGCCGGTCTTCTTCAGCTCCAGGATGAGCTGGATGATCTCCTCGCTCTCCGCCGGGTTCAGGCCGCCCATGATCTCGTCGAGGAGCAGCAGCCGGGGCTGGGTGGCCAGCACCCGGGCCACCTCCAGCTTCTTGCGCTCGCCGATGGGGAGCCCGCCGGCCAGGTGGTCCTCCTTGTGCTCGAGCCGCACCACGTGGAGCTGCTCCAGCGCCGCGCGCCGCGCCTCCCGGAGGGAGTTGGTGCGGGCCAGGGCGCCCACCATGACGTTGTCCAGCACCGTCATCTTGGCGAGCGGCCGCACCTTCTGCCAGGTGCGGGCCATGCCCAGCTTGCAGACCTTGTCGGGCTGGAGCCCGTTCATCCGGCGCCCCTCGAAGCGCACCTCGCCCCTGGAGGGCGGGTAGTAGCCGGTGATGCAGTTGAAGAGGGTGGTCTTGCCGGCGCCGTTGGGGCCGATGAGCCCGAGGATCGTCCCCGGCTCCATGGAGAAGGAGACGTCGGCGTTCGCGGCCAGGCCGCCGAAGAACTTGTAGACCCGGTCGATCTCGAGGATGGGCGCGGCCATCACGCTTCTCCCTTGGCGGGGAGGGCGGCCTTGCCGGCGAAGCGCCGGCGCAACCCCTTGACGAAGCCCAGCACGCCCTCGGGCATGAAGAGGATCACCACCACCACCAGGACGCCGTAGATGAGCACGTGGGCGTGGGCCAGGTTCTCCTTGAGGAACTGGCCGGTGCGGGAGTTCTCGGAGACCCCGAGCTGGAACAGGCCGTCGGCGATGACGTTGGAGCGCAGCGCCTCGGAGAGCGGCACCAGCACCAGCGCCCCCACCACCGGGCCGAGGATGGTGCCGATGCCCCCGATGATGCAGATGAGGACGATCTGCACCGAGGTGTCCACGGTGAGCACGGTGCTCGGGTCCACGAAGCCGACGTACAGGGCGTAGAAGGCGCCGGACGCGGCGGTGAAGAAGGCGGAGATGGCCAGGGCCACGTTCTTGTAGAAGGTGAGGGAGATGCCCAGCGAGTGGGCGGCGTCCTGGTCCTCGCGGATGGCCTGGAAGTAGTAGCCGAGCTTGGAGTGCTGCACGCCCCAGTTCACGGCGATGGTCATGGCCGCCAGCGCCAGGCCGACGTAGTAGAAGGGCACCTTGCTCATGAAGTCGGTGATCAGCCGCCCGCCGATGGTCAGCGGCGGGATGTCGGAGAGCAGGATGCCCTCGGCGCCGTTGGTGACGTCGGTCCAGTTCAGGGCGATGAGCCGGATGATCTCGGCCACGGCGATGGAGGCCAGCACGAAGTAGGGGCCGCGGAGCCGGAAGGTGATGCTGCCGATGACCACGCCGAGGCCGACGGCGACGGCCACCGACACCCACACCCCCCACCAGGGCGCCAGGTGGTGGTACTGCAGCAGCATCATGGTGGCGTAGGCGCCGATCCCGAAGTAGGCGGCGTGGCCCACCGAGTACTGGCCGGTGTAGCCGCCCAGCACGTTCCAGCTCTCCCCCTGGATGACGGCCAGGAAGATCAGCACCATCACGTGGAGCGCGTAGGGGCTGGTCATCCAGAGCGGGAGGAACCCCAGCGCCGCCAGGGCGGCGGCGAAGAGGAGCAGCGGGAGGACGGCGGCGCCGCGCGGGGCTCGGAGCATGGGGGGAAGGGCCGGGCGCATGGTCACATCCTCGACTTGCCGAGCAGGCCGGCGGGGCGGAAGAGGAGGACCAGCAGGAAGAGGACGAAGACCACCAGCTCCTTGAGGCCGGAGGAGATGTAGACGGCCGCCAGCGACTCGGTCGCCCCCACCACCACCCCGCCCAGGGTGGCGCCGACGATGCTGCCCATGCCGCCGAGCACCACCACCACGAAGGCCTTGAGGGTGAAGCTCGAGCCCACCTGCGGGAAGATGTAGTAGGTGGGCGAGATCAGGGCGCCGGCGGTGGCCGCCAGGGCGGTCCCCATCCCGGTGGCCAGCACGCTCATCCGCTTCACGTCGATGCCCATGAGCTGGGCGGCGTCGCGGTCCTGGGCGGTGGCCCGGATGGCCTGGCCGGTGTCGGTCTTCAGGAGGAACCAGTAGAGGAAGGCGGTGATGGCGACGGTGATGGCGAAGGAGAGCAGCAGCGGCGTGGAGATGCTGATGCCGGCGACGTGCAGCGCGCTCGAGGAGTAGCTGGTGGTGAGGATGCGGTAGTCGGAGGTGAAGAGCAGCATCACCGTGTTGCTCATCACCAGCCCGAGCCCGATGGTCAGCAGGATCTGGTTCTGCGGCAGGGCGTTGAGCACCCGGTTGATGAAGACCTTCTGCAGGAAGGCGCCCAGCACGAACATCACCGGCGCGGTGAGGACGATGGAGAGGAAGGGGTCTATCCCCATCGAGGCGAAGAAGAAGTAGGTCAGGTACATCCCCAGCATCAGCAGGTCGCCGTGCGCGAAGTTGATGACGCGCATCACGCCGAAGATGATGGTGAGGCCGATGCCGATGAGGGCGTAGACCCCGCCGACCAGGATCCCGCTGAGCAGCGACTGCACGAAGATGATCATCCGAGCGTTCTCCGGACACCGGCGGGGATGCGGCGCTCCGCCCCCTCCGGCGGGCCCCGCAGATTAGCAGCCCCCCCGGGGGTCCCTTCAACCGGCGCCGAGCCGCCGCACGCCGCACCGCGGCGGACCCGGAACGGGTGCGGGGCGCCCCCGCCGGTCTTCACCGGCGGCGAGCGCCCCGCGGATGCGACGGGCTCCGCCCGGAGCCTAGAAGAGGAACTGGGCGCTGGCGCTGTACTGGGTGGCCTGCGCCTTGACCGCGGTGTAGGTCGTCGCGGAGGCGACCTCGCCCGAGAGCTTCATGTTCTTGCTCACGTTGAGCAGGACCATGGCGTGGTTCACCTCGTTCTGGTACCGGGAGCCGGCCGGCTGCGGGCCGGCGTCGGCCTTGGCGATGCCGTGGCCGAAGGTCAGCCACACCTCCGGGATGGGCTTCAGGACCGACTGGAACCACCAGCCGGTGGTCTTGAGCAGCCCCAGCGTCGCCGGGGAGGCGGCGCCGACCACGCCCGGGTAGCCGCCGTTCTCGCCGTCCTCGGCGCCCTTGTTCTGGTACCACTCACCGCGGAGCTCGAAGAACTTGGTGATGTTGGCCACCAGCGAGACGCCGAAGATGGTGGCGCGCTTGTCCATGTGGCTGGGGCCCGCGGCCGGGTCGTAGTAGTAGCGCCGCCAGCCGCTCAGGTAGGCGAAGTTCACGACCGCGTTCACGTCCTTGGCGATGTCGGCGGAGAGGCCGAGGCGGGCCTCCAGGTCGGGCACGCGGGACTTGTTACCGGGGCCGAAGTTCACGACCGCATTCCCAGCAACGGGGTCGGGCACGGCGGGGTTCAGCGCCGCGCCGGCCAGGTTGAGGCCGAAGGAGCCCATCTGCCGCGAGTAGGTCAGCCGGACCTCCGGCGTGCGCCGGTAGATCTTGCCGGCCTGCACGAAGGGCGGGTTCGCGACGTAGGACAGGGAGTAGGCGAACACCGGGCCGATCAGGCCGTAGTCCTGGCCGAGGAGCAGCTGCCAGTCGCCGTAGTGGGTCTTCCAGTTGAGCGCGGCGCTCGCCAGGCGCAGCCGCAGCAGCGGCGCCTGGAAGGCGGTCGGCTGGGTGCTCGGGAAGGTGCTGACGAAGTCGCCCTCGAGCACGCCGGAGGCGGTGGCGCCGAGGAACCCGGTGTCGAGGTTCCCGGCCCGCACGCCGATCCGGCTCGCCCGCGCCATCATCAGGAAGGCGCCGCCCTGGCCGCCCGCCGGCGGGACGGAGGCCGAGTAGGCCGAGTCGGGCGCGGCCATGGGGCCTGCGCTCCAGAAGGTGTTCAGGAGCAGGAAGCCGTACGGGGTGAAGGTGACGCCGGCCTTCTCCTGGGCCGACGAGAGGCCGGGAACGGCCAGCAGCGCGGCGGCGGCGAACAGCGAGAGCACACGTCTCATTGCGGAAGCCTCCCTCGAAAGCTCGGAGTGAAACAGGAAACCCGGTTCGGGTTCCAGACCTTTACCACACGATTCACGACATGGGCGAGAAACCCCTGACGCGACGCGGCAACGCGGATGCGACCGAGAGCCTACAACAGGGCGTGCCGATCCACGCGACGAAAGTGCGACGATCGGGCGTCGTCCCGGCGACGGGCCGGGGGCACGCGCCGTCAACGCCGGAGCGCGACCACTGTGACCGCGTCACCCCCCTCGCGGCGGTCCCCGGCCCGGAAGCCGCCCACGTGGGGGGAGGCCTCGAGGTGCTCCCGCAGGGCGTGCTTCAGGGCGCCGGTGCCGTGGCCGTGCAGGATGACCCCGTCGGCCGCCCCCTCCACCAGCAACCGGTCGAGGAAGCGGTCCACCTCCCGGAGCAGCTCCTCCACCCGCAGGCCGCGCGCGTCCAGCTTGCGCTCCGCGACCGGCAGCCCGCCGGGGCGCTGGTCCGCGGCCGCGGCGATCTTCTCCTCGCGGCTGCGGCCGAACCCGGGCGCGGGGGCGGGCGGGCCGCGAAGCGGCAGGAGGTCGGCCACGGGCCGCCGGACCTTGAGGCCGCCCACCCGGACCAGCGCCTCCTCCCCGGCGAGCTCGAGCACCTCCCCCTCCTGGCCCAGCGAGACCAGCCGCACCCGCGAGCCGCGGCGAAGCGCCTCGCCCGGGGCCGCCTCGGGCAGCGCGGTCGCCTGGGCGCCGGCGGCGCGCGCCGCCCGCGCCACCGTGTCCCGCCACTCGTCGAGCTGGCGGGCCGCCGCGGTGGCCTCCTTCACGGTGGGCGCGGCCTGCAGCCGGGCCAGCAGCTCCGCCACCTC
>JAKAEO010000170.1 GCA_021818285.1 Myxococcales bacterium
GCCCGCGGACCCGGGCCGCGGCGTCGGCGGCGCGCCAGGCCTCCTCCTCCCCGGCGGCCGCCCGCTCGGCCCTCAGCGCCGCCGCCCGGTCGGCGAGGGCCGCCTCGCCCCGGGCGCGGAGCGCGGCCACGGTGTCGCGGTGGGCGGCGCGGCTGCGGGCCCGGAACAGGGGCGCGAGCGACGGGGTGGCCTCGATGCCCGCCACGTGCCGGTAGCGCTCCAGCTCCAGCTCACCGAGGAGCGCGTCCACCTCGCCCCGGACGACCTCCACCTCGCCAGCGTCCATCGCGCCTCCGCCAGGATTCACCGGACAGCCTGCAATTCGGTGCCGGACAAACTGAAATCGCCAGTCTTCTAGCACACC
The DNA here is from genome assembly GCA_021818285.1 of Myxococcales bacterium. Lineage (GTDB taxonomy): Bacteria > Myxococcota > Myxococcia > Myxococcales > Anaeromyxobacteraceae > JACRMN01. Next base: position 365 of record JAKAEO010000170.1, read on the forward strand.
TGTGCGCGTACGCGCGGTCCGCCCTGGCACTCGGCCGGAGCGACTGCTTGACAGGGCGCCGCGGCCGCTTAGTTTCCTCCCCGGGAGAACACGTCGATGCCGCTCTACGAATACGAGTGCCCCAAGTGCGGGAAGTTCGAGGCGCTTCAGAAGCTGGGCGCCGCGCCCCTGCGCACCCACGAGTGCGGGTCCAAGGTCCGCAAGGTGATGAGCGCCGGCTCCTTCGCCTTCAAGGGCTCGGGCTTCTACGCCACCGACTACGCCTCGAAGCCCGCCCCGGCCTGCGACGCGCCCAAGGGCGCGGCCTGCGCCACCTGCCCGTCGAACGGCGAGGCCTAGCTGCGACGGCTCTCCCTGCGGGCCGCGGCCGGCGACGCCGGAGAGCGGCTCGACCGCTTCATCGCGGCGCGCGGCGCCATCTCCCGCGGCGAGGCCCGCCGGGCCCTGGAGCGCGGGGGCGTCTTCCTCGACGGTCGGCGCTGCAAGCAGGCGAGCCGCGCGGTGCGGCCCGGCCAGCGCGTCGAGGTCCACCTCGAGGAGGGCGGGCGCGCCCCGGCCCCGGCGACCTCGCTGGATCGCGCCCGGCTGCTCTACGCCGACGAGCAGCTCGCCGCGGTGGACAAGCCGGCCGGCGTCCCCGCCCAGCCCACGCTCGCCAGCGACCGGGGCCACCTGCCGGAGCTGGCCGCCCGCCTGCTCGGCGGCGAGGTGCTGCCGGTCCACCGGCTCGACCGCGAGACCTCGGGCGTGGTCGTGCTCGCGCGGACGCGGGCCGCGGCGGCGGCCCTGTCGGCCGCCTTCCGCGAGGGCACGCCGCGCAAGACCTACCTGGCCCTCACCGCCCGCGCCCCGGCGCCGCCCGAGGGGCTCGTCGAGCTGCCGCTCGGCCCCGATCCCCGCCGCCCCGGCCGCCGGACGGTGCTCCCTGGCGGCGAGCCCGCGGCCACCGGCTACCGGACGCTGCGGAGCTTCCCCGGCGGCGAGGCGCTGGTGGAGGCGCGGCCCGAGACCGGCCGCACCCACCAGATCCGCGTCCACCTCGCTGCGCTCGGCGCGCCGCTGCTCGGCGACGCCCGCTACGGCGGTCCCCGGCGCAAGCTCGAGCTCTCCTTCCCCCGGGTGATGCTCCACGCGCTGCGCCTGGAGATCCTCCACCCCGCCACCGGCGCCCCCCTGGCCTTCGAGGCCCCGATCCCCGAGGACTTCGCCGCCGCGGAGCGGGCCCTGCTCGCCTCCCCGGCCGCGCCCGCGGCCGGCGCCGCCGCGGAGCGGTCCTAGCCCGCCGCCGGCCCGAGGAGCTGGAAGGCCTCGACCGCGGCCTCGCGCCCCTTCACCTGGCGGGGCCCCAGCTCCCGGTAGCGGAACGCCTGCCGCGTGGCCTCCCAGGTGGCCCGTCCCACGTAGACGGCGCCGGGCTCGGCGATCGACTCCAGGCGCGAGGCCACGTTCACGGTGTCGCCCAGCACCGTGTACTCGAGCCGCTCCGGCGAGCCGAAGTTGCCGGCCAGGACGCGGCCGGTGTTGACGCCGACGCGGATGGTGATGCGGCGGTCCGGGGGCAGCCGCTCGTCGAGGGCCCGCAGCCGGGCCAGCATCAGCCAGGCGCAGCGCACCGCCCGCAGCGCGCCGTCCCCGTGGGAGACGGGCGCCCCGAAGACCGCCATGAGCCCGTCGCCGATGAACTTGTCGAGCGTCCCCCGCTCCTCGAAGACCGCCAGGGTCATCTCGTGGAAGTACTCGCGCAGCAGCGCCGCCAGCTCCAGGGCCGGCAGCTGCTCGGTGAGCCGGGTGAAGCCCCGCACGTCGGAGAAGAGCACGGTGACGTCGTCGAGCACCCGCACCGCCAGCGGGTCCTCGGCCTGCTCCTCCTGCTGCAGGATGGCCGCGGCCACGTCGGGCGAGAAGTGGCGCAGCAGCCGGCGGCGCTGCTGCTCGGCGACCCGGCCGTGCTCCAGGAAGCGCTCCCGCTCCACCGCCAGGGCCAGCTGGAAGGCGGCCACCGTGGCCAGCTCCAGATCTTCCTCGCCGAAGGGCTCCACCAGCCGCCGGTCGAAGACCAGGGCCCCGAGGACCCGCCGCTCGGCGCCGATGGGCACGCACAGGCAGGAGCGGATGTTCTCCACGAAGACCGAGCCGGCGGAGGCGAAGCGGGCGTCGGCCTGGGCGTCGACGGTGACGATGCCGGCCCGGGCCTGCACCGCCGCCTCCAGGATCGAGGCGGAGTGGCGGGGCGGGGCGCCCGGCGGCAGCCAGGCCCGCGTCTCCATCTCGCCCTTCGGCCCCATCAGCAGCAGCGAGGCCCGCTCGGCGCGCATCGAGCCGGCCAGCGCCTCGAGGATCCGCGGCAGGCCGTCGTCGAGCCCGCGGGCGTCGGCCAGCGCCCGGGCGATGGCGTGGAGGATGGCGACCTGGCGCTGCCCCTTCTCCCCCGGCGCCCCGGCCCCGGGGGGCTGGAGCGGGTCCACCAGCTTGCGCATCAGCGTGGCGCCGACCGCCGCCGGGCTGGGCGGGCGCGCCGCCGGCAGCCGCACCCGGGCGTTGGTCCGGCCGAAGCCCACCAGGTCGCCGTCGCGCAGCCGGGCCTCGCGCACCCGCTGCTCACCGAGCCAGGTGCCATTCCTGCTGTCCAGGTCCACCAGCCAGAGCTCCTCGCCGCGCCGCTCGACCAGGGCGTGGCGGCTGGAGATCCAGGGCTCGGGGATGCTCACCTCGCAGTCGGGCGAGCGCCCCACCACGCTGCGCTCGCCCGAGAGCAGGAACACCGTCCCGCCGCACCGGCCGTCGACGACGAAGAGCTCCGCCACGGGGCCGCCACCTCCGGCCCCATGGATACCGGGCCGGAGCGGGCCTGACCATCCCCCCTCCCGGACCGGGACGGCCGGTCAACCGCTCCGGGGCGGCGAGAGCAGCTTCTCGCGGCCGACGAGCAGCAGCAGCAGGGTGAGCAGGGCGAAGGGGATCAGCGCCAGCAGGTCGGAGCTGGGGCCGGAGAAGAAGGGGTTGTGGGCCCGCGACCAGGCGGTGAGCGCCGCGTCCACCGGCTCGAGCAGCCCGGCCATGAAGGCGATGACGATCCCGGCGATGGCCCCGCCGGCGATGTAGCCGGAGGCGAGCAGCACCCCCGGGCTCTTGTCGGCCTCGGCGGCCAGCTGGTCGTCGGTGAGCCCCCGGCCGGCCAGCTCCTTGCGCTGGGCGCGGTCCACCAGCCAGCGCACCAGGCCGCCGACCAGGATGGGCGACGACGAGGAGAGCGGCAGGTAGACGCCGACCGCGAAGGCCAGCGACGGCACCCCCGCCATCTCCAGCACCACCGCGATCATCACCCCGAAGAGCACCAGCGCCCAGGGCAGCTTCCGGTCGAGGATGCCCTTGATGATGTAGGACATCAGCGTGGCCTTGGGCGCGTCGAACTTGCGCACCTCGCTGCCGTCGGGCCGGTGCAGGTGGGTGCCGTTGATGCCCGGGTCCACCAGCCAGACCGCCTTGCCGGCGTCGTCCACCAGGTACTTCCCGGCCGGCCCGCCGCGGTCGTCCACCTTCTGCCAGACCCGGTAGCTGCGGCCGTCCCGCTCGCCCTGGACGCCCTCCACCCGCTCGCGGTCGGGCGGCAGCGCCGCCAGGTCCGCGGTCAGCCCGGCCGGCGCCACCTGGGCGGCCGGCACGTAGACCGTGGCGCTGTCGTTGAGCTTGAGCAGGATGGGGCCGATGACCAGCGCCGAGAAGAAGGCGCCCACCAGGATGGCCACCTGCTGGAGTCGCGGGGTGGCGCCGACCAGGTAGCCGGTCTTGAGATCCTGGGAGGTGGCGCCGCCGTTGGAGGCGGCGATGCAGACGATGGCCCCCACCGAGAGGGCGGTGACGTAGTAGGCGCCGCCGGTCCAGCCCACCACCAGGAAGACCAGGCAGGTGAGCAGCAGGGTGGCCACCGTCATCCCGGAGATGGGGTTCGAGGAGGAGCCGATCTCGCCCACCAGGCGCGAGGAGACGGTGACGAAGAGGAAGCCGGTGACGACGATGAGCACCGCGCCCAGCAGGTTCATGTGCAGCGGCCGGGCCGCCAGGATGGCGAGCAGCAGCACGGCGATGCCGGCGAAGACCCACTTCATGCGGATGTCCCGGTCGGTGCGCCGGGCCCCGGCCGCGGCCCGCGGGCCGGCGACGTCGCGCAGCCCCTCGCGCAGCCCGTGCCAGATGGTGGGCAGCGAGCGGGCCAGGCTGATGATGCCGCCGGCCGCCACCGCGCCGGCGCCGATGTAGAGCACGTAGGCGCCGCGGATGGCGTTGGGCCCCATCTTCCCGATGGGGACGGTCCCCGGCGCCAGCGCCCCGGCCAGCGGCTCGCCGAAGAACTTGATCATCGGGATGAGCACCAGGTAGGCGAGCACGCCGCCGGCCGCCATGGTGGCGGCGATGCGCGGCCCGATGATGTAGCCGACGCCCAGCAGCTCGGGGGAGATCTCGGCGGCGACGGAGCCGGACTGGAGGGGCCTGCCGAAGACCTTCTCCGGCGTGTCCTTCCAGCCCTTCAGCGCCACCATCGCCGTCTTGTAGGCGAGCCCGACGCCGAAGCCGGTGAAGATGGTCCGCGCGTTCAGCCCCCTCCCCAGCCCGCTGGCCTCGGCGGCGAGCGCCTCGGGCGAGGCGGCGGCGCGGGACTCCGGCGAGGCGCCCGCCTTCAGCACCTCGGCGCAGGCGGTGCCCTCCGGGTACTTCAGCTTCCCGTGCTGCTGGACGATGAGGGCGCGGCGCAGCGGCACCATCATCAGGATGCCCAGCAGGGCCCCGAGCAGCGCCACCAGCATCACCCGGGTCAGCGCCAGGTCGAAGCCGAGGATGAGGATGGCCGGCATGGTCACGCCGACGCCGAAGGCGATCGACTCGCCGGCCGACCCGGCGGTCTGCACGATGTTGTTCTCGAGGATGGTGGCGTCGCGGAAGCCGAGCTTGGCGAGCAGGCGGAAGATGGTGATGGAGATCACCGCCACCGGGATCGAGGCGCTCACCGTGAGCCCGACCTTGAGCACCAGGTAGAGCGAGGAGGCGCCGAAGACCATCCCCAGGACGGTCCCGAGGATGACGGCGCGCGGGGTGAACTCGGCGAGCCGGGTCTCGGGGCCGATGTACGGGTGGAAGTCGGCGCTCGGGCCTCCGGCGGTCTCCGCGGGTCGCTGGCTCATCGTTCGCTTCCTCCTCGGCGTCGGGCACTTCGGGGGAACGGCTGGCGGCATCCGCGCGACGGCAGGACGCTAGGCGGCGCGCCCGGTGTGTGTCAACGGCGCACTCGAACGTCGTTCGCCGCCTTTTCCGGGGCCCGGGGACGCGATAGCGTCGAGCCACCATGAGGAAGATCCTGCTCGCGACGCTGCTTCTCGCCGTGGTCCCCGTCGCTGCCCCGGCCCAGGTCCAGGTCCAGATCCAGATCCCGCTGCCGGTCGCGCCGCCGCTGGTGGCCATCCGGCCCGGGGTCGAGGTGGTCGAGGGCTTCGGCGACGAGGTCTTCTTCCAGGGCGGCTGGTTCTGGCTGCGGCGCGGCCCGGCCTGGTACCGGTCGCGCGAGCCGCGCGTCGCCTTCGTGGCGGTCCAGCCGCGGTACGTGCCGGTCTACCTGCGCCAGCTGCCGCCGGGCCGCTACCGCATGTACCGCGCCGAGGAGCGGGCCGAGCGCCGCGAGTGGCACGCCCGCGAGCGCCACGAGCGGCGCATGGAGAAGATCGAGCGCAAGGAGTGGAGGGAGCGGGAGCGGGAGGGGCGCAAGGAGTGGAGGGAGCGCCAGCGGGAGGAGCGCAAGGACTGGGGGGAGCGCGAGCGGGAGGATCGCCGGGACGGCGGCCGGCGCCACCCCGTTCCGGCCGGCGAGGACCGGGGCGAGGGCGGCCACGGCCGCGGGCACGACCGCGACTGACCGCCCGTCAGGCCGGAGGCTGGAGTCGGCCCGCGTCTTCCGGATAGTATCCGCCACCCATGCAGTTCCAGTGCGACCGCTGCGGCAAGCGGTACACCACCGGCCAGGAGATCCGCGAGGGGCGGTCCTACCGCTTCAGCTGCCGATCCTGCGGGCAGGACATCATCGTCCGCGGGGCGGCGTCCGCCGCGGCCCCGGCACCCCTCCCCGCGCCGGCCGCGGAACCGTCACCCGCCGCGCGGCCGTCCCCGGGGGCGCCCGCGGACGCCCCCGGGCCGCTCGCCGGGGCCCCGCCCGCGGCGCCCCCGGAGGGCGGCTACGTCGACTTCCGGCTGGACGACGACGTCGTCACCAGCCAGAGCTCGGTCTCGCTCCCGGCCGCGCCGGGGCGCGGCCCGGCAGCCGGATCGGTCCGGATCCCCGACGAGTTCACGCCGGGGCTGGGCGTGAAGCTGCCTCCGCTGGAGCCGGAGCCGCCCCTGCCGCCCCCCGACCCGCTTCCGCCTCCGCCTCCGCCTCCGCCCGCGCCCCTCCGGCGCGGCGGCAGCCTGACGGTGGTGCTGGCCATCCTGGTCCCGGCGATCCTGGGCGGCGCCGTCGCCGCCCTCCTCTGGACGCCCAAGGCGCGCAAGGCGCCGTCGGAGGTGCCGGCCGACGCGCCCGGCCTCATCCACCCCGAGGTCTACGTCGGCCCCGTGGCCTTCGAGCAGCCCGCGCCTCCGGTGATCGCGCCCCGCCCC
>JAKAEO010000171.1 GCA_021818285.1 Myxococcales bacterium
GTCCTGGGGGTGGCGGGGCGGGTGCGGCTCTCCGCCGGCGGGACGGTGGAGTCGGCCCGGATCTTCCTGGGGGCGGTGGGCTCGCGGCCCCAGGAGGCCCGCGCCGCCGCCGACTTCCTCGTCGGCCGGCGGCTCGGCGACGAGGAGACGGTCCGGGAGGCCTCGCGGCTCGCCGCCCAGATCGCCAAGCCCATGCAGAACACCGACTTCGGGCTCTCCTGGCGCAAGGGCGTGGCCCGCGAGTACGCGGCCCGCGCGCTGCGGGAGCTGGTCGGCTGACGGACCCGGCCATGGCGCGCGACCTGACCCTCGCCCCGGTCACCGTCGATCGCTCCCGGTCGCCCCCGATCCTCGATTTCGCCCCGGGCTTCAACGCCGCCGTCCCCTTCGTCGACCGGCACCTCGCGGAGGGGCGCGGCGCGAAGGTGGCCATCCGCAGCGCCGCCGGCGACGTCACCTACGCCGAGCTGGCCGAGCGGGTGAACCGATGCGGCAACGCCCTGCGGGGCCTGGGGATCGAGCCGGGGCAGCGGCTGCTGATGGTGGTGAAGGACTGCCCCGCCTTCTTCTACCTGTTCTGGGGCGCCATCAAGGCCGGCATCGTCCCGGTGCCGCTCAACACCATCCTCCGGGCCGAGGACTACCGCGGCATGATCGACGACTCGGCCTGCTCGGCGGTGGTCTGGTCGCCCGAGTTCGCCGCCGAGGTCGAGCCGGCGCTGGCCGCCGCCCGGCCCGCCCGCCGCGCCGCGCTGCCGACCGAGGGGCCGGGACGGAGCCTGGAGGCCCTCCTGGCCGAGGCCTCGCCGGTGCTCCGGGCCGTCCCGGCGGCGGCCACCGCCACCTGCTTCTGGCTCTTCTCCTCCGGCTCGACCGGCCGGCCCAAGGGCGTGGTCCACCGGCACCGCGACATGGTGGCGACCAGCGAGCTCTTCGGGCGGGGGGTGCTGGGCATCGGCGAGGACGAGGTGATCTTCTCCGCCGCCAAGCTCTTCTTCGCCTACGGGCTCGGCAACGCCATGACCTTCCCGCTCTGGGCCGGGGCCACGGTGGTGCTGCTCGACGCCCGCCCCACCGCCCAGAACACCCTGGCCACCATCGAGCGCTTCCGCCCCAGCCTCTACTTCGGCGTGCCCACCCTTTACGCGGCGCAGCTACAAGAGCTGGAGCGCTCCCGGCCCGACCTCTCCTCGATCCGGCGCTGCGTCTCCGCCGGCGAGCCGCTCCCCGCCGACGTCTACCGGCGCTGGAAGGAGCGCACCGGCCTCGACATCCTCGACGGCATCGGCTCGACCGAGGCGCTCAACACCTTCGTCTCCAACCGGCCCGGCGACGTGCGCCCCGGCACCAGCGGACGGCCGGTGCCGGGCTACGAGGTTCGCATCGTGGACGAGGCCGGGGCCGAGGTGGGGACCGGCGTGCCCGGGCGCCTCCAGGTGAAGGGTCCCTCCACCGCCGCCTTCTACTGGAACAACCCGGAGAAGACCGCCCAGACCATGCGGGGCGAGTGGCTCGACACCGGCGACACCTACCTGCGCGACGCCGACGGCTACTACCAGCACTGCGGCCGCAGCGACGACATGCTCAAGGTGGGCGGGATCTGGTGCTCGCCCATCGAGATCGAGTCGCGGCTGGTGAGCCACCGGGGGGTGCTGGAGGCGGCGGTGGTGGGCCGCCCCGACGCGGCCGGGCTGGTGAAGCCGGAGGCCTGGGTGGTGCTTCGGGACGGCGTGGCCGGGTCGCCGGAGCTGGCCGCGGAGCTCATGGCCTTCTGCAAGGGCCACCTCGCCCCCTACAAGTTTCCCCGCCAGATCCACTTCGTCGCCGAGCTCCCCAAGACCGCCACCGGGAAGATCCAGCGGTTCCGGCTGCGCTAGACGCCCCGAATGAGTGTGCCAATGCGATGCGTCGTGAAGCGCACGGGCCCGGCACGGTACCGTCGGCGACGCCCCCGTACCACGCTGCACCCCACCCCCCGAGAGAGGAGCTTCACGTGATGCGTCTCCACACCAGCTTCCGCCGGATCCTCGGCGCCGCCGCGGCGGCGCTGCTGCTCCCGGCCGCCGCGGCCCGGGCCGACCAGCCCAAGATCCGCGTCGGCCTCATGCTCCCCTACAGCGGCACCTACACGTCGCTCGGCGTGAACATCACCAACGGCTTCAAGCTCGCCATCGCCGAGCACGGCGGCAAGCTGGGCGGCCGCGCGATCGAGTACTTCACCGTGGACGACGAGTCCGATCCCGCCAAGGCCCCGGACAACGCCAACAAGCTCATCAAGCGCGACCACGTCGACGTGCTGGTCGGCACCGTCCACTCCGGCGTGGCCCTGGCCATGGCGAAGATGGCGAAGGACACCGGCACCCTGCTCATCGTCCCCAACGCCGGCGCCGGCGACATCACCGGCCCGCTCTGCGCGCCCAACATCTTCCGCACCTCCTTCACCATGTGGCAGTCGGGCTACGCCATGGGCAAGGAGGCGCTCCGGGAGGGCAAGAAGACCGCGGTGACCTTCACCTGGAAGTACGCGGCCGGCGAGGAGTCGGTGGACGCCTTCAAGGAGGCCTTCGAGGCGGGCGGCGGCAAGGTGCTGAAGATGATGGCCCTGCCCTTCCCGCAGGTGGAGTTCCAGAGCTACCTCACCGAGATCGCGGCCCTGAAGCCCGACATGGTCTACTCCTTCTTCTCGGGCGGCGGCGCGGTGAAGTACGTGAAGGACTACGCGGCCGCGGGCCTGAAGGCCCACATCCCGCTCTACGGTCCCGGCTTCCTCACCGACGGCACCCTGGAGGGCCAGGGCGAGGCGGCCCAGGGCATCCTCACCACGCTGCACTACGGCGACGGCCTCGACAACCCGAAGGACAAGGCCTTCCGCGCCGCCTACCTGAAGGCCTACGGCTCGGAGCCGGACGTCTTCTCGGTCCAGGGCTACGACAGCGGCCAGCTGCTCGCCGCCGGCGTCGAGGCGGTGAAGGGCGACATCTCCAAGCGCAAGGAGCTCATCGCCGCCATGGAGCACGCCAAGATCGACAGCCCGCGCGGCCCCATGACCCTCTCCCGGTCCCACAACCCGGTGAACAACATCTACCTCCGCAAGGTCGTGGGGAAGGAGAACAAGGTCATCGGCATCGCCGCCCCGGCGCTCGCCGACCCCGGCCGCGGCTGCAAGATGTAGCGCCGGTCGCGCGCGGGCGGGATCCCTCCTCCCGCCCGCGCGCGGCCCCCTCGCCGGACCCCGCGCGTGGATTTCTACTCGCTCCTCATCCAGCTCCTGAACGCCGTCCAGTACGGCCTGCTGCTCTTCCTGGTGGCGAGCGGGCTGACGCTGATCTTCGGGATCATGGGCATCATCAACCTGGCCCACGGCAGCTTCTACATGATCGGCGCCTACCTGGCCTTCTCGCTGGCCTCCCTCACCGGGAGCCTGCTCTGGGCCGTCCTGCTCGGCACCGTGCTCTCGGTGGCGCTGGGGCTCTTCCTGGAGTGGGCGCTCTTCAGCCGGTTCTACAAGCGGGATCACCTGGAGCAGGTGCTGCTCACCTACGGGCTGATCCTGGTGTTCGAGGAGCTGCGGAGCCTGCTGCTCGGCAACGACGTCCACGGCGTCGCCGTGCCGGCCGCCCTCTCGGCCTCCATCCCCCTCACCGACACCCTCTCCTACCCGGTCTACCGGCTCTTCATGTCCGGCGTCTGCCTGGTGCTGGCCGCCGGGCTCTACCTGGTCATCCAGCGGACGCGGGTGGGGATGATGATCCGGGCCGGCGCCTCCAACCGGGAGATGGTCCAGTCGCTGGGGCTCAACATCAACCTGGTCTACCGGCTGGTCTTCGCGCTGGGCGTGGCCCTGGCCTCGCTGGCCGGGATGATCGCGGCGCCGGCCTCCTCGGTCTACCCGGGGATGGGCACCCAGGTGCTCATCATCTGCTTCGTGGTGGTGGTCATCGGCGGCATCGGCTCGGTCTGGGGGGCGATGCTCGCGGCGCTGCTCATCGGGCTGGTGGACACCTTCGGCAAGGTCTTCCTGCCCTCCGTCTCCGGCCTCCTCGTCTACCTGCTCATGGCGGTGATCCTGCTGTGGCGGCCCGAGGGGCTCGTCAAGCGGACCTGACCGGACCTCGCGTGAACCGCAAGCGCCTCGCCCTGGCCCTGTCGCTGCTCCTGCTCGCGGCCGTCCCGCTGGCCGGCTCGGCCTACTACACCGAGCTGGTCACCAAGGTGATGATCCTGGCGGTCTTCGCGATGAGCCTGGACCTGCTGGTGGGCTACACCGGCCTGGTCTCGCTGGGCCACGCCGCCTCCTACGGCATCGGCGCCTACACCCTGGCGCTGGTCGCGCCGCGCTACGACCCCGCCAACCTCTGGCTGACCCTGGGGGAGGCGGTGCTCGCCGCCGGGCTGGCCTCGCTGGTGGTGGGCATCTTCGTGGTGCGGGTGAAGGGCGTCTACTTCCTCATGGTGACGCTGGCCTTCGCCCAGATGTTCCACTTCGTCTTCCACGACACCGACTTCGGCCGGGGCTCGGACGGCGTCAGCATCTCCTTCAAGCCCGACGCCTCCATCCGGGGCTTCACCCCCTTCGACCTGGGGAAGCCGGTCCACGCCTACTACTTCGTGCTGGTGGTGCTGGTGCTGAGCTACGGCTTCCTGCGGCTCCTGCTGCGCTCGCCCCTGGGCCACGCCCTGCGCGGCATCAAGAGCAACGAGCACCGCATGCAGTCGCTGGGCTTCCCGGTGCTGCGCTACAAGCTGGCCAGCTTCACCATCGCCGGGGCGCTGGGAGGGCTCGCCGGCTACCTCTCCGCCGCCCAGTTCGGCTTCGTGAACCCGGAGCTGTTCGGCTGGCACCAGTCGGGCAACGTCCTGCTCATGCTCATCCTCGGCGGGCTGGGGAGCCTGACCGGCGGCGTGGTCGGCGCCTTCGCCTTCGTGGCCCTCCAGGAGCTGTTCCAGGCCCTCACCATCCACTGGCAGCTCCCCTTCGGCCTGGCCATCATCCTGCTGGTGGTGTTCCTCCCCGGCGGGCTGGCCAGCCTCCCGGCCCGGCTGCGGCCGCCGCGCCCCGAGGGGCCGTTCCATGTCTGAGCCCCTGCTCGCCACCCGGGCCCTCACCAAGCGCTTCGGCGGCCTCACCGCCAACAGCGACGTCTCCCTGGAGCTGCGCAAGGGGCAGGTCCACGCGCTGCTCGGCCCCAACGGCGCCGGCAAGTCCACCCTCATCAACCTGCTCTCCGGCGACCTGCCGGTCTCGAGCGGCCGGATCGTCTACCGCGACCGGGACATCACCCGGCTCGGCCCCCACCAGCGCTCCCGCATCGGCATCGGGCGCAGCTACCAGAAGACCAACATCTTCGGCCCCTTCAGCGCCTTCGAGAACTGCCGGCTCGCCGCCCAGTCCCGCCAGCCGCGCCCCTGGCGAATCTTCTCCGACGCCCAGGCGGTGCCGGCGGTGCGCCGGGCGGCGGAGGCGGCGCTGGAGGCGGCGGGCCTCACGGCGGTGGCCGACCAGCCGGCCGCCTCGCTCTCCCACGGCGCCCAGCGCCAGCTGGAGATCGCCATGGTGCTGGCCACCGCGCCCGAGGTGCTGCTCCTCGACGAGCCGCTGGCCGGGATGGGGGCCGACGAGGCCCACCGCATGGTGGAGCTGCTCCGGAAGCTCGGCCCGGACCACGCCATGCTGCTCGTCGAGCACGACATGGACGCGGTCTTCGCGGTGGCCGACGTCATCACCGTGATGGTGAACGGCCAGGTGCTGGAGAGCGGCCCCCCGGCCCAGATCCGCGCCAGCCCGGCGGTGCGCCAGGCCTACCTGGGCGACGACGACGGGCCGCCGGGCGCCGAGGGGGCCGCCGCGCCGCGGACCGGCGGGGCGGGCGGGAGGCCCTCGTGACCGGCGCGCTGCTCGAGGCCCGCGACCTGCAGACCTACTACGGCGCCAGCCACGTGCTGCGCGGCGTGGACTTCCGCGTGGCCCGCGGCGAGACCGTCGGGCTCATGGGCCGCAACGGCATGGGGAAGACCACGCTGCTCCGGTCGATGCTCGGCCTGGTGAAGCCGCGCTACGGCGGGGTCTGGGTGCGCGGGGAGCTGGTCACCGGCGTCGATCCCTGGCGGATCGCCCGCCGGGGCATCGCCTACGTCCCCGAGGGGCGCGGCATCTTCCCGAACCTCTCGGTGCGGGAGAACCTCACGATGGCGGCGCGCCCGGGCGTGGACGGCCGCCGCGACTGGACCTACCAGCGCGTCCTGGAGACCTTCCCGCGGCTCGCCCAGCGGCTCGGGCACGGCGGCTGGCAGCTCTCCGGCGGCGAGCAGCAGATGCTCACCATCGGCCGCGCCCTGATGACCAACCCCGACCTGCTGATCCTCGACGAGGCCACCGAGGGGCTGGCGCCGCACGTGGCCCGGGAGATCTGGCGCATCATCCGCGAGATCCGCGCCGCGGGGATCGCCACGCTCCTCGTGGACAAGAACCACGCCGCGGTCACCGCCATCTCCGACCGCAACGTGATCCTGGTGAAGGGCAAGGTGGTGTTCGAGGGGGACAGCCCCACCCTGCGCGCCCGCCCGGAGATCCTGCTGCAGCACCTGGGAGTCTGACGATGCCCTCCGTCCTCGCCGGCGGCCACCGCCTGGAGTACGTCCGCGTCCGGGCCACCCGGCCGGGCCGGCCCGAGCTGGTCTTCCTGCACGAGGGGCTGGGCTCGGTCTCGCTGTGGCGCGACTTCCCCGCCCGCGTCGCCGCCGCCACCGGCTGCGGGGCGCTGGTCTACTCCCGCTGGGGCTACGGCGACTCCGACCCGCTCCCCGGCGACCGGCCGGTGCGCTTCATGCACGACGAGGCGCTGGTCACGCTGCCGGAGCTGCTCGACCGCCTCCGGGTGGAGCGGCCGGTCCTCGTCGGCCACAGCGACGGCGGGTCCATCGCCCTGATCCACGCCGCTGCGTCGGGCCGGCCGGTGGCCGGGCTGGTGCTGCTCGCCCCCCATGTGCTGGTGGAGGAGCTCT
>JAKAEO010000172.1 GCA_021818285.1 Myxococcales bacterium
GGTGGCCGGCGTCGCCGCCGTGGGCGGGCTGCACCGGGCCGGGCCCCACGAGGTGGTGTACGAGTCCTCCACCTACACCGCGCCGCCCGCCTGGTTCCTCGCCGACGAGTCCCTGAAGGTGAGCCCCACGGCGCTCACCATCCCCTCGCCGGTGGACTTCTCCGACATGGTGGTGACCCGCGAGACGGCGGTCTCCAAGGACGGGACCAAGGTCCCCATGACCATCCTCTACCGCAAGGGGACGAAGCGGGACGGGAAGAACCCGACCTGGCTCTACGGCTACGGCGGCTACGGCGTCAGCCTGCCGCCCTACTTCGCCCCGGCGCGCCGCGTGCTGCTGGACCAGGGCTTCGTGCTGGCCATCGCCAACATCCGCGGCGGCGGCGAGTACGGCGAGGAGTGGCACCTGGCCGGGAACCTCACCCGGAAGCAGAACGTCTTCGACGACTTCGCGGCCTGCGCCCAGCACCTCATCGACCGCAGGTACACCGACCACCGCCGGCTGGCGCTCCAGGGAGGCTCGAACGGCGGGCTGCTCATGGGGGCGATGATCGTGCAGCACCCGAAGATGGCCCGGGCGGTGGTGGCGCAGGTGGGCATCTTCGACATGCTGCGCGTCGAGCTCTCGCCCAACGGCGCCTTCAACGTCACCGAGTTCGGGACGGTGAAGGACCCCGCGGAGTACAAGGCCCTGCGCGCCTACTCCCCGTACCACCACGTGGTGGACGGCACCGCCTACCCGGCGGTGCTGCTCACCGCCGGGAACCGCGACCCGCGCGTGGACGCCTGGCAGGCGCGGAAGATGACGGCGCGCCTGCAGGCCGCCACCTCGTCGAGGGCGCCCATCCTCCTGCGGGTGAGCGACTTCGGCCACGGCATCGGCACCTCGCTCGACGAGCGCATCGCCGAGCTCGCCGACGTCGACGCCTTCCTCTTCCAGGAGCTGGGGGTCCGCTTCCACGCGCCGAAGCCGGCGGCGAAGCCGCGGGCGCCGCGGGCCCGGAGGTAGGGCCGTGGGCCCCGCGGGCGGGCGGCCCGCCCCGGGGCCCGCTACGATCGACCGGATGGCCGGCACCGGCGACGTCCTCCTGCTCCTCCCGACCCGCAGCTACCGCACCGACGACTTCCTGTCGGCGGCGCGGCGGCTGGGGGTGGGCGTGCTGGTGGGGAGCGACCTCTGCCACACCGTGGAGGAGAGGGTGGGGGCGCCCCCCGGGCTGGTCTCGCTCGACTACCGCCGGCCGGAGCGGGCCGCCGCGCAGATCGCCGCCCTGGCGGAGGGCCACCCCATCCGCGGCGTGGTGCCGGGCGACGACGGCACCAGCGTCATCGCGGCGCTGGCCGCCGAGCGGCTGGGGCTGCCCCACAACCCGCCCGCGGCGGCGCGGCGGGCCGGACACAAGGCCGAGAGCCGGCGGGCGCTGCGGGCCGCCGGGGTCCCGGTCCCCCGCTTCTGGACCTTCCCGCGGGCCGGCGGGCCGGACGGGCCGGCGCGCGCGGTGGAGTACCCGTGCGTGCTGAAGCCGGTGGGGCTCTCGGCGAGCCGGGGCGTCATCCGCGCCGACGACCCCGCGACCTTCGCCGCGACCTGGCGCCGCATCGAGCGCATCCTCGAGAAGGCGGCGAGCGAGCGGCGGCCCGGCGGCGCCGCGGCCCGGGCCGAGCTGCTGGTGGAGGCCTTCGTCCCCGGCGCCGAGGTGGCGCTGGAGGGGCTGCTGCGCGGCGGGCGCCTGGAGGTCCTGGCCCTCTTCGACAAGCCCGATCCGCTCGACGGCCCGCATTTCGAGGAGACCCTCTACGTCACGCCGTCCCGCCACCCGCCGGCGCTCCAGGCGGCGGTGGAGCGGGTGGCGGCCGAGGCCGCCCGGGCGCTGGGGCTCCTCGAGGGGCCGGTCCACGCCGAGCTGCGCCTCTCGCCGCAGGGGCCGGTGGTGCTGGAGGTGGCGGCCCGCAGCATCGGGGGGCTGTGCGCCCGGACGCTGCGGTTCGGCGCGGGGATCTCGCTGGAGGAGCTCCTGCTGGCCCACGCCGCCGGGCTGCCGATCGCGGCGCTGCGCCGGGAGGAGCGGGCCGCGGGGGTGATGATGCTCCCCATCCCGCGCGGCGGGATCCTCCGCGGCGTCGAGGGGGTCGAGGCGGCCCGGGCGGTGCCCGGCGTCGAGGACCTGGTGATCACCGTGCCCGAGGGACGGGAGGTGGAGCCTCTGCCGGAGGGGGACAGCTACCTGGGCTTCCTCTTCGCCCGGGCGGCGACGCCGGCGGAGGTGGAGGAGGCGCTGCGCTCCGCCCACGGCCGGCTGCGATTCGACATCCGGGCCCCGCTGCCGACCGTCTGACTTCCGGGGTGGGGCCCCGACGGCTCTGCCGGCGGGGCGGGGGCGCAGCCCCCGTTCAATCGATGGAGGCCAACTGGCCCCCGGTGGGCTCCGCTCAACAGAACCAGGACTCGGTGAGCCGGGGCGGGGCCGCCGCCGGGGCGGGCCGCGCGACGACGTGCCGGTGGGGCCGGCCGGCCGCCGCCAGGGCCAGCTGCCACACGCGGTCGAAGCTCTCGCCGGCGGGGCGCCGGTCGGCGGCGTCCTCCTCGACGGCCTGCGCCACGCGGCGCTGGAGGAGATCCATGCGCGGGTCGGGGTGGCGCCAGGTCCAGGTGAGCGCCTCCTCGTCCAGCCGCTCCGGCCGGAACGCGTCGTCCGGCGGTTGTCCCGCCCCCACCGGCGCCGCCGCCAGCAGGAGGGAGCCGGGCGGGACCAGCAGCCGGATGGAGAGCTGCACCGGGTCGAGCGCCTCCCGCCAGCCCTCGCGGTCGAAGGTCTCGAGCAGCTCGAGGTACTCCTCCAGCGTGCCCCAGGGCGTGAAGGGGACGAGCGAGGGGCGCAGCGACAGCCCGGCCTCCCGGCAGGCGGCGAAGGCCCGGAAGGCGTCGGCGCGGGTGTGGCCCTTGTCGAGCCGCTCCAGCACCCGGTCGGAGAGCGACTCCAGGGCCGAGACCACGAAGATCCCGCCGAGGCCGCGCAGCTCCGGGAGCAGCGCCCGGTGGGCCACCAGGTGGGAGATCTTCGCGGTGAAGTCGAAGGTGAGCGCCGGGAAGCGCCGGTGGATCCGCCGCGCCACCCGCAGGGCGTGGGTCGGACCGTTCAGGAAGTCCGGGTCGCCGAAGGTGACGTGGGTGACGCCCGCCGCCACCTGCCGGGCCACGTCCTCCTCCACCACCTCCGCCGGCACCGCGAAGAAGCGGCCCCGGTACAGGGGCGGGATGGGGCAGTGGCGGCACAGGTGCTTGCAGCCGCGGGTGGCCTCGGCGTGGCCCGCCAACCGCTCGCCCGAGGCGTCGGCGAGCCGGGCGTAGCGGGCCGGAGGCGGCAGCCCCTCGCGGCTCGGCACCGGGAAGTCGAGCCGGTCGAGCGAGGCCGCGGCCGCGCCCTCCTGGACGAAGCGCCCGCCCGGCTCGCCGCGCTCCAGGGCGCCGGCCAGCGCCACCAGCTCCTCCTCGCACTCGCCGCCGAGGACCGCCGCCGCCCCCGCCGCCCGGAGCAGCGGCGCGTTCAGGGGGGCGTAGAGGCCGTGGAAACAGAGCGCCGCGCCCGGGTTCAGGGCCCGGATGCGCCGCGCCGCCTCCAGCCCCAGCCGCAGCGCGGTGTGCATCGGGACCGAGAGGGCCACCAGGCGCGCCGCCCGCACCCGCTCCGGGTCGAGGGGCTCGACCTGCAGGTCGAGCGCGGCCGGGCGGTAGCCGGCCCGCTCCAGGAAGGCCTTGGGGACGGCGATGCCGGAAGGCTGGTGGCCCAGCTCGTAGCAGGCGACGAGCAGGATCTCGCCGGCGCCGCGCATGGCGGGCCCCGGGGCGGGCTAGCCCTTGGCCGGCGGCGGGCGGTAGTCGGGGGGCAGCTGGGCGCCCTCGCCGAAGAAGAACTGCTCCGCCTGCTGGAAGAGGATCTGGTTGGTGCGCGGATCGGCCGGGGAGAGCCGGTACTCGTTCATGATCATCTTGAAGTGCTCGAGCCACATCTTCCACGCCTCCTGGGAGACGTTGTCGTAGATGCGCTGGCCCAGCTCGTTGGCGAAGGGCTTCGCCGCCATCCCCGGCAGCTCGCGTCCGAGCTTCTTGCACATCACCATGCGGGCCATTCGATCACCTCGTGTGGGGCCTCGAACATAAGCGAGAAACGGCCGGCGCGCACGGGGCCGGCCAGGGGCCGCCCCGG
Organism: Myxococcales bacterium; assembly: GCA_021818285.1. Classification (GTDB taxonomy): domain Bacteria; phylum Myxococcota; class Myxococcia; order Myxococcales; family Anaeromyxobacteraceae; genus JACRMN01. The sequence continues at coordinate 4,206 of JAKAEO010000172.1, forward strand.
GCGCGCCGGGATCTCCGGGTGCCGCGACCGGCGGCTCAGCCGAGGAGCGACACCGCCGGGACCGAGAGGGCCTTGGCCAGCGACTCCAGGGTGTCGAGCGGGGGCGTGCGCTGGCCGCGCTCCAGCATCGAGATGTACGAGACCGAGAGCCCGGCCTTCGCGGCCAGGGACTCCTGGGAGAGCTTGCGGCGCAGCCGCTCGCTGCGGAGGTTGCCCGAGAACTTGTCGGCGAGGGAAGCCATGTGGGGGATCTCCAGTCCGTCGTTGCAGGTTCACTGCGGGGTGATTGCGGAATCCGCCATGTCCCGTGGCGGATTCCGCCAAGAGAACGCTAGCACTTGGAGCGGAACGGGTAAAGCGCCGGGTTGCCGCCCCGTCCGGTCAGGGCGACGCTTTGCCGCGGGGCCGGCCGGGGAAGGAGACGCCGTGGCGGCGCAGCAGCCGCCGCAGGGCGAAGTAGGAGAGGCCGAGCCGCTCGGCCAGCCCCCGGGCGTCGCCCTCGAACAGGCGGGCGGCCTCCGCGAGGTAGGCGTGGACCGCCTCGTCGAAGGGGCGCACCGCCTCCCGGCTGGCCGGCGGCCGCAGCCCGGGGAGCCCCAGGCCGGCCGCGCCCATGCCCACCAGCGAGGCGCGCGCGCTCTGCATCTCCGTCTCGCTGCGCTCGATGAGCCGCACCAGCCGCCGCCGGTCGATGGCCAGCTCCAGGGCGGTCTCGAAGTCGCCCGAGCGGCCGTCGCCGTACTGGTGGAAGTGGTCGGCGCCGGCCACCATGGCCGCCACCGCCTCGGCCGGCGGGGCCGCGGCGGTGAAGGCCAGGATCGCCAGGTCGGGGCGGCGCGGCCGGAGCTGCTGAATGACCTCCAGGCCGTGCTTGCGCGGCATCATCAGGTCCACCGCCAGGACCGTGACCCGGGCGCCGGTGCGCCGGACGGCGGCCTCGCCGTCCGAGGCGGTCACCACCTCGAAGCGGGGGTACCGGCCGAGGGTGGCGGCGCGGTCGCGGCCGGGGACGCGCGCGAGCGTCTCCCGCAGCAGCTCCCGGTGGGCCGCGTCGTCGTCGGCCACCACGAGGACGTGGTCGTGCTCCTCCGGCCTGTCCCAGGGACGCGCCACCCTCCCTCTATATCACCGGGAGTCGCGGAACGCCCGCGCCGGGTCGGGGGGCGCCCGCCGCGAGGGGACCGCCCCGCGGCCCCTCAGCCCTGCCGCGGAGGGGCCAGCAGGATGGCCTCCACCAGCGCCCCGCGCCGCAGCCGGGTGGCCGCCGCCGGCAGCACCGCCAGCGCGTCGAAGCCGGTCGCCGAGGTGAGCGCGCCGCTGGACTGGTTCCCGAGGGGCTCGACCCACAGCGCCGGCCCGTCGCGGCGGGAGCGGGCCCGCAGGTACCAGGTGAGCCCCGGCTCCTTCACCTGGGCCGTGGCCAGCCGCGCCGCCAGCACCGGCCGCGACGGGCCGCCGAGCCCCGCCAGGGCCCGCAGCGCCGGGCGGACGAAGAGCTCGAAGGTCACCAGGGCGCTCACCGGGTTGCCGGGCAGGCCGAAGACCGCGGTTCGGCCCCAGCGGCCGAAGGTCACGGGCTTCCCCGGCCGCATCGCCACCCGCCAGAAGTCGATCCGGGTCCCCATCGACTCGAGCACCGCGCGGGTCAGGTCGCGGTCCCCCACCGACACGCCCCCGGTGGTGACCAGCACGTCGGCGCCCCGGGCCGAGCTCAGCGCCCGCCGCAGGGCGGCGCGGCTGTCGCCGGCCATGGGCAGCAGCACCGGATCGGCGCCGGCGTCGGCGCAGGCGGCGGCCAGGGCGTGGCTGTTGGAGTCCTGGATCTGGCCCGGCCCGGCGACCCGGTCCACCGGCACCAGCTCGTCGCCGGTGGCGAGCACCGCCACGCGCGGCCGCCGGTGGACCAGCAGCTCGGTGCGCCCCAGCGCCGCCGCCAGCCCGACCGCGCCGGCGTCCACCAGCCCTCCCCGCCGCAGCGGCGCCGAGCCGCGGGCCACGTCGTAGCCGGCCCGGCGGACGAAGCGGCCGGCCACGGCGGCGCGCCGGAAGCGGGCGGAGGCCCCGTCCCGCTCCACCTCCTCCTGCATCTCGACGCAGTCCGCCCCCTCCGGGAGCGGCGCGCCGGTGAAGACCCGGGCGCAGGCGCCCGGGGGGAGGGCGGCCGGCCCGCGCGCCCCGGCCGCCACCTCGAAGGCGACCGGGAGGCGGGCGCCGGACCGCGCGGCGTCGCGGGCCCGCAGCGCGTAGCCGTCCATCTGCGAGTTGTCGAAGGGAGGCAGCGAGCGCTCGGCGACGAGGTCCTCGGCCAGCGCCCGGCCCAGCGCGCCGCGGAAGGCCACCCGCTCCGCCGGGAGCGGCGCCACGTCGGCCAGGCTCGCGAGCACGCGGCGAAGCGCCTGGTCCGGAGCGAGCACGGATCGCTTGTCGCCCCGGCGGCCCCGCCCTGTCAAGCCGCCCCGGCGGGCGGGGCTCGACCGGGCGTCCCCCGCGTGACATCTTCTCGCGCCAGGACGGACAGGGGGAACACGGTGACGAGACGGAACGGCGAGGGGGGCAAGGACAGGCGCGGCGCGCTGCTCGAGGCGCTGCGGGCGGCGGGCGGCAAGCCGCTCTCGGCCGGCGACCTCATGCAGCGGGCCCACCTCCACGCCGGGGAGCGGACGGCGGTGAAGCGGCTGCTGCGGGACCTGGCCCGGGAGGGCCTGGTGGTCCGCGACGACCGGCGCTTCGCGCTCCCCGCGGCCCGCCCCGCGCCGGCGCCGGCGCGCGTCCCGGCGGCGCCGCCCCGGCCCGG
>JAKAEO010000015.1 GCA_021818285.1 Myxococcales bacterium
GAGCGCGGCGAGGCGGGCGGTGCGGCCGCCCTGATCGTGCGGCGGGCAGAGCTCGCAGAGGTCGGCCGAGGTGACCGCCGGCGAGCGGCCGGCCCGGCGGGCGGCGGCCAGCCACGGCCCCGGCCAGAGGCCGCGCGCCGCGGGCGCGGAGACCCCGGGCGCGAAGGCCTGGTCGAGCGCGTCGAGGTCGAGGCTCACCAGCGCCGGCGCCGTGAGCTCCCCGAGCAGCGCCTCCAGGCCGGGATCGTCGCGCCCTCCGGCGTAGCGCGCCTCGCCGCCTCGCCCCTCCAGCCAGGCGACGTGCTCGCGCGCCGCCGACTGCGGCTGGAGCCCGGCCACGCGGTAGCGCCTGCAGGCGCCGGAGGGGTGCAGGAGGGCCTGCCGGAACGGCGAGCCGGAGTGGCCCTTCCCGTCCTTCGGCTCGCGCACGTCGGGGTGGGCGTCCAGGTTCAGGATCTCCGGCCGCAGCCCGGCCCGGACGTACCCGAGGAAGTGGCCGTAGGCGGTCTCGTGCCCCCCGCCGAGCAGCAGGACGAAGCTCCCGGCGGCGAGCCAGCCGGCCACCGCCTCGCCCAGCGCCGCCTGGTCGGCCTCCAGGTCGCCGGTGACGCGCAGGTCGCCGGCGTCGAGCGTCTTCGAGAGCAGCGCCGCGTGGGCGTCGTGGCCGCGGGCGTCGGGGGTCATCCGGTAGAGCGCGCGGCGGACGGCGCCCGGCCCCTCGGCCGCGCCGGGCCGGCCGCCGTTGCGCCGGACCCCCTCGTCGGTGGGGAAGCCGGCCAGCACGGCGCGCGGCGCCTCGCCGGGGACGAGGCCGCGCCCGAGCAGCCGGCCGACCCGCGGGTCGCCGGGAGTGGTGGCGGGCGGCTCGACGGCGGGCGGCGTGAAGGCGCTCACCGCTTCGTCTCCCCGGCCCGCCACACCGCGTGCCCGCCCGCGACGGTGAGCCGGCAGGCGTTGGGCCGGAAGTGGTAGAGCCACTCCTCCACGCTCGCGGCGTCGAAGAGCGCGAGGTCGGCCGCCTTGCCCGGCTCGAGCGAGCCGACCGCCTCCTCGAGCCCCAGGGCGCGGGCGGCGTGGATCGTCGCCCCCTTCACCGCCTCGGCCGGCGTCATCCGCTGCAGCACGCAGGCCAGGGTGAGCGCCAGCGGCAGGTGGTAGCTGGGCGCGGTGCCGGGGTTGAAGTCGGTGGCCACCGCCACCGGCACCCCGGCGGCGATCAGGGCGCGCGCCGGCGTGGGCGCGAGCCCCATCCACAGCGCCGAGGTGGGCAGGCTCACCGCCACCGTCCCCGACCCGGCCAGCGCCTCGATCCCCTCCTGCGGCACCGCCTCCAGGTGGTCGGCGGAGAGCGCGCCCAGCTCCGCGGCGAGCCGGGCGCCGCCGCAGGCGGTGAACTGGTCGGCGTGGAGCCGCACGCCGAGCCCCAGCGCCCGCCCGGCGAGCAGGACGCGCCGCGCCTGCTCGGTGGTGAAGGCCCCCTTCTCGACCCAGGCGTCGCAGGCGTCGGCCAGGCCCTCGGCGGCGACGCGCGGCAGCAGCTCCGCCACCAGCATCGCCACGTAGTCGCCGGCCCGCTCCGCGTACTCCGCCGGGAGGGCGTGGGCCCCGAGGAAGGTGGACACCACCCGCAGCGGCGTCTCGCGCGAGAGCCGCCGGTGGACGCGCAGCAGCTTGAGCTCCGCCTCGGGCTCCAGACCGTAGCCGCTCTTCGCCTCCACGGTGGTGACGCCCAGCCGGGCCATCTCCTCGAGGAAGCCGGCGGCGCGCCCGAAGAGCGCCTCCTCGTCGAGCGCCCGGGTGCGGGCCACGGTGGCGGCGATGCCGCCGCCCGACCGCGCGATGTCGAAGGCGCTGCGCCCGCGGAGCCGCTCCACCCACTCGTCGGTGCGCCAGCCGCCGAAGACCAGGTGGGTGTGGCAGTCCACCAGGCCGGGGAGCACCAGCCCCCCGCCGGCGTCCCAGCGCTCGGCCCGCCGCCAGCGCTCCGGCAGCTCCTCCTCCCGGCCCACCCAGGCGAGCCGCTCCCCCTCCCAGGCCACCGCCGCCCGCCGGACCAGGTGGACGTCCCCCTGCCCGCCGGCGGCGGCGCAGGTGGCGAGGCAGCCGATGTTCGCCAGGACCGGCATCTCACCGGCCGCCGGGGACCGGGGGCGGCGGCCGACCGGCCATGGGGAGGTCCAGGCCGCGCTCCCGCGCCGTCTCCAGCGCCAGCGGGTAGCCGGCGTCGGCGTGGCGCATCACCCCGGTGCCGGGGTCGGCGGTGAGGACCCGGGAGAGGCGCCGGTCGGCGGCGTCGGTCCCGTCGGCCACCGCCACCATGCCGGCGTGGATCGAGTAGCCGATGCCCACGCCGCCGCCGTGGTGGATCGAGACCCAGCTCGCGCCGCAGGCGGTGTTCAGCAGGGCGTTGAGCAGCGGCCAGTCGGCGATGGCGTCGGAGCGGTCCCGCATCCCCTCGGTCTCGCGGTTCGGCGAGGCCACCGAGCCGGCGTCCAGGTGATCGCGGCCGATGACCAGGGGCGCCTTCACCCGGCCGGTGCGCACCAGCCAGTTGAAGCGCAGCCCCAGCTCGGCCCGCTCGCCGTACTCCAGCCAGCAGATGCGGGCCGGCAGCCCCTGGAAGCGCACCCTCTCCCGGGCCGCCCGGATCCAGCGCCCCAGGGCCTCCTTCGCCGGGAAGGTCGCCAGCACCGCCTCGTCGGTGGCGGCGACGTCGGCCGGGTCGCCGGAGAGCGCCACCCAGCGGAAGGGGCCGGCCCCCTTGCAGAAGAGCGGCCGGATGAAGGCCGGGACGAAGCCCGGGATGCGGAAGGCCTGCTGCATGCCCCGCCGGTCGGCCACCTGCCCCCGCAGGTTGTTGCCGTAGTCGAAGGCCAGGCTCCCGGCCGACTGCAGCGCGAGCAGCGCGGTGACGTGGAGCTGCATCGAGTCCAGGACCCGCTCCTCGTAGCCGGCCGGGTCGCGCTCCCGCAGCGCCGCGGCCTCGGCCAGGGAGAGGTGGGCCGGGACGTAGCCGAGCCGCAGGTCGTGCGCGGCGGTCTGGTCGGTGACCAGGTCCACCCTCACCCCGCGCCGCACCAGCTCCGGCATCACCTCGGCCGCGTTGCCGAGGAGCCCCACCGAGAGCGGCCGCCGCGCCGCCCGCGCCTCCTCCACCAGCGCGAGCGCCTGGTCCAGGCTCTCGCTCATCCGGTCGCAGTAGCCGGTCTCCAGCCGCTTGCGGATGCGGGCCGGGTCCACCTCGACGCCCAGGAACGCGGCGCCGTTCATGGTGGCGGCGAGCGGCTGGGCCCCGCCCATCCCGCCCAGCCCGGCGCTCACCACCAGCCGCCCGGCCAGGGTGCCGCCGAAGCGCTGCCGCGCCGCCTCGGCGAAGGTCTCGTAGGTCCCCTGCAGGATCCCCTGCGAGCCGATGTAGATCCAGGAGCCGGCCGTCATCTGGCCGTACATGGTGAGGCCGAGCGCGTCGAGCCGGCGGAACTCCTCCCAGGTGGCCCAGCGGGGCACCAGGTTGGCGTTGGCGATGAGGACCCGCGGCGCCTCCTCGTGGGTGCGGAACACCCCCACCGGCTTGCCGCTCTGCACCAGCAGCGTCTCGTCGTCCCCGAGGCGGCGCAGGGTGGCGACGATGGCGTCGTAGCAGTCCCAGTCGCGCGCCGCCTTGCCGCCGCCGCCGTACACCACCAGGTCGTCGGGCCGCTCCGCCACCTCGGGATCGAGGTTGTTCTGGAGCATCCGCAGCGCCGCCTCCTGGTGCCAGCCCCTGCAGGAGAGCGCCGGGCCCCGGGGTGCGCGGACGGTGCGTGCGCCGGCCATGGCCCGAAAGCCTAGCGCGCCCCGGAGCCGCGGTCACCGGCCGCGGCGCCCCGCGCCCCGGGTAGAATCGCCGCATGCCCGAGCGCCAGCCCTCCAGCCGGTCCTGCTTCGTCTGCGGTCGCGACAACCCGCTGGGCCTCAGGGCCCGCTGGCGTGTGGACGAGGACTGAGTCAGTCGGCGATGGAGCGCTTCCAGGCCGGCCGCTCGCGGAGGCGGGCGCAGTAGGCCTCGAGGGCCGGGTACCCGGTCAGCGCCCGCAGCGATCGGCCCCAGAGCAGGCAGGAGCCGACCACCACGTCGGCGACGCTGAAGGCGTCGCCGAGCACGTAGGGGTCCTCCTTCAGGACCCGCTCCAGCGGCTCGGCCGCCGCCAGGAAGCGGCGCTGGGCGTCGGCGACCCGGCCGGCGTCCCTTTCCGCCTCGGGCTTCCTCGCCTCCGCCGAGAGCTGGACCAGCGGCGGCTCCAGCTCGGTCATGGCGTAGAAGAGCCACTGGTAGAGGAGCGCCCGCGCCGGGGTCCCGGCCCGGGGCAGCAGCATGCCCTCGCGCTCGGCGAGCCAGAGGCAGATGGCCGCCGACTCGAAGATCCGCACCGGCCCGTCCTCCAGGGCCGGCACGTGGCCCAGCGGCTGCCGCGCCAGGTGCTCGGCCGACCGGGTCTCCCCCTTCGACGGATCGAGCCGGGCCAGCTCGTAGGGCAGGCCCAGCTCCTCCAGCACCCAGCGGGGCCGCGAGGACCGGGTCCTCGGGACGTACCAGAGCTTCAGCGCCATCGTGTACCTCCTGCGCGGGCGCGGCGCGCCCGCCGTCGTTCGTGGAGCGATCACCGCCGGATGAGCACCACGCCCGCCACCAGCAGCGCCGCCCCGAGGATCCGGCCGGCCGAGACGTGGCGGGCGGCGAGCCCCAGCACGCCGAAGTGGTCCATGGCCATCGCCGCCCCCATCTGGCCGGCCACCAGCAGCGCCAGCGTCGCGCCCACGCCGAGGCGCGGGGTGAGCAACACCACCGCCGTCACGTAGAAGGCGCCCAGGACGCCACCGGTCCAGCTCCACCAGGGGGCCGCGGCGGCGCGCGACAGGGCCGGCGGCAGCCGCAGCACCGCCACCCAGGCCAGCAGGGCCACCAGCCCGACGCCGAAGTTCACCACCGCCGCCCACTCGGGACGGCCGATGTAGCTGCGCATGGTGGCGTTCACGGCGGCCTGGACCGGCAGCCCCGCGCCGGCGGCGAGGGCGAGGAGGACGAGGAGCGCATCCACGGTTGCACCTCCGGGGGGAGATCCTCTTCTACACGGAGGAGCGGCCTCGCCGCGACCCCCGGCTCACTCCCGCTTCAGCTTGGCCAGCCGGATGAGGGCCCGGTCGCGCTGGCGCAACCGCTCCGCCACCGGCCGGCCGGCGTGGTCGTAGAGGCCGCGCCCGGTCTTGGCCCCCAGGTCGCCGCGGGCCACCGCCGCCCGCAGCGCCTCCGGGGCGCCGCGCGCGGTCGAGAGCTCGGGCGCCAGGTTGTCGAGCACCCGCTGCCAGGTGTCCAGCCCGCCCAGGTCGGCCGTCTCGATGGGGCCGACGAAGGGCCAGCGGAAGCCGGGCCCCTCGGTCACCACCGCGTCCACGTCCTCGGGCGCCGCCACCCCCAGCTCCACCAGGTGGAAGGCTTCGCGCACCAGGGCCGCCTGCAGCCGGTTGGCGACGAAGCCCGGCACCTCCCGGCGCAGCCGCACCGGCCGCTTGCCCAGCCGGCGCATGGTCTCCAGCACCCGCTCCACGGTGGCGGGCGGCATCGACGGGTGCGGCACCACCTCGACCAGCGGCACCAGCTGCGCCGGGTTGAAGAAGTGGAGGATGACCATGCGCCCGGGGTGCCGGGCCCGGCGGGACAGCTGGCTCACCGGCAGCGACGAGGTGTTGGAGGCGACGATCGTCTCCGCCTCCACCACCCGCTCGACGCGGTCGAAGAGATCGAGCTTCGCCTCCAGCACCTCGGGGATGGCCTCCACCACCACCTCCGCGCCGGCCAGCGCGGTGTCCAGGTCGGTGGTGGGCCGCACCCGGGCGCGCGCCCCGGCGGCGTCGGCCGGGGAGATCACCCCCTCCTCGGCGAGCAGCGCCAGGCTCTGCTCCAGCGCCCGCAGCCCCGCCGCGAGCCGCCCCTCGTCGGCGTCCTGGAGCCGCACCAGCGCGCCGGCCTGCGCGAAGAGTTGCGCGATCCCGTGCCCCATCACCCCCGCTCCCACCACCGCCGCGCTCCGCACCATCGGGGACTCCCTTCCTGGTCCGACCCCGACCATACCGCGACGACGCCGCGGTTGAATCGCGGCCCGTGCTCTGCGACCCTGCGCGGGAGTTCCCCACCGCCCCTCCCGAGGAGACCCATGTTCCGCGCCATCCTGATCGACAAGACGGCCACCGGCTCCGAGGCCCGGCTCGCCAGCCTCGACGAGGCCCAGCTCCCCGAGGGCGAGGTCACCGTCCGGGTGGAGTTCTCCACCCTCAACTACAAGGACGCGCTGGCCATCACCGGCAAGAGCCCGGTGGTGCGCAAGTTCCCCATGGTGGCGGGCATCGACCTCGCCGGCACCGTGGAGCGCAGCACCAGCCCAGAGTGGAAGCCCGGCGACCGGGTGGTGCTGAACGGGAACGGCCTGGGGGAGAGCCACTGGGGCGGGCTGGCCCAGCGCGCCCGGGTGCCGGGCGCCTGGCTGGTGCCGCTGCCGGCCGCCTTCACCAGCCGGCAGGCCATGGCCGTCGGCACCGCCGGCTACACCGCCATGCTCTGCGTCCTGGCGCTGGAGCGGCACGGCCTGAAGCCGGGAGCCGGCGAGGTGCTGGTCACCGGCGCCAGCGGCGGCGTGGGCAGCGTGGCGGTGGCCCTCCTCTCCCGGCTGGGCCACCAGGTGGTGGCCTCCACCGGCCGCCCCGGCGAGGCCGCCTGGCTCAAGGCCCTGGGCGCCGCCGAGGTGGTGGACCGGGCGGCCCTCTCCGCGCCCGGCAAGCCGCTGCAGAAGGAGCGCTGGGCCGCGGTGGTGGACTCGGTGGGCAGCCACACGCTGGCCAACGCCTGCGCGCAGATCAAGTACCGCGGCGCGGCGGCCGCCTGCGGCCTGGCCCAGGGGATGGACTTCCCCGCCAGCGTCGCCCCCTTCATCCTCCGCGGCGTGACCCTCTACGGCGTCGACAGCGTCATGGCCCCGCGCGAGCTGCGGCGCGAGGCCTGGACGCGGCTGGCCCGGGACCTGGACCCGGCGCGGCTCGAGTCGCTGGCCCAGGCCATCGGGCTGGAGCAGAGCCTGGGCGCCGCCGCCGACCTGCTGGCGGGCAAGGTCCGCGGCCGGCTGGTCGTGGACGTGAACGGCTGATGGAGCCGGGGCGGCGCGAGGCGGCGCGGCGGGCGCTGGCGCTCTCCGACCTGGCGCTCCTCGCCGAGTGCCGGGAGGAGTTCTTCGTCGGCGGCGGACCCGGCGGCCAGCACCGGAACAAGACCGCCTCCGCGGTCCGGCTGTTCCACCCCGCCACCGGCCTCCTCGTCACCGCCACCGAGCGGCGCAGCCAGCTCCAGAACCGCGGCGCCGCCCTGGAGCGGCTGCGGGAGCGGCTGCGCGCCCTCTCCCACGTGCCCAGGGCGCGCCGCCCCACCCGGGCCACCCGCGGCTCGCAGGAGCGGCGCCTGGCCGAGAAGCGGCGGCGGTCGGGCCACAAGGCCGGCCGGGCGCGCGGCGGATGGGAGGACTGAGGCGCTACCGCGGCGCGAAGGGCCAGGCGTGGCGGTGGCGCGCCACCGCCAGGGCGACGATCAGGGCCAGCACCAGCAGCGTGAGCAGCTGGCGCCGCCGCCGCGCCCGGCGGTCCTCGTAGGGGTCGACGAGCGACCGGGTGGCGTTGCGCGGCAGGACCGCCGTCGCGGTGAGGATGGAGCCCAGCGGGATGTTGAGCCTCACCCGCCCGTTGATGGCCCAGCCGTTGGCGTCGAGCACCGGCCCCAGGGTGCGCTGGCGGAGCTTCAGCCAGGCGAGCATCGTCGCCGGGCCGGAGATCGCCAGCACCACGCCCAGGACCGCCACCAGCTTCGCCCACCACGGCTCGAGCGAGAGGAAGCCGGAGACGAAGCCGCCGAACAGCGTGCCGACGGCGCCGGCGCCGACGCCCAGGGCGGCGATGATGCCCACCATCTTGCCGACGTCCACCGGCGTGGGCGCGGGCGCCGCCCGGGCGGTGGCGACCTCGGTGGTGCCGGCGGCCGCCGCGGCCAGCCGGGCGTCCGCCTCCTTCTCCTTGGCGGCGGCGAACCTCGCCGCCTGATCCTCGACCATCCGCACGAACTTCTTGTAGGGCGACCAGAAGGCCTGCCGGATGGAGATCGGGTTCTCGACGATGCGGGTGATGGTGGCGTCCCAGTCCCGCCCCCTGCGGTCGTAGAAGAGGCCGTTCCGCCCGGGGCGCAGGTAGTCGCTGTCGCCCAGCGTGAAGCAGGCGGCGACCTTCATGGCCTCGCCGCCGGGCCGCCGCAGGTCGCAGTAGGCGATGAACATCCGCGACAGGCCCGCCAGCGCCGCGTGCGCCGCCGGATCGTCCACCCGGACGCAGAGATCGCAGCTCCGGCCGTCGAGGAAGAGCGTCCCGGCCTGGAAGACGGCGGCCACCTTCGGGTCGTAGAAGTCGGCGAAGGAGACGAAGTTCCGCAGCAGGCGGTACAGGTCGCGCTGGTAGAGCACCATCCGCGCCACGTCGCCGACGGCGTTGGACTCGGCCTCGAGCGCCTGGTCCCGGGCCAGGAGCGCCTCCGCCTTCCCCTTCCCCGCGGCGAGCAGCGCCTCGACCCGGGGCAGCCCCAGCTTCTCCACCGACGCCCCCTGCTTCGAGGCCAGCCAGTCCCGCCACGGGGCGAGCTTCGCCTTCAGCTCCTCCCACGCGGCGGCCTCCAGCGCCGGCCGGCCGCCGAGCGCGGCGCGCAGGGCGGCGACGGGACCGGCCCAGGCCGGGTTCACCCCCTCGGCGAGCGGCAGCGCCCGCCCCGCCTCCACCCGGGCGATGGGGAACGCGGCCACGTCGCCGCCGGCCGCCAGGTCCTTCGCCGCCAGCGCCTGGAACTCGGCGTCGGTCCGGTTGAGGAGCGTCGCGCCGCGCGGGTCCATGGCGGCGAGCCGGCAGCGCACGAAGAAGTCGTCCACCTTGGCGCGCAGCCCCTCCACCGCCGCGTGGACCGCGCCGGTCCCCTCTCCCAGCACCGCCACCTCCGGCGCCCGGCCCCGGGCCGCCCACTCCGCGTGCGCGGCCAGCTCCGCGAAGAAGGCGTCGAGCCGCTTCCGGTCCACGCCCGGCCGGCCGCTGCGGTCCGGCGCGCCGCCGGCGCAGGCGATGGCGTCGGCGAGGAGCTGGCGCGTCCCGGCGTCGTCCCCGGCCGCCTCGGGCGGCACCACGCCGTCGCCGTTGAAGTCGGTGCCCTCGAACACGCCCGACAGGTCGGCCACGTCGTCGGGCCCGACCTCGGCGGCGTCCGGCCGCTTGCGGGCCGCGAGGATCCGGGCCGCCGCCCCGAGGAGCGCCTTCCCCTCCGGCTTCGCGGCGTCGACGGCGGCGAGCGGGAGCGCCGGCTTCCCCGGGATGAGGCTCCCGAGGTCCGCCAGCCGGGCGTCGCACCACTTCACCGCGGCGATGATCTCGGGGGCGCGGACCCGGCCGTCCTTGTCGAGGTCGAGCAGCTCCAGCGTGCGGGCGTCCAGCTCCAGCCCCTTCACCGGGCAGGAGAGGGCCACCCAGAGCTTCTGGTCGAGCGACTCGAGGTTGCGCAGGTCCTCGGCCGTCTCCAGCGAGACCTGGTCCAGCCCTCCGACGCGGTGGAACTTCCAGCGGTGCGGTCCGTCGTTCTCGGGCATGAGCCCCCCGTTGGCGGGGAATGATCGGTGGATCGGTGACCTGCGGCAAGTCAGCCCAGCGCTCCGTCTCGCATGGGTCGACGGTTGCTTCGCCGGGGCCGTGTTTCATACCCTCCAGGACCGCCATGACCACCCCCGTCCTGTCACCCTGGATCGGCGGCGCCGAGCATCCGGTCCCCGGTGCGCGGCTCGGCGACGTCCACGACCCCGCCACCGGACAGGTGATCCGGAAGGTGGCCTTCGCCAGCCGGGAGACGGTCGGCAAGGCGATCGAGGCGGCCCGGGCCGCGTTCCCGGCCTGGCGCGACACCCCTCCCCTGCGCCGCGCCCGCATCCTGGCCCGCTTCCGCGAGCTGTGCGACGCCAACAGGGACGAGCTGGCGAGGCTCGTCAGCCAGGAGCACGGCAAGACCCTCCCCGACGCCGCCGGGTCGGTGCAGCGCGGCGTCGAGGTGGTCGAGTTCGCGACCGGCATCCCGCACCTGCTCAAGGGCGAATGGTCGGAGGACGTGGCCAGGGGCGTGGACCTCCACGCCACCCGGCAGCCGGTGGGCGTCTGCGCCGGCATCACCCCCTTCAACTTCCCGGCGATGGTGCCGATGTGGATGTTCCCGGTGGCCCTGGCCTGCGGGAACACCTTCGTGCTGAAGCCCTCGGAGAAGGTGCCCTCCACCTCGCTGCGGCTGGCGCGGCTGTTCCAGGAGGCCGGCCTCCCGCCGGGCGTGCTCAACGTGGTGCCGGGCGACGCCGAGGCGGTGGACACCCTGCTCACCCACCCCGGCGTGGACGCCGTCTCCTTCGTCGGCTCGACGCCCATCGCCCGGCACGTCTACGAGACGGCGGCGCGCACCGGGAAGCGGGTCCAGGCGCTGGGCGGCGCCAAGAACCACGCCGTGGTGCTGCCCGACTGCGACCTCGAGTTCACCGCCGACGCGCTGGTCGGGGCCGCCTACGGCTCGGCCGGCGAGCGCTGCATGGCCATCTCGGCGGTGGTGGCGGTGGGCGGGGTGGCCGGCCCGCTGGTGGAGCGGCTCGCCGCCAGGGCGAGGGCGCTGCGCGTCGGGCCGGGGACCTTCAAGGGCGTGGACATGGGGCCGGTGGTCACCGCCGCCCACCGGGAGCGCATCCGCGGGCTGGTGGCCGCCGGGCTCGCCGAGGGGGCGAAGCCGGTGGTGGACGGCCGGACGCTGCGGGTCCCGGAGGCGGAGGCCGGCTTCTTCCTCGGCCCCACGCTGCTCGACCACGTCACCACCTCGATGATCGTCTACCGCGAGGAGATCTTCGGGCCGGTGCTGGTGGTGCTGCGGGTGGCGACGCTGGACGAGGCCATCGCCCTGGTGAACGCCAACCCCTACGGCAACGGCACGGCGATCTTCACCGGCTCGGGGCGGGCGGCGCAGCGCTTCGAGCACGACGTCCAGGTCGGGATGGTGGGCGTGAACGTCGCCATCCCCGTCCCCATGGCCTTCTACTCCTTCGGCGGCTGGAAGCAGTCGCTCTTCGGCGACCTGCACGTCCACGGCACCGAGGGGGTCAAGTTCTACACGCGCACCAAGGCGGTCACCAGCCGCTGGCCGGAGGGTTCCGGGACGGGCGGCGGCAGCCTGGCCATGCCGACGCTCGGTTGAGCGCGGCCCGGGGCCGGCCCGCCACGCCGGGGAGATCGGCGTCCCGGGGCCGTGAATCCGGTCAGCCCTTCGCCGCGGCGCCCTGCCTCGCCTGGAGCTCGGCCCGGAGCTGCGCCTTCAGGGTCTTCCCCACCGGGTTGCGCGGCATGGCGTCGAGCACCTCCAGCCGCTCGGGGAGCTTGTAGGCGGCCACGCCCGCCCCCTTCATGAAGTCGACGATCCCCTCCAGCGTCAGGCGCTCGCCGGGCTTCGGCACCGCGAAGACGCAGACCCGCTCGCCGAGGATCTCGTCCCGCATCCCGATCGCCGCCACCTCCTGGACGGCCGGATGGCCCACCAGGAGGTTCTCGACCTCCTGGGCCGAGATGTTGTTGCCGCCGCGGATGATGATGTCCTTCACCCGGTCGAAGAACTTCATGTACTGCGGCCCCTTCACCTGGAAGAGGTCGCCGGTGCGGAAGTAGCCCTCGGCGTCGAAGGCCCGCTCGTTCAGGTCGGGCCGGCGGAAGTAGCCGGGCATCACGTTCGGCCCGCGGTAGAGCAGCTCGCCCACCGCGTCGGGCTCCTCGAGCCGCTCCCCGGCGCTGTCCACCACCTTGGTCCGGAGGAACCGCGTCATGGGCACGGACCAGGTGTAGCCCTTGGCGCCGTAGCGCGGGAACTGGTCCACGCGCCGGTTGATGTCGGGAACGTCCTTCACCGCCGAGACGATCCCGGTGCCCTCGTTCATGCCCCAGATGTTCCCCATGGGCACGTTCCAGCGCTTCTCGAACTCCTCCAGCGCCCAGAGCGACGGCGGCGCCGAGCCCACGGTGATGGCCTTCAGGCCGCTCAGGTCGATCCCCTTGGCCGCCGGGTGCTTGAGGATGAGGTTCACCACGGCCGGCACCAGCAGCGTGTACTGGACCTTCTCCTTCATCATCTGCTGGAGCAGCAGGAGCGGCTCGAAGGGGTGGTGCAGCACCAGCGTGCCGCCGTTCACCAGCCACGGCGCGAAGACCGTTCCCAGGGCCCCCATGTTCACGAGCGGCCCGGCGGTGAGCAGCGTGTCGCCCGGGCCGATGCCCGGGCTGGAGGCCATGGCCGCCTGGCAGCGCCAGTTGTTGTGGCTGAGCGGACAGCCCTTGGACTGCGCCTCGGTCCCGGAGGTCCAGCAGAGGGTGAAGACGTCGTTGCCCTCGACCGGGATCCGGTCCAGCCGCGGATCGGGCGGGGTCCGCGCCATCTCGCGGACCTGCGCGAGGTCGAGGAGCAGCTTCACGCTCGGCGTCGCCGCCTGGATCTCCCTCGCCAGGGCCATGTGGCCGAAGCCGTGGAAGCTCTCCACCGTCACCATGGCCCTGGCGCCGGTGTGCGCGGCCACGTAGCCCACCTCCTTGGAGCGCCACTGCATCGGCACCGGGGTGATGACGGCCCCGGCCCGGGCGATGGCCAGGTAGAGCATCGCCAGCTCCCAGCAGTTCGGGAGCTGCACCACGACGATGTCGTCCTTGCCGATCCCGGCGGCGGCCAGCGCCGAGGCCGTGCCCTCGACGGCGCCCGCCAGCTCCCGGTAGGTGACCCGCTCCGGCGGCAACCCCACCAGCGCCTGCTTGTTGGGCGGATCCACCACCGCGACGTGGCCGGGCATCCGGGCCGCGTGCTCCCGGAAGTCGTCGAGCAGCGTCCGGGTGCCCCAGCAGCCCGCCGCGCCGTACTCCTCGATCGCGCTCCTCGACGCCAGGATCATGTCGGCCCTCCCCTCGGCTGGATGCCGGACCGTACCGCCGCGCGCGGCCGCGGGCCAGGGGGAGGAGCCGCCGGCCTCCGCCGCGGCGCCGCCGCCGGCGGTGGGAGCAGCGCGGCGAGCGCCCCGCGCAGCGCCGGCGGCGCCGTCGCCCGCAGCCGCACCACGGGCGTTCCGTGCCACCTGGCGCAGGACCCGACGGCCCGCGCCAGGTCGCGCAGCAGCTCCTCCCCGGGCCGGACCCCCGGCTCGAGCCGGAGCGCCCGGACCTCGAAGATCCCCTCGGCCCGGTGCGCCTTGGCGTCGAGGCGACCGACCAGCGCGCCGCGCCGGAGGACCGGGAGCACGTAGTAGCCGTGCCGCCGCCGGGCCGCCGGCAGGTAGCACTCGAGCCGGTACTCGAAGCCGAACATGCCGGCGGCGCGCTCCCGGTCCCAGACCACCGGGTCGAAGGGCGAGAGGAGGGCGGTGCGGGTGGCCCGGAGCCGGCCCGCCCGGATGCGCTCCGCCGCCGCGAGGTGGTCCCGGTGGACCCAGCCCGGCGCCCGCCAGCCCTCGACGGCGGCCTCGACCAGGATCCCCTCCTCGGCGAGCGGCCGGAGGTCCTCGTCGCGCAGGCGAGGCCTGGTCCGGAAGTAGTCGTGGACCCAGCGCGCCTGGGTGACGCCCAGGGCGCGGACCGCCCGCTCGACGAGGGTGCGGCGGGCCTCCTCCGCCCCGGGCAACGCCAGCCCGTCGGCGGCGGGGTGGACGCGGCTCCGGAGGTCGTAGACGCGCTGGAAGTTCTCGCGCCGGGCGACCATCAGCTCCCCCAGCGCCAGCCAGGCCTCGAGCCACCGCTTCTCCTTCTTCCAGCTCCACCAGCCCGGCTTCCCCCGCGCGCCGGCCGGCCGCTCGAAGTCGGCCGCCTTCACCGGGCCCCGCGCGCCGACGTGGGCGAGGAAGGCGCGCATCTCCTCCCCGTTCCGCCGGAGGAGGCGGCGCGCCCGGTCCAGGAACCAGTGGCTGCGCGTCTCGGCGACGCGGCGGTGGAGCGCCCAGTCCTCGATGGGCGCGAAGCAGGCTTCGTGGGCCCAGCACTCGAAGAGGGCCGCCTCCGCGAGCAGCTCGTCGAGCCAGGCGGGCGCGTAGGGGCCGAGGCGCGAGAAGAGGACGAGGTAGGGGCTCCGGGCGACGACGTGGATGGTGTCGATCTGGAGCAGCGACATCCGCGCGACGGCCTCGCGGACGTCGCCCTTCGTGGCCCGGCGCCGCGGTGGCCGGAGCAGCCCCTGGGCGGCGAGGTGGAGGGCGCGCGCCTGCCCGGCGTCGAGGAGGAGGCGGGGCGCCATGCCGGGACCGACCCTACCCCTCCGGTGTGACGGCGGCGCCGGCGGGAGCCGCAGGGGCCGCGCCGGCCGGATCCCGGGCCGCGCCGCCGCGGTGGCGGGGGCTGTGGCGCGGGCCGCGGGCGCAGGCGAGCTGGAGCGCGACCGACCGCCGGAAGGCCTCACGCATGGGCTCGAAGCGCGCCGGATCCCGCTCCAGCGCGCCGAGGGCGAGGGCCACCGCCTCCAGCGTCGAGAGGTGCTCCGGGCCCGGCTCGCGGCGCAGCTCCCCGTAGGCGCTCGCCTGCGCCGGGCGGACCGACAGGCGCGGCAGGGCCGCCAGGAAGGGGTTGTCGCGGAGCATCCGGCCGGCGTGGAACCAGGTGGCGTCCAGCGCGAAGAGCACCGGCGGCGGCGCGTCGGCGAGCGTGGCGGCGGCCCGGGCGCCCTCGCCGGGGAAGAGCAGGGCGGCGCCGGGGACGGCGGCGAGCGCCCGCACCCGCGCGTGCCCGGCGAACCGGACGCCCCGGTGCAGCTCCGAGCCCTCGACGAGGACGTGGGTGAGCCGGGCGCTGCAGATGGCCAGCCCGGCCTCGCGCGGGTGCTGCAGCAGGACGAGCCGGCTCCGCGCCCGGGCCGGGGGGACGCCGGCGCAGACGCAGAAGGAGGTCGGGCGGAGGCAGCGGAGGCAGGTGGGGCGCACGGGAGGAGGGAGTGAAGCACGCCGCCGGGGCCGGCGTCGACGGGCGGCGGGCCGGTGCTTCGCCGGATCCAGCCGCGTCGCGCGGTGACGCCGGGGTGGCGGATCGGCCGGCGTCCCCCTTGCTTCCCGCCCGTCCCCCTGTCAGGTTGCCGGCCTGACCGGCCGCCACGGCCCCAGGAGATACCCCGCATGAAGCGCGAGCCGCTCGACCAGCGCATCGCCCTGTTCATCGACTTCGAGAACCTCGTCACCCGCACCGGGCTGGAGGCCTCCACCTTCGACCTGCAGCCGGCGCTCGACACCCTGCTGGAGAAGGGCAAGGTGGTCTTCCGCCGCGCCTACGCCGACTGGACCCGCTTCCCCGAGGCCACCCAGCGGCTCCACGACAAGGGCGTCGAGCTGGTGGACGTGCCCCCCTCCACCCGCGCCGGGAAGAACGGCGCCGACGTCCGGCTGGTGATCGACGCGCTGGAGCTGGCCTACCTGCGCGAGCACATCGACACCTTCGTGCTGGCGTCGGGCGACAGCGACTTCTGCCCGCTCGCCTACAAGCTGCGCGAGAACGACCGGACCGTCATCGGCATGGCGGTGAAGGAGTCCACCAGCCCGCTCTTCGTGAAGGCCTGCGACGAGTTCATCTACCTGCGCGCCGGCGGGGGGCGGCGGCGCGAGGCCGGCGGCGGGTCGGGCGGCGGCGGCGCGGCGGGCCAGCCGCGGGAGAAGCCGAAGGAGAAGGTGATCCCCGAGATCGCCCGGGAGTCGCTGTCGGCCATCCTGGCCCGGGCCACCGCCCCGGTGAACCCCTCGGCCATCAAGGCGGCCATCGTCCGCCGCGAGCCGGACTTCGACGAGCGCGACCACGGCTTCTCCTCGTTCTCCCGGCTGCTCGAGGCCATGGAGAAGGAGGGGCTGTGCCGCCGCGAGCAGGGGGCCAAGGGGCAGTGGTACGTGCTGCCGCCGGAGGCCCCGGCCGCCTGATCCCCCGGCCGGGTGTCAGATCCCGCGGCTAGGTTGCCCGCCGGTGCACCAACCACCGAGGGGCTCCTTGACCGCACATCGTGTGTCGCTCGCCGCCGGCCTGCTGGCCGCCGCCCTGGCCCTGCCCCGCGCCGCCGCCGCGGACGGCTTCTCGACCACCAACGTCCAGCTGCTGCAGGGCTACAACTTCCACGACAACCTGCTCGGGTACGACACCCGGAGCGGGACGATGACCACCGTCACGGTGAACCACTTCAGCACCTGGGAGTACGGCGACAACTTCGCCTTCGTCGACCTCTACCGGGGCGAGTTCGTGGACGGGCTCACGCCCACCGGGAGCACCGCGGACGTCTACGTGGAGTGGCACCCGCGCCTGTTCCTGAACAGGCTCCTCGGCCTGGGCGGCGCCGGCCCGATCCGCAACTGGGGCCTGGCCGGCGAGATCAACCAGTCGCGGGACTTCAGCGCCTACCTGGGCGGCCTGGGGGTGGACCTGGCCATCCCCGGCTTCGCCGTCGCCGGCGTGAACCTCTACTACCGGTACGCCGACGTCACGGTGCGCCTCGCCGAGGCCGCCGGCACCTTCTCGGCGCTGAACTTCTACCACCACACCTGGCAGCTCTCGCCCTTCTGGACGGTGCCCTTCGGCCTGGGGCCGCTCCAGCTCGTCTTCACCGGCTTCGCCGACCTCACCACCGACCGGATCGCCGGCAAGACCAGGCTCGACCTCATGACCCAGCCGGAGCTGCTGCTCGACCTCGGGGCGCTGGTCGCCGGGGGCAAGCCCGGGCGCTTCCACGCCGGCGTCGAGTGGTACGTCCACGCCTTCCCGAATCCGGGCCGGAACGGCGCCATGAAGGTGGTGTCGGTGCCGCAGGCGATGGTCCAGTGGACCGTCTACTGATCCGGGAGGACCGCCCATGAGCGCGCCCACCGGGCTCTCCGGGAAGCTCGACGCCTTCTTCGGCCTCGCGGCCCGGGGCACGAGCGTCCGCACCGAGATCGTGGCCGGTGCGACGACGTTCATGACCATGGCCTACATCCTCTTCGTGAACCCCATGATCCTGGGGGGCGGGCGGCCGGGGGCGATCCCCGGCCTGCTCACCTCCACCGCGCTGGTGGCGGCGGTCATGACCGTCGCCATGGGGCTCCTCGCCAACCTGCCGCTGGCGCTGGCCTCGGGGATGGGGCTGAACGCGGTGGTGGCCTTCCAGCTGGTGGGCGCGCGCGGCCTCTCCTGGCCGCAGGCCATGGGCGTCATCGTCGCCGAGGGCCTGCTCATCTCCCTGCTGGTGGCCACCGGCCTGCGCCAGGCGGTGGTGGTGGCGGTCCCCGCCTCCCAGAAGAAGGCCATCGGCGTCGGCATCGGCCTGTTCCTCGCCATCATCGGCTTCGTGGACGCCGGCTTCGTCTCCCGCCCCGGCGGCGGGCCGGTGCCGGTGCAGCTCGGGCTCGACGGCACGCTGCACGGCCCCGCCCAGGGGGCCACCGCCTGGCTCTTCCTGGGCACGCTGATCTTCACCGCCTGGCTGGTGCTGCGGAACGTGAAGGGGGCGCTGCTCATCGGCATCGCCGTCTCCACCGCCGCCGCCGGCCTGCTGCGGGCGCTGCTGGGGGAGGCCGCCCGGCTGCCGCCCGGCGCCGGGCAGCTCCCCCGCTCGCTCCTCGCCCTCCCCGACTTCTCCCAGGTGGGCCAGTTCAGCTTCTCCTTCGTCGGCAGGATGGGGCTGGCGGCGGCGGGGCTCACCGTCTTCTCGCTGATGCTCTCCGACTTCTTCGACACCGTCGGGACGGTGGTGGCGGTGGGCCAGGAGGCGAAGTACCTCGACGCCGAGGGGAACTACCCGCGCCCGGGCACGGTGCTGATGGTGGACTCGCTGGCCGCGGTGGCCGGCGGGGCCGCCGGCGCCAGCTCGGCCACCACCTACATCGAGAGCGCCTCGGGCGCCGCCGCCGGAGGGCGCACCGGCCTCGCCTCGGTGGTCACCGGCCTGCTCTTCGCGGTGGGGCTGTTCCTCTCGCCGCTCGCCGGGATCGTCCCGCCCCAGGCCACCGGCGCGGTGCTGGTGCTGGTCGGCTTCCTGATGATGCGGGAGGTGGGGGCGCTGCCCTGGGACGACTTCACCGAGGCCATCCCCGGCTTCCTCACCCTCGCGGTGATGCCCTTCACCTACAGCATCACCAACGGCATCGGCGCCGGGTTCCTCTCCTACGCGCTGCTCAAGCTGCTCACCGGCCGCGGGCGCGAGGTGCGCCCGCTGATGTACGCCGCCTCGGCCGCCTTCCTGGTCTACTTCCTCTTCGCCTGACGGAGCTCGCCGTGGCGCCTCGCACCATCGACGTCCAGGAGCGGGTCCCCCTGCTCCAGTCGATCCCGCTCTCGCTCCAGCACCTCTTCGCGATGTTCGGCGCCACCGTGCTGGTCCCCTTCCTGGTGGGCCTCGACACCTCGGTGACGCTCTTCACCTCGGGCCTCGGCACCCTCCTCTACATCCTCCTCACCAAGGGGAAGGCGCCGGCCTACCTGGGCTCCTCCTTCGCCTTCATCGCCGCCCTCTCGGCGGTCCTGGCCGTGAAGCCGGGCCAGATGGCGCCCGACGCCCGCGTGGCCATCGCCATGGGCGGCTGCGTGGTGGTGGGGCTGATCTACGTCGCGGTGGCGCTGGCCATCGGCAAGTTCGGCAGCGCCTGGATCGACCGGCTGCTGCCCCCGGTGGTCATCGGGCCGGTGGTCATGGTCATCGGGCTCGGGCTGGCCCGGGTGGCGGTCGAGGTGATGGCGATGCAGGGCGGGACCGGCTCCTACCGGCCCGAGTTCTTCCGGGTGGCGCTGGCGGCCCTGGCCATCGCCATCGCGGCGGCGGTGTTCTTGAAGGGGTTCCTGGGGGTGATCCCGGTGCTCATCGGGATCGGCGGCGGCTACCTGGTGGCGCTGCTGGCCGGCCAGGTGGACCTGTCGGGCGTGCGCGCCGCCTCCGCCGTCGCCGTCCCCCACTTCGTGCGGCCCGCCTTCGACCTGGGCGTGATCCTCACGCTCGCCCCCATCGCGCTGGTGGTGATCACCGAGCACGTCGGCCACCTCATCGTCACCGGCAACGTGGTGGGGCGGGACCTCATGAAGGACCCGGGCCTGCACCGGTCGCTGGCCGGCGACGGCGTGGCCACGGCGGTGGCCGGCATGCTGGGCGGCCCGCCGGCCACCACCTACGGCGAGAACATCGGCGTCATGGCCATCACCCGGGTCTTCAGCGTCTGGGTGATCGGCGGCGCCGCGGTGCTGGCCATCGCCATGTCCTTCCTGCCGATGGTGGGGGCGCTGATCCGCTCCATCCCCACCCAGGTGATGGGCGGCATCTGCATCCTGCTCTTCGGCATCATCGCCGCGGCGGGCGTGCGCATGCTGGTCGAGGCCCGCATCGACTTCGCGAAGAAGCGCAACCTGATCATCACCTCGGTGATCCTGATCATCGGCGTGGGCGGCGCCAGGATCCACCTGGGCTCGGTGGAGCTGGGCGACATGTCGCTCGCCACCTACGTCGGCGTGCTGCTGAACCTGCTGCTCCCCGGGGACGGGGAGGAGCCGGGGGTCGTCGCGGCGGAGACCCAGCCGGACGTGTAGGCGCGCCGGCGCTCAGGGTTGGGCCCGATCGGCTCCGGGAGTCTCGGCGCCTTCCGTCCCGGACGTGCCGGCGGCCTGCGCCCAGTCCTCCCGCCGGCCGTCGGCGGCCAGCCGGTCGTTTGCCCGGGCACGGGCGCGGAACAGCCTGACGATCACGAAGGCCGCGGCGACCGAGATGACGGCCCAGGACCCCAGCAGGTTCAAGGCGCTGGCCCCGAGGTCCGCGAGCGCGTCTCCGATCGTGGGCGCCAGGCTGGCCATGGACTCCTTCCATTGGCAGACGGTCCCAGTTGACCACGCGAGCGCCCTGGCGTCCCTGGGGGGATCCGGAGCCTCCTCCTGGGCGCCCCGTCGGTGTCAGCGGATGTCGGTCCAGAACCGGGCGACCAGCCGCGCCCTGGTCTCGACGCCGTAGCACCGCAGCAGGCGCGTGACGTGCTGCTCGACGGCGCTCTCGCTGCACGCGAGGGCCGAGGCGATCGTCTTGTTCGCCTCGCCCCGCGCGACACCCTCGAGCACGGCCACCTGGCGGCGGGTGAGGCCGTAACGGGCTCCGGCCGCGACGGCCGGGGCCGACGCATCGCGCGGCGGCCGGCGGCGAAGCGCCAGAAAGTGTCCCGGGCCGCCCCCGAGCCGCAGCGGCGTGACGAGCCACCGCCCGTCTCCGCGCCCGTCCAGCTCCTCCCGCAGACCCGCGGTGAACCCGGCCCCGTCCCTCGCCATCAGGGCCGCCGCCGGGGCGTTGCAGTGCAGGATCCGCAGCGGGCGACGGACCACCACGGCCGCAGCGCCGAGCTGGTCGAGCGCCGCCCCCAGCGCCGCGAAGGCCCACGGGACCCGGTCCAGGCGGCGCTCGAGCGCGAGCCGGTCGCGCAGCGGACGGACCAGCGCCTGCAAGGCGTCGCGCTCCTCCCTCCGGAAGGGACGTTCCCGGAGCGCGCCGACCAGGGCGAGCAACTCCGGACCGTCGCAGACGAGGACGCGGAGCTGGTCGCGGGTCGAGAACCCGTGCGCCTCGACGAGCCGCAGCATCGGGCTGTCGGCCACGCCGGTGGCGCGCCGGAGATCTCCCAGCGTGATAGCGACGTTCCTCTGGGCGGGCGGCGGAGCGCGGGGATCGTAGTGGGCGAAGCTCGCCGGCTGCCGTTCGACGAGCGACGCCAGCCCGTCCCTGAAGCGGGAGATCCCGGTCAACGACGATTTCAGGAAGGCCAGCCGGAGCTTCTCGCCTCCGGTGTCGAGGCCGTAGGCGAAGATCTGGTCCGTCCCCAGCATCGGCGCCAGCTCGCGCGTCACCGTGTCGAGGACGTCCTCGCCGGCGGGGACCGCCGAGCGGATCCACTCGGCCAGCTCCCGGATGCGCCGCCGTGCTGCCGGATCCATCTCCCCCCCTCGCCGGCCGGCCGGATCGCCTCCGCCGTCAGGACAGGAACCGCTCCAGCGCGGTCGAGGTCGCCTCCGCATCCTGGACCAGCGGCAGGTGCCCGACGCCGGGGACGACCTGCAGCACGGCCCCGGGAATCGCCCGCGCCATCGCCTCGCCCCACGCCGGGGGGGTGTTGCGATCGGCGTCGCCGACGCGGACCAGCGCCGGGACGCGGAGCTCCCGCAGGCGGGGCCTGAGGTCGGCCATGCGACCGATGGCGTCGCACTCGGCGGCCAGGGTGGCCCGCGGCGCCTCCGCGGCGCGCGTCCTCAGGGAGGCCGTCTCGACCGGATGGGCCTCGGCCCAGGCGGCGGGCAGGGCGAGGCCCAGGAACGGCTCGACCAGGTCCACACCGCTGGCGAGGGCCCGCGCGTACCCCGCGAAGGCCTCCATCACCTCGGGATCGGCCCCGGCGATGGGGCCCAGCAGGGCCAGCCGGCTCACGCGGAGCTCGCCGGCCAGGGCCATGCCCAGGGCGTGGTAGGCGCCGATGGAGGAGCCGACGACGGCGGTCTCGCGGACGCCCCGGATGGCGAGGTCGCGCTCGACCGCTTCCCGGACGACCTCCAGGGAATAGGGCCGGGGCAAGGGGCTGCGCCCGTACCCCGGGAGATCGGGGACCAGCACGCGCCACCGGCCCGCCAGCCGTTCCGACAGGGCGTCGAAGGACCGACCGTCCAGGAACTGGCCGTGCAGGCAGAGGACGACTGGGCTGCCCGGCGAGCCCGCTTCGCGCCAGTGGAGCGGATCGGCTCCTTGGGCCATGCACGACTCCCGAGCCCTCCGTCGCGCACCCTGCGAGGGTTCGACTCGCAGTCTAATGACTCCGGGGATGCCTTCCATCCCGCCTTCGGAGGGCGGCGAGCGCGCCTTGATCTGGCGCAAGCGCCCCCTGCCCGCCCGGACCTACACGTACGCGTTGTTCATGATCTCGCCGAAGCCGCCGCCGCCCGGGACGATGTACTGGTGGTCGTCGAGCCCCCGCTCCTCGTCCCAGCGCGTCCCCGGGACGGTGTCGAGCACCTCCGCCGAGGAGAGGCCGCGATCCAGCCGGAGCGCGTAGACCAGGACGTCGGGGTGGGCGGTGGTCATCGTCCGGAGGTACTCGGGGGTGACGATGAGGTGGATGTTGACGATGCGGCGGGGCGTGCCGGGGATCTTCTTCTTGTAGGTGTCGATGGCCGTCGCCAGCGAGCTCCCCGTCGCCCCCATGGGGTCGGGGAAGATCAGGAAGGCGCCGTCCACGTCGCCGCCGATCTTCATGCCGCCGATTCCGGCGCCGACCACCTCCTCGTTCGACCCCAGCATCCGGCTCATGATGATGTGGTCCTGGCGCACCAGCGCCGGCTCCAGCGTCTCGTTGAGCAGGTCGTAGGCCACCTGCGAGGGCACCGCGCCGGCCCGGGCGATGTTCACGGTGACCGCCCGGACGTCCCGGTCGATCACCTCCCCCTCGAAGATGGCCTGGGGCGAGCTGGCGATCATCCGCGTGGGCACGCTGACCCGCCGCCGCGGGAACTCGGCGGCCACGACGGTGCGCACCAGGTCCTCGTAGAGCAGCCGCACCAGCCGGTTGACCGCCGGCTGGGTGGTCTCGCGGGAGCAGAGCGTGGCGAGGTGGCCCAGCAGGAAGGGGTTCGCCAGGACGTGGACGTTGGGCCCGTACAGGTGCTGGATCTCGCTGCGGCGGTAGGGGATGTGATCGTAGGCGCGGTCGCGCATGGCGCGGCGGCCCCGCTAGACGCCGAGCTTCTTGAAGAAGTCGTTCCCCTTGTCGTCCACCAGGACGAAGGCGGGGAAGTTCTCGACCTCGATCTTCCAGACGGCCTCCATGCCGAGCTCGGCGAAGTCGATGCACTCCACCTTCTTGATGTTCTCCTCGGCCAGCACCGCGGCCGGGCCGCCGATGGAGCCCAGGTAGAAGCCGCCGTGCTTCTTGCAGGCGTCGGTGACCTGCTGGCTGCGGTTCCCCTTGGCGATCATCACCAGCGACGCCCCGTGGGACTGGAGCAGGTCCACGTAGGAGTCCATCCGGCCGGCGGTGGTCGGGCCGAAGGAGCCGGAGGGCTTGCCCGGCGGCGTCTTGGCCGGACCGGCGTAGTAGACCGGGTGCGATTTCAGGTAATCCGGCACCCCCTTGCCCTGGTCGATGAGCTGCTTGAACCTGGCGTGGGCGATGTCGCGGGCCACCACCAGCGTCCCGGTGAGCAGGAGCGGCGTCGAGACCGGGTGCCGGCCGAGATCGGCGAGCACCTCCTTCATGGGCCGGTTCAGGTCGATCTTCACGCCGTGCTCGTGCTTCCCGGTGCGGTAGGGCGCCGGGATGAGCCGGGCCGGATCGTGATCCAGGTCCTCGACCCAGAGCCCGTCCCGGTCGATGCGAGCCTTGATGTTGCGGTCGGCGGAGCAGGAGACGCCCATGCCCACCGGGCAGGAGGCGCCGTGGCGCGGCAGCCGGACCACCCGGACGTCGTGGGCGAAGTACTTGCCGCCGAACTGGGCGCCGATGCCCAGCTCGTTGGCGAGTTCCAGCAGCCGCCGCTCCAGCTCCACGTCGCGGAAGGCGGTCCCGAAGGCGTCCCCCTGGGTCGGCAGGCCGTCGAAGTACTTGGTGGACGCCAGCTTCACCGTCTTGAGGTTGGCCTCGGCCGAGGTGCCGCCGATGACCACGGCGATGTGGTAGGGCGGGCAGGCGGCGGTGCCCAGGTACTTCATCTTGTCGACGAGGAACTTCTCCAGCTTCTCCGGCTCGAGCAGGGCCTTGGTCTCCTGCCAGAGCATGGTCTTGTTGGCCGACCCGCCGCCCTTGGCGACGAAGAGGAAGGAGTACTCCGCTCCCTTCGCGGCGTAGATGTCGATCTGCGCCGGCAGGTTGTCGCCGGTGTTCTTCTCCTCGTAGAGGGTGAGCGCGGTGGTCTGCGAGTAGCGCAGGTTCTCCTTGGTGTAGGTCTCCCAGATGCCCTGGGAGATGAACTCCTCGTCCTTCACGCCGGTCCAGACCTGCTGCCCCTTCTTCGCCACCACCGTGGCGGTGCCGGTGTCCTGGCAGATGGGCAGCTCGCCGCGCGCCGAGATCTCGGCGTTGCGCAGGAAGGCCAGCGCCACCCCCTTGTCGTTGGCGGAGGACTCCGGGTCGGAGAGGATCTTCGCCACCTGCTCGTTGTGCTCCCGCCGCAGGAAGAAGGAGCACTCGCGCATCGCCTCGCGGGCCAGCCGCGCCAGCGCCGCCGGCTCCACCTTGAGCATCTCCTTCCCCTCGAAGCTGGAGACCGACACCCCCTCCTTGCCGAGCAGCCGGTAGCGGGTGCCGTCCTTCGCGAGGGGGAAGGGATCGTGGTACTGGAACGCCGGCGTGGCCATGTGCGCCTCCGTGGTTGGCGGGCGGCCCCCGCGCGCGGTGGGGAGCGGCCGCGGGGTGGGATGGGCCCCGGAAGGGGCAAGATAACCACAGGTGCGCCGCCCCATCCACGCCCGCGTGCGGGGCGAGAAGGCGCGGGCCGGGGCCCGGATACACGAAGGCCCCGACCCGTCGCCGGGCCAGGGCCTGTCGCGGCGAGACGTGCCCGCTAGACCGCGCGGACCTTCGACGCCTGCAGCCCCTTGGGGCCCTTCTGCACGTCGAACTCGACCTTCTGCCCCTCCTGGAGGGACCGGAAGCCGTCGGCCTGGATGGCGGTGTGGTGGACGAACACGTCCTCGCCGCCGTTGTCCTGCGTGATGAAGCCGAAGCCCTTCGCGTCGTTGAACCACTTCACGGTGCCAGTAGCCATGCGGGACACGCTCTTTCGTGTGAGCACACGGCGACCTTGCCGTGAGGTTCCACGCACTCCCAGCATGGAACCGGCGCAATTTATGCGAACCGTGCGCAAATGTCGAGCGGTGTGCGCTTCCCTACGCCCAGGCAAGCGGATACTTGCCGGCCTCGACGGTCGCGCCGGCGACGAGGTCGCGCCAGCCGGCGAGGTCGCCCGGCTCCTCGTCCAGGAGCCGCCGCAGCCGGCCGAGGTGCTTGCGGGCCGCCGCCGGGTCCTTCACCGAGCCCAGCACCGCGGCGCGCGCCCGGCCCCAGGCCCGCAGGTGCGCCTCCTCGGCGTAGAGCTTCACGCAGGCCTCGCCCACCGGATCGGGCTTCTGGAGGGCCCGGGTCACGGCGCTGTCCACCGCGAAGGCCTCGATGGCCACGTCGGCGAGCGCCCCCATGACCTCCTGGCGGTCGCCCAGGGTCGCGCCGAAGGCCTCGAAGGCCACCTGGGACGCGTAGGCGAAGAGGTGCTTGTTCGCCTCGGCGACCCGCCGCTCCCGGGCCAGCGGCCCGGCGCCGGCCGCGGGCGGCCCCTCGGCCGCGAGGGCGGCGGCCACCCCCTTGCCCATGTCCATCATGGGGAAGGTGCCCTTGGCGGCCCGCTTCAGCAGCGTCCCCGGGATGAGCAGCCGGTTGATCTCGTTGGTGCCCTCGAAGATCCGGTTCACCCGGTTGTCGCGGTAGACGCGCTCGATGGGGTACTCCTCCACGAAGCCGTAGCCGCCGTGGATCTGCACGCCCTCGTCGGCCACCATCCCCAGCGCCTCCGAGCCCCAGACCTTCAGGATCGAGGCCTCGACGTTGTACTCCTCGACCGCCGCGATGTGGTCGGCCTCGTAGGCCTTGGTGCCCCGCTCGTGTCCGGCGGCGTGGGCCCGGCGGTCGATGAGGCCGGTGGTGCGGTAGCTCATGGCCTCGCCCACGTAGGCGTAGGCGGTCATCCGGGCGAGCTTCTCGCGGATCAAGCCGAAGTCGGCGATGGGCTTGCCGAAGGCCTTGCGGTCCTTGGCGTAGGGCACCGTCATCTCCAGCACGTTGCGGATGGCGGCGACGCAGGTGACGCCCAGCTTGAGCCGGCCGATGTTGAGGATGTTGAAGGCGATCTTGTGCCCCTTGCCGATCTCGCCGAGCAGGTTCTCGACCGGGACCTGGGCGTCGTCGAAGATCAGCGGGCAGGTGGAGCTGCCGCGGATCCCCATCTTGTGCTCCTCGGGGCCGACGCTGAAGCCGGGCGTCCCGCGGTCGACGATGAAGGCGGTGAACTTCTCGCCGTCCACCTTGGCGAAGACGATGAAGAAGTCGGCGAAGCCGGCGTTGCTGATCCACTGCTTCGAGCCGTTGAGGATCCAGTGCCTCTTGTCGGGCGAGAGCACCGCCCGGGTGCGGGCGGCCATGGCGTCGGAGGCGGAGGAGGCCTCCGAGAGGGCGTAGGCGCAGGCCCACTCGCCGCTGACCACCTTGGGCAGGTACCGGGCCTGCTGCGCCTCGGTGCCGAAGTAGACGATGGGCAGGCTGCCGATGCCGACCTGGGCGCCGATGATCACCGACCAGGCCCCCAGCGTGGTCATGGCCTCCGCCACCAGCACGCTGGTGGTCATGTCCTGCTGCAGCCCGCCGTGCTGCTCCGGGATGTCGAGCGCGAGGAAGCCCAGCTCCCCGGCCTCGCGCAGCAGCTGCCGGGTGACCGCGAAGTCCTTCTTCTCGATGCGGTCGGCGCTCGCCACCACCCGCTCCACCGCGAACTTCCGGGCCGACCGGAAGAACTCGCGCTGCTCGTCGGTGAAGTCGGCGGGGGTGTCGATGCGCTGGGAGCCGACCGGCGCCAGGAGGAAGCCGCCGCCGAGGGGAAGGGAGCTCGTGTCCGGTGCCATGTGGGGTGCTCCTGTCGTTGATTTTCGAGTCAACGAACGATGACGCATCCCGACTCCCCGCGTCAAGGGGTGCGCGGGGGTTCTCAGCCGGGGCGGGCCCGCGCTACGCTGTCCGCGTCCGCCTCCCCAACCCCACCTTCACGGAAGGTCACAGCCATGAACGGCCTGATGATGGACTTCCCCCTCACCCTGGTCCACCTGTTCGAGCGCGTCGGCCGTTACTTCCCCCGGACCGAGCTCGTCACCCGCCGCCCCGACAAGTCGATCCACCGGAGCAGCTACGGCGAGTTCCACCAGCGCGTGCAGAAGCTCGCCAACGCCCTGCAGCGGCTCGGCGTCAAGCCGGGCGACCGGGTCGCCACCCTGGGCTGGAACACCGTGCGCCACCTGGAGGCCTACTTCGCCGTCCCGCTCACCGGCGCGGTGCTGCACACCCTGAACCCGCGCCTCAGCCCGCAGGACCTCACCTACATCGTGAACCACGCCGACGACCAGGTGCTGCTGGTCGACGACGTCCTGGTCCCGGTGTGGGAGCGCTTCGCCCACGAGGTCCACCCCCGCCACGTCATCGTCTGGGGCCACGGCGGCCCGCAGCCGGCCGGCACCATCGACTACGAGCAGCTCATCGCCCCCGAGCTGCCCTCCTTCGCCTTCCCCCGCATCGACGAGAACCAGGCGCTGGGCATGTGCTACACCTCCGGCACCACCGGGCGGCCCAAGGGCGTCGTCTACTCGCACCGCGCGGTGGTGCTCCACTCCATGGCCTCGGCGATGCCGGACTCCCTGGGGATGGGGGCCTCCGACGTGATGATGCCGGTGGTCCCCATGTTCCACGTGAACGCCTGGGGGCTCCCCTTCACCGCGGTGATGACCGGCACCAAGCAGGTCTTCCCCGGTCCGCACCTCGACCCCGCCAGCCTGCTCGGGCTCATCGCCTCCGAGAAGGTGACCTTCACCGCCGGCGTGCCCACCATCTGGATGGGGATCCTCGACGCCCTCGACAAGAACCCCGGCGCCTTCGACACCTCGACGGTCAAGGCGATGGTGGTCGGCGGCGCCGCCGCCCCGCAGTCGATGATCGAGGCCTTCGAGAAGCGCCACAAGCTCACCGTCCTGCACGCCTGGGGCATGACCGAGACGACCCCGCTCGGCACGGTGAGCCGCCTCAAGCCGGCCCTGCAGGCCGCGCCCGAGGCCGACCGCTTCCGGTGCCGCGCCACCCAGGGGCTGGCGGTCCCCTTCGTCGAGATCCGGGCGGTCAACGACAGCGGGGCGGTCGTCCCCTGGGACGGCAAGTCGATGGGCGAGCTGCACATCCGCGGCCCCTGGATCGCCAGCAGCTACTTCCAGAACCCCATCGAGGCCGACAAGTTCACCATGGACGGCTGGTTCCGCACCGGCGACATCGTCACCGTCGACGGCGAGGGCTACATGCGGATCACCGACCGCGCCAAGGACCTCATCAAGTCGGGCGGCGAGTGGATCAGCTCGGTGGAGCTGGAGAACGCCCTGATGGGCCACCCGTCGGTGAAGGAGGCCGCGGTCGTGGGCGTGCCCCACCCCCGCTGGACCGAGCGGCCGGTGGCCTGCGTGGTGCTGCGGGAGGGCTCCAAGGCCACGCCGTCCGAGCTGCGGGAGTACCTGGAGCCGCTCTTCGCCAAGTTCCAGGTGCCCGACGCCTACGTCTTCATGGCGGCGATCCCCCGCACCGCCGCCGGCAAGTTCCTGAAGACCGCGCTCCGCGAGCAGCTCAAGGACTTCAAGTTCGAGACCTGAGGGCGCCTTCCCAGGACCCCCTGGCCTCCTCTCCCGCGCCTCGCCCCGGCGCCCGAGGCCAGGGGCGGCCGACCCCGGAGGCACCGTGACCAAGCGCTGGACGCAGCTGGTCTTCACGCCGCTCCACACCGCGGTGACGCTGCTCCTCTTCGTGGAGGTGTCGGTGCTCACCGGCGTCGCCGCCTTCCCGGCGGTGAAGGGGTGGCTGCTCCTGCGCGACCGGCTCCCGCTCCACGGCGACGCCCGCCTGCTGGTCCTGTGCGTGGCGGCGGCCCTCGGCTACTTCGTCTTCGGCCTGGCGCTGCTCCTGGTGCTCCCCGCGGCGCGCTTCGTTCTGCTCGCGCCGGGGACGCCGGAGGGCCGCTTCCCCTACCTCTCGTGGGGCGCCTGGCGCTGGGCCAGCTTCAACACCCTGACGCTCATCTACCGCTTCGCCTTCATCAACTGGATCCGGGTGACGCCGCTCATCGGCCTCTTCCACCGGCTCATGGGGATGCGGCTGGGCGCCCGGGTCCAGTTCAACACCGCGGTGGTGGCCGACCAGAACCTCATCACCGTCGGCGACGACACCGTGGTGGGGGGCGACGTCACCCTGGTGGCCCACTCGGCCGAAGCCGGCGCGCTGGTGACCGCGCCGGTGCGCATCGGCAGCCGGGTCACCATCGGCATCATGGCGGTGATCCTGCCGGGCTGCGTCATCGGCGACGGCGCCACCGTCGCCGCCGGCGCGGTGCTGGCCAAGGGCACGGTGATCGGCCCCGGCGAGCTCTGGGGCGGCGTGCCGGCGCGCTGCCTGGCGCGGCCCGGGTCCGCTCAGGCCGCCGGGGAGGCGGGCGCCGGGGCCGCCGGCTCCCCGGCCGCGGCCAGCGACCGGCGGTAGCGCGACAGGTCGCGGACCGTCTCGAAGCGCTCCCCGAGCAGCAGCGAGAGGTTGCGCAGGATCGCCGACACCACCCGCTCCTCGCAGGCGGCGTCGAAGCGGATCTGCTCGTCGAGCCAGCGGTCGAGCCACCCCGGGTCGGGCAGGCGGCTCTGGACGGTGTCGCGCGGGAAGAGCGACCGGTTCACGTGGAGGTTGGTGGGGTGGAGCGGCTTCCCGGCCCGGCCGCTCGACGCCATGAGCAGCCCCACCTTGGCGAAGGCCCGGCGGGCCTCGGCCGGCGAGCGATCCAGCGCCGCCTTCATGTAGCGCAGGTAGGCGCCGCCGTGGCGGGCCTCGTCCCGGGCGATGAGGCCGTAGATGGCCTTCAGGACCGGCTCGTCGTGCCACTCCGCGGCCCGCAGGTACCACTGCGTCAGCCGCACCTCGCCGCAGAAGTGCAGGGTCAGGGTCTCGAGCGGCGGCGCCGGGTCGAAGGGGAACCGGACCGCCTGCAACTCGGCCTCGCCGGGGACCAGCTCCGGACGGAAGCGGCGCAGGTACTCGAGGAGCACCAGCGCGTGCTTCTGCTCCTCGTAGAACCAGATCGACATGAAGGCGGAGAAGTCGGCGTCCCCGGCGTTGTCGCGCAGGAACATCTCGGTGGCCGGCAGCGCGGACCACTCGGTGATGGCGTTCATCCGGACGGTCCGGGCCTGCTCCTCGGTGAGCCGCGCGGGGTCGAAGCGCCCCCAGGGGACGTCGTCGGCCATGTTCCAGCGCGCCGCCTCCAGGTCGCGGAACAGCTCGGGGTAGAGCATGCGGGACTCCTCGGGGGGCGTCCGGCGCCGGGGTGGCGCGGAGCGGCCCTGGTCGGGGTCCTAGGCGGCGCGTGTCACGGCCGGGTCACGGGACTTCGGGACCCCCTCCCGGCGTTGACTTGTCCGGGACCTGAAGGCACGTTCCCCCGCTACCCACCCCATGCCGGGACCGCTCAGCGCACAGGACGGCGCCGTCGTCGCCGAGGAGGCCGACCTCCTCGATCGCACGCGCGCCGCGCTGCGGGCCGCGGCCGACCGCGCGCGCCGTTCGCTCCAGTCGCGGGGACGGGCGGAGGAGAGCGCCGCGGCGCTGCGGGAGCAGGCCATCGACGCCTCGGAGGCCGACTTGCCGGCCCTCCTGCAGGGGCTGGGCGCGGCGCAGGCCCTGGCGCGCCGCGCGGGCGCGCCGCCGCCGCCGGACCCGGCCTCGCCCTACTTCGCCCACCTGCGGCTGCGGATGCAGGGGGAGGCGCGCGACTACCTCCTCGGGCGCGGCACCTTCGTGGACCTCCAGGCCGGGCTGCGGGTGGTGGACTGGCGCATCTCGCCGGTGGCCCAGGTCTTCTACCGCTACCAGGAGGGAGATGACTTCGAGGAGCCCTTCCCGGCGGGGCCGGCGACGGGACTGGTCGAGGCCCGGCGCATCCTGGTCATCGAGGGCGGACAGCTCACCCGCGTGCTGACCGGCAGCCGGTCGCTGGTGCGGCTCCCCGACGGGAGCTGGGCGGCCGAGGAGCAGGCGGCGCTGGCCGGCGGCGCCGGCACCGCCGCGCGGGAGGGCTTCCTCGGGGTGGGAGCGGGAGCGCCGGGGCGGCGCGGCCGGCCCGACGTCACCGCCATGCTCGACGCCGAGCAGCACGCGGCCCTCTCGGCGCCCGAGGGGCGGCCGCTGCTGGTGCTGGGGAGCGCCGGGAGCGGCAAGACCACCGTGGCCCTCCACCGGCTGGCCCGCATCGCCGTGGCCCACGGCGGCCACGACGCCATGGCGGTGGTGGTCCCCGAGGAGGGGCTGGCGCGCCTGTCTCGCCGGCTGCTGGCGCCGCTGGGGCTCGCCGAGGCGCGCGTGGAGACGCTCGCCACCTGGCTCGCCCGCGGCGCGGCCGCCGCCTTCGGCGCCCGGGGGCTGCGGCTCCACGCCGACACCCCGCCGCTGGCGTCGGCCCTGAAGCGCCACCCGGCGCTGCGCGAGCCGCTGCTGCGGCGGGTGGGCGACGCGCGCGGGCTTTCCTTCCCCGCCCTGCGGGCGCGGATCGCCGACGTGCTCACCGACCGCGGGCTCCTCGAGGAGGTGGTGGCGCGGGCCGCCGGCTCGCTCCCCCGCACCGCCGTCGAGGAGACGGTGCGCCACGCCCGGCTGCAGCTGGAGACGCCGCTGGCCCGGCAACTGCGCGGCTACGACCCGGAGCGGCTGCAGACCCTCGACGACCGGCCCATCGAGGAGGGCACGCCCGACGAGATCGCCGGGACGCTCGACGTCGAGGACCTGGCGTTGCTGCTCTTCCTGCGCGCCCGGAGCGGCGCCCGGCTCCCCGAGCGGCTCACCCACCTGGTGCTCGACGAGGCGGAGGACTTCTCGGTGTACGAGCTGCACGCGCTCGGACGGCAGCTGGCGCCGGAGGCCGGCGCCACCCTGGCCGGCGACGAGCTGCAGCAGACCGCCGCGAGCTTCCCGGGCTGGAGCGGCGCCCTGGAGGCGCTGGGGGTGCGCGACCCGGCCGTCTGCCGCCTCGAGGTCTCTTACCGCTGCCCGCAGCCGGTCACCGAGCTGGCGCGCGCCGTCCTGGGCGCCGGCGCCGCGGCGGGCCGGTCCCGCGCCGCCCGGGCCGGGGCGCCGGTGGGCCTGCACCACTTCCCCGAGGCGGCCCAGGCCCACCTGTTCCTGGCCGGCGCGCTGCGCGACCTGGTGGACCGCGAGCCGGGGGCGTCGGTGGGCGTGGTGGCGGCCGGAGCGTCGGCGGCCCGGGCCTTCCACGCCAGCCTCGACGCGGTGCCGGGAGCGCGGCTGGTGCTGGACGGCGCCTTCACCTTCGAGCCGGGCGTGGACGTCACCGACGTCGAGTCGGCCAAGGGGCTGGAGTGGGACTACGTGGTGGTCCCCGACGCCACCGCCGCCGCCTACCCGGCCGACGACGAGGCGCGGCGGCGGCTCCACGTCGCGGTCACGCGCGCCTCCCACCAGCTCTGGGTCCTCTCCTGGGGCCGGCGCACGCCGCTGCTCGCCGGGGCGGCGCCGGTGGTGCAGGGGCTGGCGGGACCGGCCGGCGCGGCCTGAGGGCCGGCCGCCCGCCGGCTTGCGCCCCGGCCCCGCCCCGGGCTATTCCGGCCGCCATGCCCCCCGCCTTCCGCCCCGGAGCACGCGACGTCGCGTCGCGCGCCCGGCGCGGGACGCTCCTCACGGCCCACGGCGCGGTGGAGACGCCGGCCTTCATGCCGGTGGGCACGAGGGCCACGGTCACCGGGCTCACGCCCGGCGACCTGCGGGCCCTGGGCGCCGGGATGATCCTCGGCAACACCTACCACCTGCTGCTGCGCCCCGGTCCCGAGGCGGTGGCCCACTTCGGCGGCCTGCACCGCTTCATGGCGTGGGACGGCCCCATCCTCACCGACTCGGGCGGCTTCCAGATCTTCTCGCTCGCCGCCGACCGGACCGTCACAGAGGCCGGGGCCCGGTTCCGCTCCTACGTCGACTGCCGCTTCCACGACCTCACGCCGGAGCGCTCCATCGAGGTCCAGACGGCGCTGGGCAGCGACGTGATGATGGCGCTGGACGTCTGCCCGCCCTCCACCGCCGCGGCGGCCGAGGTCCGGGCGGCGATGGAGCGCACCCACCGCTGGGCGCTCCGCAGCCTCGCGGCGCGCCGGGACCCGGAGCAGGCGCTCTTCGCCATCGTCCAGGGCGGCCTGTCCCCGGCCTGGCGCGCCGAGTCGGCCGCCTTCCTCACCCAGCACCCCTTCGACGGCTTCGCCATCGGGGGGCTGGCGGTGGGCGACACCCGGGCCGAGCGCGGCGAGGTCATCGCCCGGACCGCGGAGCTGCTCCCGGCCGACCGGCCTCGCTACCTCATGGGCGTGGGGACGCCGCCCGACATCCTCGAGGCGGTCGCCCACGGCGTGGACCTGTTCGACTGCGTCATCCCCACCACCCTCGCCTGGCAGGGGACCGCCTTCACCTCCACCGGCAGGGTGCGGCTCACCCGCGGCGAGCACCGGCTCTCCGGCGAGCCGCTCGACGCCGCCTGCGCCTGCGCCACCTGCCGGAACCACCCGCGCGGCTACCTGCACCACCTGCTCAAGTGCCGCGAGCCGCTGGGGCCGCGGCTGCTCTCGGTGCACAACCTCCACCACTACCTGGAGCTGATGCGCCGGGCCCGCGCCGCCATCGAGGCGGGGCGCTACGCCGCCTTCGCCCGGGAGACGCTGGCCGCCGTGGACCGGCACGAGCACGACGCCTCGGGCCGCGCGCCCGGGGCGCGGCGCCGGCCGCGCGCCGACGGCGGGGGG
>JAKAEO010000173.1 GCA_021818285.1 Myxococcales bacterium
CGACAGGACCATGGTGTAGCAGACCACGCACCAGGCGACCTCGAAGAGCACCGAGCGCGTGCCGTTCTGGGCGAAGATCTGGACCATGTTCCAGGGCTTGCCCAGGTCGGTGACGAGCCCGATGACCGCGAAGACGTAGCCGAGGAAGCCGGTGACGATGGCCGGCCGCTCGATGGCGTGGAACTCCTCCAGGCCGAAGATCTCGACGGTGGCGCCGATGGTGAACCCGCCGGCGGCCAGGGCGATCCCGGTCATCATGTCGAAGCCGATCCAGATGCCCCAGGGCTGGGTCTGCGACAGGTTGGTGGTGGCGCCGAGCCCGGCGTAGAACCGCCAGAAGATGAGCGGCAGCCCGATGGCGCAGACGAGCAGGGAGGCGGCGTTCAGGGGCGTGAGCAGCGACCGCAGGTACTCGGCGGGCCGCATCCCCAGGAGGATCTTCTCCCGGAACCAGCCGCCGCCGGCGGCGACCGCGACGGGGCTAGCCATGGCGGCCTCCCTTCGACGTCCCGGCGCCCGGCCCTTCCTCGTGCTCCACCTTCTCCTTGCGGTGCGAGAAGGCGTAGATGCCCATGAGCAGCGGCGGCCAGAGGGTCATGACGAAGGGCGGGACGCCCAGGGCGCCCTTCACCAGCTGCGGGTAGGAGGCGTCGTTCACGGTGACCTTCATGGCCAGCTGGGCGAAGTCGACGTCGGACACGTAGAGCCAGTTCGTCCCGCCGGCCTCGTGCTCGCCGTAGACGTGGTGCACGTAGCGGCTGCCGGGGCCGTAGACCCGCCGGCGCGCCTCCTCCACCAGCTCGCCGCGCTTGCCGAAGGTGAGCGCGCCGCTCGGGCAGACCGAGGTGCAGGCCGGGGCGAGCCCCCGGGCCTGGCGCGCGGCGCAGAAGGTGCACTTGCGCACGCGGGGCACGGCGCGGGAGTACTCGTACTTGGGGATCTCGAAGGGGCAGGCCACCATGCAGTAGCGGCAGCCCATGCAGCGTTCGGGGTTGTAGGTGACCGGACCGCCGGGGAGCTTGTCGAGGGCCCGCACCGGGCAGGCGGAGGCGCAGGCCGGCTCGACGCAGTGCATGCACTGGCGCTTGGCGAAGCGCGGCCCGCCGTCGGGTGCCTGGAAGCGGTTCACCACGGTGAGCCGCTCGGGCGTGGTGGGGCGCAGCCCCGCCAGCACGGCGTCGCCGACGGGCGGCGGCGTCAGGTCGTTGGCCTCGGCGCAGGCCGCCTCGCAAGCCCGGCAGCCGACGCAGCGGGTGGTGTCGACGAGCACGGCGGCCTCGCCGGCGCCGGCGGGGTCGCCGAAGGCGGCCCGGGCCGGGCCCGCCGCGGCGGCGGCGCCCGCGGCGCCGGCGATCTGGAGGAAGGTCCTGCGGCGCATGGACATGGCGGCTCCGTCGGTGCGGCTAGCGGGCGTGGGCCAGGCAGGCGAGGAAGGCGGCTCCGAACAGGGCGACGGCGAATGCGGCGATCATGGCTGCGCTCCTTTCCTTGCGGGGACGGCGGGAGACTCGGCCTCGAACTGGCGGACCTCGCGGCCCACCTGCTCCTCGATCTCGAGGTAGAGGGGACAGCTGCGGAAGCACTCGCCCTCGCAGGTGCTGGCCGTGGTGATGCGGTCGGACGGGACCAGCTTCTTCACCGGCGAGGCCCGGCAGAACACCATGGTGACCTGGGTGAGGTATGGGCAGGACATCTCGTGCCTCCGGGCGGTTCCTATCCACGCCGCGGGCCAGCCGGGCGGGAGGGCCCGGAGCGCAGTGATCCGGGGAGGTTGGCGGCGGCCCGGCGCCGGGCGCGGGCGGGGGCCGTCGAGAAACGCAACGCCGGGAAATGCACGGGTCGCGATGAACCACGCGTGAATCAGCGACGTTGCGGGATCGGACGGGCCGGTGCTGCGTTTCTCGACGGAGAGGCGAGAAGCTCAACGCCGCACCGATCCCCGCGCCGGCGCGCTCCGCCGCAGGCGCGGGGGAGCGGCGCGCGGTGACCGGGCGCCGGTGGCGTCAGTCGCGGAGCTGGTAGCGGCGCATCTTGTTGTAGAGCGTGACGCGGTCGATCCGCAGGATGCGCGCCGCCTGCGTCACGTTGCCCCCGGTGTAGGAGAGCACCTCGATCACGTGGCGCCGCTCCACCTCGTCCAGCGACGGCGGCACCGCCTTGCCGCCCGGCGCCGCCGGCGCCGTCGGCTTGAGGCCCAGGTCCTCGAGCTGGACGACGCTGCCCTGGGCCACCACCGCACCCCGCTCCAGGACGTTGCGCAGCTCGCGGACGTTCCCGGGCCAGGCGTGGGCCATGAGCGCCGCCAGCGCCTCCGCCGAGACCCCGGTGAGCGGCTTGCCCAGCTCCACCGCCAGCAGCTCGAGGAAGCGCTCCACCAGCAAGGGGACGTCCTCCTTGCGGTCGCGCAGCGGCGGGAGCTGGATGGAGATGACGTTCAGCCGGTAGAAGAGGTCCTCGCGGAACTTCCCCGCCGCGACCGCCTGCCGCAGGTCCCTGTTGGTCGCGGCGACGATGCGCACGTCCACGTCCACCGGCTCGTTCCCGCCGACCCGCTGGACCTTCCGCTCCTCCAGGACCCGGAGCAGGTCCACCTGGAGCTTGGGCGAGACGTCGCCGATCTCGTCGAGGAACAGGGTGCCTCCGTGGGCCGCCTCGAACTTGCCCTTGCGCCGGGCGGTGGCGCCGGTGAAGGCGCCGCGCTCGTGGCCGAAGAGCTCCGACTCGAGGAGGGACTCGGACAGCGCCGCGCAGGAGACGGCGACGAAGGGTGCCTCCTTCCGCGGGCTCTCCTCGTGGATGGCCCGGGCCAGCACCTCCTTGCCGGTGCCGCTCTCGCCGAGGATGAGCACGGTGGAGCCCGACGGCGCCGCCACCCGGGCCAGCTCGAAGACCTGGCGCATCGCCGGGCTCTTGGACACCACGTCGTGGAAATCGTACTCGCGCCGCAGCGCCTTGCGCAGCACGGCGTTCTCGTGGACCAGCTGCTGCTGCGAGACGATCTTCTGGATGAGTAGCGACAGCTCCTCGGGGTCGAAGGGCTTCACCAGGTAGTCGTAGGCGCCGCGCTTGATGGCCGCGACCGCGGTGTCCACGGTGGCGTAGGCGGTCATGATCACCA
This sequence comes from Myxococcales bacterium, assembly GCA_021818285.1. GTDB lineage: Bacteria > Myxococcota > Myxococcia > Myxococcales > Anaeromyxobacteraceae > JACRMN01. Next base: position 3,119 of record JAKAEO010000173.1, read on the forward strand.
CCGCCGCGTCCGGCTGCAGCCGCCGCGCCTCCTCCAGCACCTGGATCCCGTCCATCCCCGGCATCTTCAGATCGACCAGCAGGATGGACCACTTCCCCTCCCCCTTCATGCGCTCCACCGCGGCGGGGCCGTCGGGCGCCGACTCGACCTGCAGCCCGTCCTGCGCCAGCCACCCGCCCAGCGACTCGCGGACGATCTCCTCGTCGTCGACCACCAGGACCCGCGTCTTCTCGGCCGTCATGCTCCCTCCGCTCCGCTCGTCGAGTCCCGCAGCCGCGAGCGGCAGTCGCGGCACAGGACCCCCGCCTTCCGATCGACGTCGCGCACGCTGGCCGAGCGCGACATGGCACAGACGATGTCCGGGCAGTGGGTGAGCCCGAGCGCGTGCCCGAGCTCGTGCACCGCCTCCTTGGCGAGCCGCTCCACCCGCACCCGCGGATCGCGCGGCGCCCCCTCCGCCAGGCGCGCCGTCGAGACCACCGCGGCCCGCCCGCCGAGCTGGGCCTCGCCGAAGACGAAGGTGAGCACCGGGATGAAGAGGTCCACGTCGGTGACCCCCAGCACCCGTCCCTCCGGGCGGGCCCGCAGCAGCCACTCCAGGATCCGCGCCGAGCTGTGCTGCTGGCGGCGCGGGTCGAGCGTGCCGGTGGGGCGCTCCGGCCCCTCCAGGACGAGCGCCGGCAGCGCCAGGGCCCGCGCCACGTGCAGCCGGACGTGCTCCATTGTGCCCGGGCTCTCCTCCCGCTCGCCGATCCACCACAGGCCGATCGCCTCCACGGCGCCGCCGCGTCAGGCCGCCGCCGCCGCCGCGGACGGCAGCCGCAAGGTGAACTTCGTCCCCTGCCCCATCTCGCTGGTCGCCTCCACCGTCCCCCCGTGGCGCTGCACGATGCCGTAGACCACCGAGAGCCCCAGCCCGGTCCCCTTCTCCTTGGTGGTGAAGAACGGGTCGAAGATCCGGCTGAGGTTCTCCCGCGAGATGCCCGGGCCGGTGTCGGCGACCTGGACCTCGGCCCAGCGGCCGTCGGAGGAGGCGCCGGTGGAGACCGTGAGGCGGCCGCCGCGCGGCATGGCCTCGGCCCCGTTGAGGATCACGTTCACCAGCGCCTGGCGGAGCTGGCCGTAGTCGGCCCGCACCGCCGGCACCGGGAGGAGGCGCTTCTCCAGCTGGTGGCCCTGCATGGCGAGCTGGTGCGCCACCAGCTGCAGCGACTCCTCCGCCACCTGGACCAGGTCCACCTCCCTCAGCTCCAGCGGCCGCTCGCGGGCGAAGTCGAGGAGGTTGCGGACGATGGCGCTGCAGCGCTCGGTCTCCCGCTGCACCAGCGAGAGGTTGCGCAGCACCGCCTTGCGCCGGCCCTCGTCGGGGACGTCGCGGTCGGCCTCGCGGATGAGCAGCTTGGAGAAGGTGAGGATGCCCGCCAGCGGGTTGTTGATCTCGTGGGCGATCGAGGCCGAGAGCCGCCCCAGCGAGGAGAGCTTCTCCGACTGCACCAGCGCAGCCTGGGCCCGGGAGAGGTCGGCGGTGCGCTCCTGGACCTTCTGCTCCAGCCCCTGGTTGAGCCCGCGCAGCTCCTCCTCGGCGCGCTGGAGCGCCCGCGCCATGTCGTTGAAGGAGGCCGCCAGCAGCCCCAGCTCCCCCTTGGAGCGGACGTGGATCGCCACGTCCCGCTCGTCGAGGGCGATGCGCCGGGTCCCGTCCACCAGCGCCACCACCGGCCGCACCACGTGGCGGCGCGCCAGGAACAGGAAGAACCCTCCGAGGAGCAGCACCCCGAACGCCGTCCCCAGCACGCTCCAGAACCGGAAGGCCCCGATGCGGCGGTCCACGTCGGCCAGCGAGACCGCCACGTCCAGCACGCCCAGCACCTGCTCCCCGCGCGCGTGGTGGTGGCAGGCACCGGTGGCGCAGCGGACCTCGTTGTAGATGGGCCTGATGTAGCCCATCACCCGGTGGCCGCGGTGGACGAAGACCCGGCTCCGCTCGGCGCTGGGCAGGTGCGAGATGGGCTGCCCGTCGACGTGGCAGGCGAAGCAGGCCTCCCCCTTCTTGTCCACCATCGAGCCGGTCTCGCCGGGCTCGGTGGAGAAGGTGATCCGCCCCTCCTTGTTGAAGATCCGGACCCGCTCGACGCCGGGCTGGGCGCCGATGGCGCGGATGGTGTCGTAGGCGTCCTCGCGGCGATCCTCCATCATGGCCCGGGTGGTGGCCCGGTCGATGGTCTGGGCGAAGAGCTCGGCGCCGCTCTCCATCTGGCTGGCCATGGCCTCCTGGAACCGGGCCTCGGTCAGGGCGAAGACCGCCACGCCGACCAGCGTGATCAGCAGGGTCACCCCGAGCAGCTTGGTGGAGAGGCGGTGGCGCCAGGGGATGGCGGCGACCGGGTCGGCGGCGCGGGCGACCGGCGGGGCCTCGGACGGGGGACCGGGCGGCGCCTCCGGCGTGGGCGCCGGCACCGCATCGGCCACGGCGCCCGCCGTCTCCTCCCCGCCCGGCGCTCCGGAAGCACCGCTCATCGACCCCCACCTCGGGGGTCATTGTGGAGAAACTCAGCGTTCGGGCGGCGCGTCCGACTGACGCGCGGCCGGGTGCCGCAGCGCGGCCAGCCGCGACAGCCGCTGCAGCTCGTCGCCGCCCGCCGGGTCCGGCGCGAGCGCGTCGGCCACCCTGGCCAGGCGGCGCAGCAGCAGCAGCTCCAGCAGCAGCCACGCCAGGCCGAAGCCGACGACGGACGCGATGAGGACGGCGGTGGCCATGTGGACGCGGCCGCGCTCCAGCGCGGCGTGCATGCGCGTGAAGTCCTGCTGGACGAGGAGCGCGCCCACCCGGCGGTCGGCCGCGTCCCGGACCGGGAAGATGCCGCGGATCAGCGCGCGGCCGTTGCGGAGCGCCTCGCCGAGCACCTTGCCCGTCTCCGGGATGGCGTCGAGGTCGCCGTGGTAGTCGATGAGCCCCTCGCCGTAGCTGGTGGAGTCCACCACCACCACGTCGGGCCGCGCCTTCCAGGTGTCCCGGCCCCCGGGGATCACCCGGTACCAGGTCTTCTCGTCCAGGTACTTCTTCTTGGCGAGGAGGCCGAAGTCGTTCCCGGTCTCCTGCTTCATGCGCACCAGGAAGTGGCCGATCTCCTCGGCCATCTCGACGAAGCCGATGAGGCGGACGCCGGCGAACCAGGGCCGGACCACGCGGAGGGCGTAGGCGGTCTGGCCCAGCTCCATGCCGCTGGAGGTGTTGCCGGTCTCGGCGGCGCGGGCCAGGGTCATCCGCTCGATCCGGTCGCCGTACAGGTCGGGACTGTGGACCCGCAGGAAGCAGGTGCGGTTGGGCTCGATGAAGTAGAGGTGGGTGACGACGGGGTCCTGCGCGCGGATCCGGTCGAAGACCGGGGCGGCCAGGGCGAGCAGCCGTGCCCGGTCTCCCGCGAGGAAGGCGTCGCGGAGGTCCGACCGGGAGCGCACGTCCTCGAGGAGCGCGGACATCTTCTGGACCTCGACGCGCTCCAGCGAGGCGAACAGCCCGGCGGCCTCCCGGAGCGACGCGGCGGAGGCGTCCTCCACCGCGCGCTCGCCGAGCTCGCCGGCGAGCAGGGCCGTCGCCAGGCCGGTGCCCGTCAGGGCGGCGCCCACGGCCAGCGCGAGCACCGGTCGTATCGATCCTCTCGCCACGGCGCGGCCCCTCCCCCGTTTCCCGGCGGGCGCAGCGTAGCACAGGGCGGCCGCGGCGCCCCGGAGAGAGAACCGGCCCGGCGGTGGTAGATTCCGCCGGTGCACCAGAACCTCGCGGTCCTCCTCATCAAGTGTCCCGATCGGCCCGGCATCGTGGCGGCCATCTCCAGCTTCCTGTTCGCGCACGGCGCCAACATCACC
>JAKAEO010000174.1 GCA_021818285.1 Myxococcales bacterium
GCTTCGACCCGGAGGTGGGGGTGAAGCACCTCCTGCCCGGCGGCGATTCCTTCCGCATCAAGACCCTGCTTCCCGACGCCGCCGACCCGGCGGGCCAGGGCACCGCGCTCCGGAACCCGTCGGCGGTGCTGGAGGTCGCGGTGGACGGGGTGGCGCGCGAGACGCGGCCGCTGCTGGCGGCCCGCCAGGACTACGTGCGGACCCGCCAGGGCGCGCTGGTGTTCGAGCGGCGCGAGGACGAGGTGAAGTCCTTCCTCTCCCACGTCTCGATCCTCGACGGGCACCGGATGCAGCAGGCCCGCATCGCCGTGAACGAGCCCTTCACCTACGGCGGCTGGACCTTCTACCAGGTGAACTACGACCCCCGCGACCCGAGCTACTCCGGGCTGGAGGCGGTGCGCGACCCGGGCGTGGCCTGGGTGTTCCTGGGCTTCACGCTCATCTGCCTGGGCGTCTTCTACATGTTCTACGTCGAGCCGCGGCTGAAGAAGGCCCCGGCCCGGGTCCAGGGGTAGCCGCCATGTTCTACATCCTCGCCGAGCACCCCTGGTTCGTCGCCACCAGCGCCGCCTACGCGGCCGCCGCCGGCCTCTACGCCGCCGCCTGGCGCTCGACGCGCGCCGCGGTGGGGCGCGTCGCCACCTTCGTCATGCTGGCGGCCATCGCCCTGAACGCCTCGCTCATCGCCGCCCGCTGGATCGAGGCCGGCCGCGCCCCCTTCAAGTCGCTCTTCGAGTCGCTGGTCTTCTTCTCCTTCACCATGGGGGTGGTCTACCTGGCGATGGAGCGGCTCTACCGCACCCGGGTCTTCGGGGCGATCTGCGCCTTCGGCTCCTTCGCGGGGCTCGCCTACGCCGTGTCGAAGTGGGACGCCGAGATCGTGAAGCTGCCCCCGGCGCTGCAGAGCGGCTGGTTCGTGCCGCACGTGGTGGTCTACTTCGTGGGCTACGGCGCCGCGGCCTTCGCCACCGGGGTGGCGGTGGTGCAGCTGCTCTCCTCGCGGGTGCCCTCCGTCCGGCGGCTGCTCACCGTGAAGGCCGGGTCGGTGCTGTCGGGCGAGACGCTGGACCTGGAGCGCATCACCTACGACGCCATCAAGTTCTCCTTCGTCATGCTCACCTTCGGGCTGCTGGCCGGCTCGGTCTGGGCCAAGAGCGCCTGGGGCGACTTCTGGGTCTGGGACCCGAAGGAGAACTGGTCGCTGGTCACCTGGCTGGTCTACGGCGCCTACCTGCACCTGCGCCGGGTGAAGGGCTGGCGCGGCGACAAGGCGGCCTGGCTGGTGGTGGCCGGCTTCGCGGTGGTGATGTTCACCTACCTGGGCATGGAGCTCCTGCCGACGGCCAAGGAGAGCGCCCACGTCTACACCGGGTAGCGCCGCCCGGCGGGGCGGCCGCGGCGGGGGGTTGTCTCCCGCGGCGGCGCGCGGCTAGGCTCGCCGCATGAGGCCCGCCACCGCCGCCGCCCTCCTCGGTCTCCTGCTGCTCCCGGCGCGGCCGCTCGCCGCCGACGGCGCCGAGGTCTGGCGCCGCAAGTGCGCCGGCTGCCACGGCGCCGACGGCTCCGGGGGGCCGAGGCGGCTCGCCCCCATCGGCGGACCGGAGATCCAGGCGAAGACCGACGCCCAGCTCTTCGAGGTGGTGGCGCAGGGCATCACCGCCCCCGAGCGGCGGATGCCGGCCTTCCGCGGCAAGCTCGCCGACGCCGAGATCTCCGCGGCGATCGCCTGGCTGCGGACGCTGAAGCGGTAGGCGGCGCCGGCCCGCGCCCCGCGGGGGCGGCCCCGGCGGCGGCCCGGCCGCGGCGGGCGGTCAGTGCGCCGGCTTCGCCTCCGGCGCCGCCTCCAGCGGGACCTCCATGCCGGCCTGGAAGCGGCCGTCGAGGATGGGGACGGCGATCTTCACCAGCAGCGTGTAGACCAGGAACCCGACGCCGAAGACCCCGGCCGCCACCATCCACTCGGTGGCGGTGGGCGTGTACTCGTAGATCTCCCCCAGGGTGTCGGGGGTCATGCCCGGGATCACCAGGCCGATGCCCTTCTCGATGTAGACGCCGGCGAAGATCAGGGCGCAGCCCAGGTTCAGCGTGTAGATGTTCCGGCGCGTCGCCGGGACGACGAAGAGCAGGAAGGCGAGGAAGCTGCAGCTCACCGCGATCCAGGCGAAGGCCACGATGGCGTGGTGGCCGTGCAGCCCGAAGAAGAGGTAGCGCGTGTACACCGAGTGCTCGGTGGCCGAGTAGAACTCCTTGAAGACCTCCGCCCCCAGCAGGAAGAGGTTCACGAACATCGCGTAGGACATGATCTCGGCGATCTTCGAGATGGCCTCGTCGCTGATGGGGAAGCCGGTGGTCTTGCGCAGGACCTGGAAGAGCACCAGCAGGATGGCGGGCCCGGAGCAGAAGGCGCTGGCCAGGAAGCGCGGCGCCAGGATGGAGGCGTTCCAGTACGGGCGCGAGGCCATGCCGTTGTAGAGGAAGGCGGTCACGGTGTGGATGCCCACCGCCCAGGGGATGGAGAGCAGCACCAGCGGCACCACCACCCGCTTGTCGTAGCTCTTGCCGTTGAAGAGCCTGTAGAGGATGTGGGCCACCACGGTGACGTTGATGACGAGGTAGCCGTTGAGCACGATGGCGTCCCACACCAGCAGCGAGCTGGGGAAGTTGGGCGTCCCCAGCAGCGGGAAGATGTGCCACATGTTCTGCGGGCTGCCGGTGTCCACCAGGATGAAGAGCAGGCACATCACCAGGGCGGAGACCGCCAGCATCTCGCCCAGCACCACCACCTCCTTGATGGGCTTCCAGGCGTAGACGTAGGCCGGGACCACCAGCAGCACCGCCGCGGCGGCGACGCCGACCAGGAAGGTGAAGTTGCCGATGTAGAAGGCCCAGGAGACCTGGTCGCGCATGTTGGTGGCGATCAGGCCGTGGCTGGCCTGGCGGGCGTAGCCGGCGACGCCGGTGGCGATCATCGCCCCCAGCAGCGCCAGCCAGGCGAAGTACCAGCGCCCGCCGCGGCTCACCAGCCGGGCGCAGCCCCTCAGGAAGACGGCGATTCGGTTCGCGCGCATCGGGGTCCGCTCCTCAGGTGGCGTAGAAGTAGTAGAAGCGCGGCCGGGTCGCGAGCTCCTCCTTGAAGATGAAGACCCGCTTGTTCTCCAGCACGTAGCGGATCTCCGACTGCGGGTCGAGGAGGTTGCCGAACTTGCGGGCGCCGACCGGGCAGATCTCCACGCAGGCCGGGTAGCGGCCCTCGCGGGTGCGCTGGATGCAGAAGGTGCACTTCTCCACCACGCCCTTGGGGCGGACCCGGTTGCCGAGGACGGCGATGTGCGGGTTCACCTCCCCGGCGCCGATGCCCGGCGCGGCCCAGTTGAAGCGCCGGGCGCCGTAGGGGCAGGCCGCCATGCAGCAGCGGCAGCCGATGCACCAGTCGTAGTCCACCACGGTGATCCCGTCCGGCTCGGTCCAGGTGGCCTGCACCGGGCAGACCTTGGTGCAGGGCGGGTGGCGGCACTGGTGGCACTGCACCGGCATGTAGAACTTGCCGGGGCGCGGCACCGCGTCGGCCTCGTAGTAGGCGTCCGACTCGATGACGTCCACGCCGCGGACCTTGTCCATCTCCAGCACCTTGATCCACTGGACCTGGGGGTGGCGCGACTGGTTGTTCTCCCGGACGCAGGCGTAGACGCAGCGGCGGCAGCCGATGCAGCGCGAGAGGTCGAGCCCGTAGCCGAACTCGACGCCGGGCATGGGCGACCGGGCGGTGACCTGCCAGTCCTTCTTGCCGAAGCGGGCCTCGTGGTCGCGCTTCACCTTCTCGACGAGCCGCGCCACCTCCTCCTTCGACAGCTCCTTGAAGTGGCGCCGCAGGGCCGAGTCGACGTCGCAGGCGGCCAGCGCCGCGGCGGCCCCCGCCCCGGCCACGGTCTGGAGGAAGGCCCGCCGCGAGACCGCGGCCTCGGGCGGCTCCCCGGGGATCCCCTCCTCCTGGACCACCGGCAGGCTCCGCGTCTCGGCGCTCATCGGATCTCCTGGGGGCGCAGCGGCCGCGGCTCGGGCCGGGTGGGCTCCGGGATGGGGCGCTGGGTGGGGACGCCGTCCACCACCACCGTCTCCACCCCGGTGAAGCGCGGGGCGTGGGGGTTGTGGCAGTTCACGCAGAGGAAATAGGTCTTCTTCCCGTTCCAGTACCCGATGCGCTTGCCGTGCACCCCGACCTTCCAGTCGCGGTACTTGTCGCCGTGGCACTGCCCGCAGAGCCGGTAGGACTCGCCGAACGGCACCAGCTCGCCGTCGGTGAGGTGCAGCATGTCCCGGTCCTTCAGGTCGTGGCAGTCGAGGCACCAGCGGTTGGGCCCGTGCCGGAGGGGCAGCACCTCGTCGTGGAAGCCCAGCTCGCGGCGCTGGGGATTGCCGGGCTCGGTGTGGCAGGCGGTGCAGGGGAAGAGCCCCAGCGCGAAGGGCGGCGCCGGGGTGTCGAACTCCTTCTTCTCCTCCGGGGGCGGCGCCTTGGGCTGCGGGGCCCTGGGCGGGGCGGCGGCCGCCGCCGTCCAGGCGCAGAGCGAGGCCACCGTGGTCGCGGCCAGCATCCCCCGCCAGTGCATCGTCATGCGGACGACCTCCTCGGGCTCGGTGCCTCGCGATCGGGGCGTGGACGGTGCGATTGCACGCCCCGATCCACGCGGAGGCAATCGATTTCTTGCCACGAAAGCGGGGCCGGGAGGCCCGCTGCTGCCCCCGACGGGGGCAGGAGGAGGAGGCGAGGCGCAACTTTTTCCGTTCCGGGCGGGGCCGATGCGCAAGCTTGGCGCCGGATGGGGAACGATCGTTTGCGGCGGACGGGCCGCCGGGCGTCACGCCGGGGGCCTGCGGCGGCGGCCGCCGGCCCCTCCCCGGTACTCCTTCAGCTTGTACTGGATCTTCCGCACGCTGATCCCGAGCATCTGCGCGGCGCGCGCCGTCGATCCGCCCACGTCCTCGAGCGTGCGGAGGATGGCCTCCCGCTCGATCTCCTCCAGCGTGGCGCCGGGGATGAGGGCGCTGCCGAGGTCCTCCGGGCCGGCGCCCTGCAGCACCGGCGAGAGGTGCTGGCTCGCGATCTCCCGGCCGTCGCAGCGGACCACCGCCTGGTCGATCGCCGCCGCCAGCTCGCGCACGTTGCCGGGCCAGTCGTAGGCGTAGAGCGCCGAGAGCGCGCCGGGGGAGACCGCCCGGATCTCCTTGCCGCGGGCCCGGGTGGAGAGCTCGAGGAAGTGCTCGACGAGCATGGGGATGTCGCCCTTGCGCGCGCGCAGCGGCGGGAGGGAGACGCTGACCACGCTGAGCCGGTAGTAGAGGTCGTCGCGGAACCGGCCGGCGCGGACCTCCTCCGGGAGGTCGCGCGCCGAGGCGGCCACCACCCGGACGTCGGCGCGGAGCGTCGCCGAGCCGCCGAGCCGCTCGTACTCGCCGTGCTGCAGGAGCCGCAGCAGCTTGACCTGGACGCCCGGCGGCAGGCTGCCGACCTCGTGCAGGAAGAGCGTGCCCCCGCTGGCGGCGGCGACGCGCCCCTCCCATCGCCCGGGCTCGTGGGGGAAGATGCCCGCCTCGTGGCCGAAGAGCGCGCTCTCGACGAGCGCCTCGGAGACGCCGGCGCAGCTCACCCGGACGAAGGGGCGCTCGCGGCGCGGCGAGGCCTCGTGGATCGACTGCGCCACCAGCTCGCGGCCGGTGCCGTTCTCCCCCTGCACCAGCACCGTGGCCTTGGTGGGGGCGGCCCGCCGGACCACCTCCCGGACCTGGAGGATCTCGGGCGTCGCGCCCACCAGGGCGTGCCGGCGGCGCGCCTGCTCGCGCAGCAGCGCCGCCTCCCGCTGGAGCCGGCGCACCTCCAGGGCGCGCTCCAGCACCAGCGCCGCCTGGTCCGCGTCCACCGGACGGAAGAGGAAGCCCCCGGCGCCGTGGCGCAGCGCCTCGACGACGGCCGGCATCGCCGAGGGCGCGGCGGCCACCACCAGCGCCGGCCCCGGGCCGCCGGCGCGCAGGGACCGCGCCAGCTCGCCGCCGGCGGCGCCGGGCTCCAGCCCGGCGACGATCCCCTCGGGCTCGAAGGAGGCCACCATCGCGGTCCCCTCGGCGGTCGCCGGGACGTCGGCGGCGTCGAACCCGCGGTCGGCGAGCGCGTCGCGCAGCCGCGCCCGCTCGGCTTGATCGGCGTCTATGACGATGATGCGCGCGCGCCCCATCCCGGCGCGCGAATAGCAAGGCGTGTACCGCGCCGCGCCGCGCTCCCCGGCGCCGGAACGGCGCGAGGGCCGCCGCAAATCCTGCGTCGGCGCGGGGACATGCGGCGCTTCGGCGCGCGACCCCGGCGAGGCGGCTCGCCAGCCGCCGGGCGCCGGCGCAGACTCCCGGGCCATGGCACCCGACGCCGCCGGCCGGATCGAGATCGTCCAGGGAGACATCACCACGCTCGCGGTGGACGCGATCGTCAACGCGGCCAACCGCTCGCTGCTCGGCGGCGGCGGCGTGGACGGCGCCATCCACCGGGCCGCCGGCCCGGGGCTGCTGGCGGAGTGCCGGACGCTGGGCGGCGCCGGCACCGGCGAGGCGCGGATCACCGGCGGCCACCGGCTCCCGGCGCGCCACGTGATCCACGCCGTCGGCCCGGTGTGGCACGGCGGGGACCGCGGCGAGGCGGAGCTGCTGGCGCGCTGCTACCGCGAGAGCCTCCGGCTCGCCGGGGAGCGCGGCCTGCGGAGCGTCGCCTTCCCCGCCATCTCCACCGGCGCCTTCGGCTACCCGCTGGAGGAGGCGACGCGCGTCGCGGTGGCCGAGGTGCGGGCCGGCCTGGCACGGTGGCCGTCGATCGGGCGCGCGGTCTTCTGCGTCTTCTCCGACGAGGCGCGGCGCGCCTACGAGCGGGAGCTGGGGGTGGCGCGCCGCGGGTGAGGCGCGGAGGCTACCGCGCGGCGCGCGCGGCGCCGGGTGCCTCGCCCTGAGC
>JAKAEO010000175.1 GCA_021818285.1 Myxococcales bacterium
GCCGGCCCCGGGCCGGCGGCGGCGCCGGCCCCGCCGCCGCGCGCGGCCACGGCGAGGAGGAAGAGCGCCGCCGGGGCCGTCGCGGCCCGCGCCAGGAAGCCGAGGAGGAAGCCGACCGGCGCCAGCCAGAGGGCGCGCCCCACCGCCCGGGCGGAGAGGGCGAGGGCCTGGATCACGCGCGGCGGGCTCACGGCGGGCACCGTAGCGGCGCTCCGGCGGGGCGGCAAGGCGGCAGGTCGCCGCGAATTTGCATCTGAACGCAACGACAGTATACTCCCGTTCAGGAGCGCGCCATGCACGGACTGACCGATCGCCAGCTCGAGGTGCTTCGCTTCATCGCCCGCCAGATCGAGGAGGCCGGCTACCCGCCGACCATCCGGGAGATCGGCGAGGCCCTGGACATCCGTTCCACCAACGGGGTGAACGACCACCTGAAGGCCCTGGAGAAGAAGGGCTTCCTGGCGCGGGACCCGGTGAAGTCGCGGGCCCTCATCCCCACCTCCGCGGCGCGGGAGGCCCTCGGCGGCGGCAAGGTCATCCCCATCCACCGCGCCGCGCAGGCCCGCCAGGCGGCGGTGCGGCTGGTGGAGGTGCCCATCGTCGGCCGGGTGGCCGCGGGCCAGCCCATCCTCGCCGAGGAGCGCATCGAGGACACCGTCCAGGTGGACGCCTTCCTGCTCGGGAACGCCGGCCGCAAGGTGTACGGCCTGAAGGTCCAGGGCGACTCGATGATCGGCGACGGCATCTTCTCGGGCGACTACATCTTCGTCCGCAAGCAGCTCACCGCCGCCGACGGCGAGATCGTCGTGGCGCTCATCGACGACGAGGCGACGGTGAAGCGCGTCTACTTCGAGGGAGACCGGGTCCGCTTCCAGCCCTCCAACCCGCGCATGGCGCCCATCTACGTCCGCAAGGAGGACTTCAGGAACACCATGATCCTCGGCGTGGTGGTCGGGCTCTACCGGCGGATGACCTAGCCTCACCCCGACCGCGTCTTGGCCTGCCGGACGTACCGGTCCAGGTCCTCGCGGTCGATGAGGGAGAGGATCTCCACGGTGTTCTGCCGCTCCCCGCGCCGGTAGAGCAGCCGCACGTCGGTGGCGACGCGCACCCGGTAGTAGCCGGGCAGCCCCTCCAGCGGCAGGGCCCGCAGGCTCGGGTGGCGGTGGTCGGTCGCGAGCAGGTGCGCCTGCTTGAAGGCGGCGCGCTGGATGCGCCGGTCCCAGCCCTCCAGCGAGTCGTAGAACTCCCGGGTGTAGACCGGGAAGAGCCAGCCCGCCTGGGCCTCGGCGTCGTCGGCCTCGGCCTCGACCCCGGCGGCGGCCGGCGCCGGGGAAGGCGCCGCCGGGCCGGCCGAACGGGCCGCCTCGAGCTCGCGCTCCAGCCCCTCCTCCCGCTCGCGCGCCCGGGCCAGGCGCCCCTCCAGCGCCGCGGCGCGGCCCTCGAGATCCCGGGCCTGGGCCCGCGCCCGCTGCGCCTCGCCGAAGAGGTCCTCGGCCCGCACCGCCGCCAGCGCCGCCTCGGCCTTCGCCTGCTCGCGCCTCGCGCCTTCGGCCGCCTCGCGGGCCCGCGCCGCGTCGCCGGCCGCCTGCGCCTCGCGGGCCCGCGCCTCGCGGAGCTGCGCCTGGAGCCGCTCGCGAGCCTCCTCCTCCTTGCGCCGGAGCGCCTCGGCCCGCTCGTGGCCGGCCGCCGCCTCGCGCCGCGCCGCCTCCAGCTGGGCCGAGAGCTTGCGCAGCTGCGCCTCGGCGCCGTCCCCCGCCGGCGCCCGCCCGCCCTCCGGCGCGGCGCCCTCCCCCTCCCCCTCCGCGGGGCCGTAGTGGCGCCGGGCCAGGTCGTCGAGCCAGGGCCGGACCACCGCCCCGACGTCGGGGGACGGGTCGGCGAGCAGGCGCCAGAGCACCATGGCGAGCGCCGCGTCCCCCTGCACCAGCCCGCCCAGCTCCTCGGCCCCCGGGCCGTCGATGCGCCAGCCGGCGAGCGGCAGCGCGCCGAAGGCCTTGCGCAGCAGCCCCAGCACCGCCTCGCCGCGCTCCGGCGCGGCCCGGATCTCGTCGGCGATGAGGTCGCAGCGCTGGACCTCGCCGAGGGCGCCGGTGCGGAAGCCCGGCTGCGAGAGCTTCCAGTCCTTCGCGAGCTGGGCGGTCTCCTCCGGCAGGAGGGCCAGGTAGAGGAAGACCGACAGCTGGTCGCGGGAGAGGGCGTGGAGCGCGACGGCGCCGTCCGGCGACGGGAGCGGCGCCGCCGGCGGCGCCTCCCCGGGCCGCGGCGTCCGCGGCTTGCGTGGCGCGGCCACTACCGCTTCTTCCCGCGCGGCGCCGGGGCCAGCGACGGATCCTCGCGGGGCATGCCCTGGAAGCTCTGGCCCGGGGCCAGCTTCCAGGCCTCGTCCACCGGGGCCTCGAAGGCGAAGGAGGGGGTGAGGGCCGCCGCCGAGTTGCCCGGCACCGACGCCTGCAGGCTCACCGCCACCCGCGCCGCCTCGCGCGGGAAGGGCTCCACCCACCAGGTGCCGAACAGCAGGCCCGGCGGGAAGTCGGGGTCGAACCGCTCCGGGTCGGCGAGCTTGAGGTAGGGCTCGCCGGAGCCGGCCATCTCGCCGTAGGGCTTCCCGTTCGCGTCGAGGAAGCGGAAGGTGAGCTGCGGGAAGGTCGCGACCAGCGCGGCGCGCTCCGGCCCGCGCCCGCCGGGCCGCTCCTCCCGCTCCGTCCGCCGCGGCGCGCCCCAGAGGACGAAGTCGAGGCGCACGCCGGGCTCGCCGGTGGCGGGGTTCCTCCCGGCCTGGATCGCGAGGATGTCGAGCCGCAGGCCGCCGGCGCCGGCGACGAAGAGCGGGTCGAGGCGCCCCGCCCGCAGCGCCTTCATGCGGTCCGCGGCGTAGGAAGCGAACTCGTCGAAGGTCTTCCGCTCCTCCGCGGTGGCGCCGGGCCGCGGGGCGGGCGGCCCGCCCTCGGGGCGCGCGCCGGGGTGGCGGTTGCGCGCCGCCTGCAGCTCCTCGAAGTACCAGCGCAGCAGCGAGCGCCCCTCCTCGGCCGCCTCGCGCGGCCGGTCGGCGGCGAGGCCGCGGGCCACCACCGCCCGCTCCACCAGCTCGCGCTTCACGTGCTCGCGCTCGGCGCGCAGGGCCAGGGCCTCGTTGCGCCCCTGCAGGCTGCGCCAGAGGAGGAACAGCGCAGCGGCCGCGAGGAAGAGCGGGAGGGCGACGCGCAGCAGCGGTCTCATGGCGCCAAGGGATACCGCCGGCCGCCGGCCGGGGCAAGGCGCCTACTCGCTGCCGGCGACCAGCGTGTCGGTGGCGCGCAGCCCGCCCTTGTCCAGGGAGTGGATCAGGGCGCGCGGCCGCCGCGCCGGCTCGTCGTGCACCCGGGAGCCCGAGCCGGCGCAGATCACCGGGGTCGGGCGGGCCGGCCCGGGGATCTCCACCCGGAAGGCGGCGTGCCGGTGGCCGTGCAGCACCGCGGCGACCGGCACCTCGGCGCAGAGCCGGACCACCTTGTCGGCGTCGTAGAGCGGCATCCGCGCCAGCTTGGCGTCGGAGGGGACGCGCTCGGGCGGGATCACCAGGTGGTGGTGCAGGGCCAGGACCACCGCCTGGCCGGCCTGGTTCGCCTCGCGCGCCAGCTCCCGGGCCTGGGCCAGCTGCTCCGAGCCCACCCAGCCCGGCGACTCCTGGGGCGGCTCGCCGTAGCGGGCGCTGTCGAGGGCGACGAGCACCACCTCGGGGGACAGCTCCACCCGCAGGGGGTAGACGGCGTGGAGCTTCCTCATCCCCTTCCCGTCCGGCCCCAGCGCGCGCAGGAAGCGGAAGGTGCCGGCGGCCTCGTGGGTCCAGACGTCGTGGTTGCCGGGCAGGACGGTGAGCTTCCCCTCCCGGGCGAAGGGGGCCAGCAGCTCGGCGGCGCGGACGAACTCGGAGGGCTCGCCGGAGAAGGTCAGGTCGCCGGTGACGAGGAGGTGGTCCACCTTCTCCTCGCGCAGCGCCGCGAGCAGCTTGCGGGCGATGCGCGGCGAGTGCCGCTCGCAATCGCGGGCGGTGAAGCCGTTGCGCGGGTAGCGGGCCCGGTCGGCGATGTGCAGGTCGCTGATGTGGCCGAGCCGGACGATGGGCGCCTCCCGCGCGCTGCGATCCGCGGATGGTAGCAGCGCGCCGGTGGCGCTCCAAGCACCATCGCCGCGCCGCCGCCGCCGGCCCGGGCCCCGGGCGCGCCGCCGCGCGGCGGCGCCGGATCGGCCCAAGGGCGCGCCGGTGCGGCCGGAATATCAGTTGCACCCCGGTGTGGGCGTGGGTATCCCTGATGGAGCGCGAGCCGGAGCGGCGCGCCAGGAGAAGCCCATGTCGGAAAAGAAGGCGGCAGGAGCGCAGGTGGCCCCGGCGATGGGGACGCCCGGCTCCATCAACAAGGAGGACATCCCCGCCGTCCTCCCCATCCTGCCGCTGCGCAACTCGGTCTTCTTCCCCGGCGGCGTGCTGCCGCTGGCCGTCGGCCGCCAGAAGACCATCGCCCTCATCAAGGACGCGGTCCGGGACGAGCAGGTCATCGGCGTGGTGACCCAGCGCAAGGCGGAGGAGGAGGACCCCGGCGCCGCCGACCTCTACACCGTCGGCACCGTGGCCCGCATCGTCAAGCTGCTGAAGATGGGCGAGGACAACTACTCGCTGGTGGTCCAGGGGCTGGCCCGCTTCCGCGTGCTCGACCTGGTGCAGGAGTCCCCCTACCTCAAGGCCCGCATCGACCCGGTGGAGGACAAGACCGCGCCCGACGACGTCGAGGTGGAGGCCCTGGCCATCAACCTCAAGAAGCTGGCCCGCGAGGTGATCGAGCTGATGCCGGAGCTGCCGGCGGCGGCCACCGAGCTGGTGGACAGCATCACCCACCCCGGCCACCTCGCCGACCTCATCGCCGCCAACGTCGACGTGCCCATCGAGGAGAAGCAGCAGGTCCTGGAGACGGTGGACCTCAAGGCGCGGATGAAGCTGGTCCTCGAGCTGCTGAACCGCAAGCGGGAGATCCTCAAGCTCTCCAACAAGATCGACTCCGCCGTGAAGGGCGAGATGTCGAAGACCCAGCGCGAGTACTACCTGCGCCAGCAGCTCAAGGCCATCAAGGAGGAGCTGGGCGAGCTGGGCGAGGAGGAGGAGGAGCTGGACGAGCTGGGCGAGCGGCTGAAGAAGGCCGGCCTCCCGCCGGAGGTGGAGAAGGTCGCCCAGAAGGAGCTGAACCGGCTGAAGAGCATCCCCACCGCCTCCAGCGAGTACACCGTCGCCCGCACCTACCTCGACTGGATCGCCGACCTGCCCTGGTCGAAGCGCAGCGACGACAACCTCGACATCGAGAACGCCCGCCAGATCCTGGACGCCGACCACTACGGCCTCCAGAAGATCAAGAAGCGCATCCTCGAGTACCTGGCGGTCCGCAAGCTGAAGAACGACATGCGCGGCCCCATCCTCTGCTTCGTGGGCCCCCCCGGCGTGGGCAAGACCTCGCTCGGCCAGTCCATCGCCCGCGCCATCGGGCGCAAGTTCGTGCGGCTGTCGCTGGGCGGCGTGCGGGACGAGGCGGAGATCCGCGGCCACCGCCGCACCTACGTGGGCGCCCTCCCCGGCCGCATCATCCAGTCGATGAAGAAGGCGGCCACCGTCAACCCGGTGATGATGCTGGACGAGATCGACAAGCTGGGCGCCGACTTCCGCGGAGACCCGAGCGCGGCGCTGCTCGAGGTGCTGGACCCGGAGCAGAACTTCAGCTTCTCCGACCACTACCTCGACCTGGCCTACGACCTCTCCAAGGTGATGTTCGTCGGCACCGCCAACCTGCT
This sequence comes from Myxococcales bacterium, assembly GCA_021818285.1. GTDB lineage: Bacteria > Myxococcota > Myxococcia > Myxococcales > Anaeromyxobacteraceae > JACRMN01. The sequence goes on from JAKAEO010000175.1 coordinate 5,815, forward strand.
CGACCCCATCCCCGGCCCGCTGAAGGACCGCATGGAGATCCTCGAGCTGCCCGGCTACACCTTCGAGGAGAAGCTCCACATCGCCCAGAACCACCTCATCCCCAAGCAGCTCCGGGAGCACGGCCTCACCCCCGAGGCGCTGGTCTTCACCGAGAAGGGCATCATCAAGGTGATCATGGCCTACACCCGGGAGGCCGGCGTCCGGAACCTGGAACGGCGCATCGCCGACTGCTGCCGGGCGGTGGCGGTCGAGGTGGCGAGCGGCAAGCTCGCCCCCGGGGTGCGGCGCAGCGTGGACGAGTCGGACCTCCCCGACATGCTCGGGCCGGAGAAGTTCTGGAACGAGACCGCCGAGCGCACCGAGATCGCCGGCGTGGCCACCGGCCTCGCCTGGACGGCGGCCGGCGGCGACATCCTCTTCATCGAGGCCACCAAGATGTCGGGCAAGGGGTCGCTCACCCTCACCGGCCAGCTCGGCGACGTGATGAAGGAGTCGGCCCAGGCGGCCCTGAGCTACCTGCGCTCCAAGGCCGACCACCTGGGGATCCCGGGCAACTTCCTGGAGAAGACCGACATCCACATCCACTTCCCGGCCGGCGCCATCCCCAAGGACGGCCCCTCGGCGGGCGTGACCATCCTCACCGCGCTGGTCTCGCTGCTCACCGGCATCCGCGTGCGCTCCGACGTCGCCATGACCGGCGAGGTGACGCTGCGCGGGCTGGTGCTGCCGGTGGGCGGCATCAAGGAGAAGGTCCTGGCGGCCCACCGGGCCGGCATCAAGCGGGTCATCCTCCCGGCCCGCTGCGAGAAGGACCTGGTGGACGTGCCCGAGCAGGCCCGCAAGGAGCTGGAGTTCGTCTTCGCCAACCAGATGGACGAGGTGCTGGCGGCGGCGCTGGAGGAGAACCCGCTCGGCCGCACGCCCCCGCCGCCCCCGCCCGAGCCCGGCAAGCCGGGCGGCGAGGTCCGCGCCTAGGGCTTGGCGCGCGCGGCGCTCATCACCGGCTCGCCCGGGGCCCGCGAGGCGGCCATCGGGAGGGAGCTGGCGGCGCGCGGCTGGGAGGTGCGCCGCGCCCCGCCCGGAGCGGACGCCGCGGCGCTGGCGGGCCCGGCGCGCGGCGCCGAGGTGGTGATCCACGTCGGGGTGCGCACCTCGCGCGAGG
>JAKAEO010000016.1 GCA_021818285.1 Myxococcales bacterium
CGCGAGGCGGTGGCCGCGGCGCCCCCCGCGCGGGCGTCGGCCGGGCCCTGACCGCCCGGCGGCGCGGCCTACTTCCCCTTCCCCCTGGCCGCGGCGGCGCGGAGCTTCACCACCTCGTCGAAGAAGGCGGCCGGGACCACCTTGCCGCGCACCGCGGGCCACGACCGCTCCGCGGCGGCGCGCCACGGCGCCGGGTCCACCTTCACCACCTCCAGCCCCTGCTTCACCATCGCCGCGATGGCGTCGTCGTTCAGCCGCTTGGCCTCGGCGTCGATGCGGGCCCCGAGCTCGTGGGCCACCGCCAGCAGCTTGGGCCGCAGCTCCGCCGGGACCTTTTCCCAGGCGTCCTTGCGCACCACCGTGGCGCCGATGAGGTAGGCCCAGGGGTAGTCGATGAGCTTGTCGGCCTTCTCGAAGAGCCGCGCGGTGAGCACGTAGGCCGGCGGCTGGGTGATACAGTTGATCATGCCGGTCTGCAGCGAGGGCACCACGTCGGTGGAGGAGAGCACCACCGGCCGGAAGCCCACCTGCTTGAAGGCCTCGACGCTGGCCGGGTCGCCGTCCCAGACGAAGAACCTGGCGTCGGTCATCTCCGACGGCGTCCGGTAGGGCTTGGCGCAGAAGATGTAGATGGTGCCGACCTGCGCCCAGTGCAGGACCACGTAGCCCTTCGCCGCCAGCTCCGCCTCGAGCTGCGGCTGCACCTTGGGGAAGATCGCCGCGAATTCGGCCGGCCCGGAGATCATCCCCGGCGTGGAGAAGGTGGCCGGCTCGGGCATCACGTCGCGCAGGCCGATGTTGGTCACCGAGGCGGCCTGGAGCTGGCCCACCGCCATCTTGCGCATCATGTCGCCCTCGGAGCCCTGGGTCCCGCCGGCGTAGACGCGCAGCTTCACCTTGCCGCCGGAGAGGTCGCTCCAGCGCTCGGCCAGCTCCTTGAGCAGCGTGTGCCAGGTGGAGCCCTGGGGCGCCAGGGTGCCGAGCTTGATCTGCACCACCTGGGCGTCCGCGGGGCGGGCCAGGGCGGCGAGCAGGAGCAGGGCGAGCAGCTTCTTCACGGGTCGTCTCCTTGGCCGGCCGCAGGGGCCGGCCGGTCAGTTGAAGAGGTCGTCGGCGTGCTGGAGCAGCAGCCGGGCGCGGCGCTGGGCGATCACGTTGGCGAGCCGGTCGGGCGGCGAGCGGTCGGGGTCGGCCCTCGCCACCCAGCCCAGCAGGCGGGTGAACTCGGCCCGGTCCTGCGCCTGGACCAGCGGCCCCTCGGCCCAGGCCACCAGCGGCCCGAGCCGCCGCCCGCCGGCCTCGGCCAGGGCCACCGCCAGGTGGGCCCGGGCGGCCTCGACGCTGCCGCCGGGCCGGGCGGCCTCGAGGCTCGCCGCCAGCTCGTGGACCGCCCCCTCGTTCCAGCCCTCGTCCAGCTCCAGCGCACGCCGCAAGAGCGCCTCCGGCGCGGGCAGCTCGGCCACCAGCGCCATGTCCTCCTTGCCGGCGGAGATGGCGAGGGCCCAGCTGGCCGCCGTCCAGTAGACGAGCGGGAGCTGCTCCTTCTTCAGCGTCGCGACCGCCCCGGGCAGGTCCCGCAGCGAGCGCAGGCGGGCCGCCACGCCCGGCGCGCCCACCTCCAGGCCGCGCAGCCCGTAGTCCCGGGCCCGCAGGTAGAGCCTCCGCGCGCGCTCCCGCGGCGCCCGGGCCTCGGTCGAGCGTCCCGAGAGCTCCAGCGCGTCGGCGTCCTGCTGCACGAAGGCGTAGGCGTACTGGGTGAAGCCCGAGGCCAGCGCCCCGAGGAGCCCCACGTGGCGCGGCTGCTCCTCGAGCAGCCCCTCCATGGTCTTGAGGCCGAAGGGGACGGCGGCCCGGACCAGCTCCGGGTCGTCGTCCGAGGCGTAGGCGCCGCCCCCCGACGAGACGGCGTCGGCCATGGCGCGGGTCGCGGCGGCCCGCACCGAGCAGCCGGTGGCGGCGAGGGCGAGGAGGAGGGCGAGTCGCTTCAAGGAAGCCGTCCGGGCGATCGTTCGTGGTAGTCATAGAGGCCCCTCCGCGGAGGGTCAATCGCCACGTGAGCGCGCGGACCACAGACGGCCCCGGCGGAGCGGCCACGCTGCGAAGGGCGCTCGACCGCCTGGAAGGGCTCTTCCACCACGGCATCGGGCTGGTGGTCGGGGCGCTGGGGCTGGTGATGATCGCCGTCCCGGCCGCCGAGACGCTGGCGCGCCGCTTCCTCGGGGCCGACGTCCCCGGCGCCTCGGTGGTGGTGCAGAACCTCACCCTGTGGGTCGGCTTCCTCGGGGCGCTGCTGGCGGCCGGCTCGGGTCGCCACCTGGCCCTCTCCACCGCCGAGGTCCTCCCCCAGGGCTGGCCGCGGCGCGCCGCGGGCCTGCTCACCCGCTGCACCTCGGCCGGCACCTCGGCGCTGCTCGCCTGGGCCTCCTGGAAGCTGGTGGCCGCCGACACCGCCAGCGAGCGGACCATCGTCCTCGGCATCCCGGTGTGGTGGAGCGAGGCCGTCATGCCGGTGGCCTTCGGCTTCATGGCGCTGCGCTTCGCCTGGCGCTCGGGCGAGGGACCGCAGCGCTGGGCCGACCGGGCCGCCGGCGCCACCGCCATCGTCGCCGCCCTGGCGCTGGGCCGGGCCACGCCCGCCCCCGGGCTGGTGTGGCTGCTGGGCATGCTGGTGCTGCTGGCCTTCCTGGCCGGCGCCCCGGTCTTCGTCGCCATGGCCGGGACCGCGATGCTGCTCTTCTGGCGCGACGGGACGCCCATCGCCGCGGTGCCGGCCGAGACCTTCCGGCTGGTGAGCTCGGCGACGCTGCCCGCCATCCCGCTGCTCACCGTGGCCGGCTACGTGCTCGCCGAGGGGGGCGCCGCCAGGCGGCTGGTCCGGGCCTACAAGGGGTTCCTGGGCTGGATGCCCGGCGGCGTGGCGGTGATGGTGGCCTTCGTCTGCGCCATCTTCACCACCTTCACCGGCGGCTCGGGCGTCACCATCCTGGCGCTGGGCGGGCTGCTGCTCCCCACGCTGCTGGAGGAGGGCTACCCGGAGGGCTTCTCGCTCGGGCTGGTCACCGCCTCCGGCTCGCTGGGGCTCCTCTTCCCCCCGTCGCTCCCGGTGATCCTCTACGGGGTGGTGGCGCAGGTGCCCATCGGCCACCTCTTCCTCGGCGGGCTGGTGCCCGGACTCCTCATGGTGCTGGTGGTGGCCGGGTACGGGATGTTCGTCGGGCGGCGCCACCGGGTGGCGCGCCAGCCCTTCCACCCCGGCGAGGCGTTCCGCGCGCTCTGGGAGGCGAAGTGGGACCTGGGGCTGCCCACCGTGGTGGTGGCGGCGGTGGTGAGCGGCTACGCCACCGTGGTGGAGGCGGCGGCGCTGGGCTGCGCCTACGCCCTGGTGGTGGAGATGGCGGTGTTCCGCACCATCCACCCCTGGCGCGACCTGCCCCGGGTGCTGGCGGTGGCCTCGACCCTCCTCGGCAGCGTCATCATCCTCCTGGGCGTGGCCATGGGACTCTCCTCCTGGCTGGTGGACGCCGAGGTGCCGTCGCGGCTGGTGGAGTGGACCACCACCCACGTCCACAGCCCGCACCTGTTCCTGCTGGCGCTGAACGTCGGGCTGCTGCTGCTCGGCAGCGTGCTGGAGATCTACGCGGCCATCGTGGTGCTCGCGCCGCTGGTGGCCCCCATCGGCGCCGCCTACGGCATCGACCCGGTGCACCTCGGGGTGGTGTTCCTGGCCAACCTGGAGCTGGGCTTCCTCTTCCCGCCCATGGGGCTGAACCTGTTCCTCTCCGCCTCGCGCTTCCGCAAGCCGCTGCCCTACCTCTACGCGCGGACCGCGCCGTTCCTGGTCATCCTGGCGGTGGGGGTGCTGCTCATCACCTACCTCGACCCCATCACCACCGGCGTGGTGCGGCTCTTCACGCGGTAGGGGCGCACCGCCGGGTGGCGGGCCGTCAGCGGGCCGCCCCGGCCCCCCGGGGCCGCCACTCGCGCAGCGCGTAGAGGGCGAAGGTCACCGCCCAGCCCCCGGCCACGTCGATGCCGTAGTGGATGCGCGCCAGCAGCACGCTCGCCACCACCAGCAGGTGGGCGGCGAGGGCCACCGCGCGCAGCCGCGGGCGATCCCACAGGTAGAGCAGGAGCAGGAAGGTGGTGGCGGTGTGGCCGGAGAAGAACAGGTCCTTGGTGAGGTAGACGGAGAGGCTCTCGTGGCCGAAGACCTGCACCGGCGACACCAGCGCCAGCCAGGCCTCGCCGAAGCTCCGCCCGCCGAGCCCGGGGCCGGCCCGGGCCGGGTCGGGAGCGCCCAGGCCGGTGAGCAGCAGGGTCGCGCCGCGGGCCAGCGAGACCAGCCCGCCGGTCACCATGTACCGCACCCAGCGGCGCGGGTCGCTCCAGAGGAGCAGGAGCGCCAGCGGCAGGTAGCAGAGGAGCCAGAGCCAGTAGTTGGCGCGCGCCACCCACTCCACGTAGGGCAGGTGGGCGAGCGCCAGGTCGGGGAGGGTCGGGGCCGGGCGCCGCTCGTTCCAGATGGCCGCCGCCGTCATCGCCCCGTAGCAGGCGAAGCGGAAGAGGACGGCGCCGAGGAGCGCCGGCCAGAGGGCGAGCAGCGCGGCCGCCCCCGGCCCGGGCCGCGCCGCGGCTCCGCCGCGCGCCGCCTCGCCCGGGGGATCCGGTTGCGGCGCCACGCCCGGGCTCAGGGGAAGAGGCCCAGCGCCGCCAGCAGGTCGAGGCGCGCCTGCCGGACCGCGTCCTCGCCCACCACCATGGCGAGGTCGGCGTCGCGGGACTGCTGCTGCGCGGTGGCGAGGTCGAGGCTGTTGGTGGCCCCGGCCTCGTAGGCGCGCCCGGTCAGGGAGAGCACCGTGCGGGCCTGCTCGGCGGCGCGGCGCGCCGCGCCCAGCGCGGCCTCCTGGTGCTGCACCGCGGCGACCGCCACCCGCACGTCGGAGCGGGCCTGGCGCAGCGTGGCGTCGAGCCCGGTCCGGGCCTCGCGCTCCAGCGCCCGGCGCTCCTGCAGCTGTCCCACCCGCAGGCCGCCCTCGAAGATGGGCAGCGACAGGACGAACTGCACCTGCCAGCCGGCGTGCGGCGTGGGGGCGACCGCCACGGTGGTGTTGGTCTCCTGCGCGGTGACCAGCAGCGCCGGCAGCCAGTCGGCCCAGCTGTAACGGGCCGCGGCGGTCGCCGCGTCCAGGCGGGCCCGGGCCGCCACCACGTCCGCCCGGCCCTCCTCGGGCGCGCCCGGGGAGGGGGGCGAGGCGCCGGCGCGGAGGTCCGGCTCCCCGTCGGCGTCCAGCGGCCCGTCGCCGCCGGTGGCGATGCCCAGCGCCTCGCGGGCCCGCGCCAGCCCGGTCCGGGCCGACTCCAGCTGGGCCTCGCTCGCGGCCAGCACCTGCCCGACCCGGGCGGCGTCCAGGGCGTTGCCCACGCCGGCCTGGAGGCGGGCCTGGGCGAAGTCCACCCGGGCGCGCGCCAGCTCCACCGCCGAGCGGCTCACCTCGATGGTCCGGCGGCTGGCGACCACGCCCAGGTAGGCGCGGCCGGCGGCCAGCGCCACCTGGCGCAGGACGTCCTCCCGGGAGACACGGGCCAGGTCGGCCTGCTTGGAGGCGACCACCCAGCCGGCCCAGCGCGAGGGGTTGAAGAGCGGGGCGCTGAGGGTCAGCTGGCCCTGCTTCAGGTACTCGGGCGTCACCACCCGCGCCGGCTGCCCCGGGCCCTGGGAGAGCGTCCGGGCGGCGTCCACCTGGGTGTAGACGGCAGCGACGCCGATGCCCGGGAGGGAGCCGGCGCGGGCCTGGACCAGCAGCCCGTCCACCCGGGCGATCTCCTCGGCGGCGACGCGCGCCGCCGGTGCCCGGGCCATGGCGCGCCGCACCGCCTCGTCGAAGGCGACGCGCTCCGGCTCGGCGGCGGGGCCCGGCGCCGGCAGGGTGGAGGCGGGGCCCGGCGCCGCCGCGGCGGCCCCCGGCGCGACCGGTGGCGGGACGGCGGGGGCCGGCGGATCGGCGGCCAGGACGCAGGCCAGGAGCAGGGGCAGGCCGGCCATCTCAGGTCGCCGCCTCCACCTCGGCGTCCGGCTCCTTCTCCCGCCTCGAGAAGCGGTCGAGCAGGGTGTAGAGCGCGGGGATGAGGAACAGGGTGAGGAAGGTGGAGACCGTCAGGCCGCCGATGACGGCGCGGGCCAGCGGCAGGTTGGTCTCGCTGCCCTCGCCGATGCCGAGCGCCATGGGGAGGAGGCCGGCGATGGTGGCGATGGTGGTCATGAGGATGGGGCGCAGCCGGGTCCGGCCCGCCTCGACCGTCGCCTCCAGCAGCGGCAGGCCGCGCTGCTGCAGCACCCGGGCGAAGTCCACCAGCAGCACGCCGTTCGACACCACGATGCCCACCATCATGATGATGCCCATGAAGCTGTTCACGCTCAGGGTGGTGCCGGTGAGCCACAGCGCCAGGAAGACGCCGGAGACCCCGAGCGGCACCGACATCATGATCACCAGCGGATCGAGCAGCGAGCGGAACTGCGAGGCCAGGATCATGTAGACCAGGGCCACCGCCAGCAGGGCCGCGAAGATCAGGCCGGAGAAGGCCTCGCGCTGGGCCGCCGTCTGGCCGCCGAGCTGGGCGGTGAAGCCGTCGGGCGGCGGGACCTCCTGCAGCACGCTGGCCACCGCGTCGCTGGCCGTCCCCAGGTCCTTGCCCGGGGCGACGTTGGCGGTGACGTCGACGATCCGCTGCAGGTACTTCCGGTTGATCTGCACCGGGCCGGCGCCGCGCTCCACCCGGGCGATGTTGGCGAGCGAGACCAGCTTGCCGGCCGGGGTCCGCACGAAGACGTCGCCCAGGTCGTCCACGTGGGATCGGTAGCGATCGGCGAGCCGGACGTTGATGTTGTACTGGTTGCCGCTCTTGGCGTCGATGAAGGGGACCGGGGCGAACTGGGTGTTCCCCACCAGGCTGGTGAGCACGCTCTGCGCCACCTGCTGCTCGCTGACGCCGGCCTGGCCGGCCTTCTCCCGGTCCACCACCACGTCCAGCTCCGGGTAGTTCTCCTCCCGGGAGATCTGCACGTCGGTGAGCAGCGGCCGGCCGTCGGCGCCGGCGAGCTGGCGCATCCGGCCGAAGAGCCGCCGGGCGTAGGCGGAGGCGTCGTCGAGGTCGTAGCCGAGCACCTCCACGTCGATGGGCGCCGAGGAGCCGATGTTGGTGATGTTCTTCACGATGCCGCCGATGAAGAAGTAGTACTGGATGCCCGGGAAGGCGTCCCGCATGGCGGTGCGGACCTTGGCCGCCGCGTCCACGTCGGAGATGCGGCGCCGGGTGCGGGGCACCAGGTTGACCCGCAGCTGGCCGGAGTGCGGGCCGGTGTTGCCGGTGAAGAGGGCCGCCCGGCTGCCGATGGGCAGCCCCACGCTGTTCAGCATGGTGGTCCAGATGCGCCCGCCGGAGTCCGACCGCTCCCCGGCCAGGGTCGCCTCCACCAGGGCCTCCAGCCGCTTCCCCACCTCCTCGGTCCGCTCCACGCGGGTGCCGATGGGGGCACGGTAGGTGATGGTGAACTGGGCCTCGTCGGTGTCGGGGAAGAACTCGCTGCCGACCAGGCGCTTGGTCGCGAAGCCCGCCAACGCGAAGAGCAGGACGGCGAGGATCACCTTCCCCCGGCGGGCCAGCACCCAGCGCAGCAGCCGGGCGTAGAGGGCGTCCATCCGGTCCAGTTGCCGGGCCACCCACCCGGGGAGCCCGGTGGCGCCGGCGGCGTGCCCCTCGACCTTCAGGTAGCGGATGCAGAGCAGCGGGGTGACGGTGCGGGACACCAGGAAGCTCATCGCCAGCGCGAAGGAGATGGTGAGCGCCAGGGGGGTGAAGAGGGACTTCGCCTGGCCGGTGAGGAACACCACCGGCAGGAAGACCACGATGGTGGTGACGGTGGACACGAAGATGGGCATCGCCACCTCCTGGGCCGCCGCCAGCACCGCGCTCCGGCGCTCGCCCCCCAGGGCCAGGTGCCGGTGGATGTTCTCCAGCTCGACGATGGAGTCGTCCACCAGGCGCCCCACGCCGAGGGCCAGGCCGCCCAGGGTGAAGACGTTCAGGCTCTGCCCGGTGAAGTAGAGCAGGATGAAGGTGGCGATGATGGAGAGCGGGATGGCGACGGCGATGATGCCGGTCGCCGAGAGGCTCACCAGGAAGAGCAGGATCACCAGCACCGCCAGGCCGCCGCCGGTGACCGCCTCGTGCTGCAGCGAGGCGATGGCCGCCCGGATGTAGCGCGACTGGTCGAAGGACACCGACAGCTTCACGCTGGGCGGCAGCCCCCGCAGGTGGGGGATGGCGCGCTGCACCGCGTCCACCACCTCCACGGTGTTGGCGCTGGGCTGCTTGTTGATGCGGAAGAAGACGCCCCGCTGCCCGTCGATGCGGACGATCTCGGTCTGGTCGGCGGTGCCGTCCTTCACGCGGGCCACGTCGGCCACCCGCACCGGCCCCTCGCCGGCGGCGCCCTGCCCCGGCCCGCCGGGGCGCACCACCACGTCCTGGAGCGGCCGCGCCTCGCCGAACTGGGTGTTGGAGAAGACGTTGTAGTCGGCGTCCCCGGAGCGCAGGCTCCCCGAGGGCAGGAGGAGGTTCGAGGTCCGCACGGCGTTCAGCAGGTCCAGGATCGCCAGGCCGCGCGCCCGGAGCGCCTCGCGCCGCGCCAGCACCTCGATCTCGCGGACCTTGCCGCCGCCCACCGAGGCGCTGGCCACGCCCTTGATGCGCTCCAGCTGCGGCTCGACGACGTTGTAGGCGAGGTCGTAGAGCTGCCGCTCGTCCAGCCCCTCGCCGCTCATGGCGATGAGCTGCACCGGGATGCCGGAGACGTCGAACTTCAGGACGAAGGGCGGGTTGATCCCGGCCGGCAGCGTGTTCTGGATCTGGGCGACCCGCTGCGAGACCTCGAACTGGGCGTTGTCGAGGTTCACGCCGTACTGGAACCAGACGGTGACGATGGAGGTGCCCTGGCGCGAGCGGCTCTCCACCCGGTCCACGCCCGGCGCCGAGGAGACGGCGCGCTCGACGGGCACGGTGATGGACTTCTCCACGTCCTGCGGGCCGGCCCCCGGGTAGAAGGTGGCCACCGTCACCTGCGGCACGTCGATGTTGGGGAACAGGTCCACCGGCAGGCGGCCCAGGGACACCCAGCCCAGGGCGACGCTCGCCAGCGCCATCATCAGGATGAAGATGGGGTTCCGGAGCGCGAGCCGGGTCAGCCACATGGCCCGGTCACCGGGCGGCGGGGTCGGCCGCGGTGGCGACCTTGCCGGAGTAGGGGTTCACGCCCTTCAGGGCGCGCACCGTGGCCCCGTCGGAGAGCAGGGCGGCGCCGGCGGTGACGATCTCGTCGCCCGCGGCCAGGCCGCTCACCACCTCCAGCCAGTCCCCGCCGTCCACGCCGGTCCGCACCTCGACCCGCGCCACCTTCTCGCCGCGCAGGACGAAGACGTACTTCCGGTCGTCGGTGAGCTGGATGGAGAGGGCCGGCACCACCACCGCCCCGGGGTGCACGCCCACCAGCACGCGGCAGCGGCCGTACATGCCGGTGCGCAGCTCGCCCGGGTTCTTCACGTGCACCTCGGCGTCCAGGGTGCGCGCCACCGGGTCGAGGCCCGGGGCGATGCGCACCACCTTGCCGTGGTAGGCGCGGCCCGGCACCGCCTCCAGCTCGACGCTGGCGTCCTGCCCGAGGCGGAGCAGCGTCGCCTCCGCCTCGTTGACGCGCACGAAGGCCCGGAGCACGTCCACCCGCTCCACCGAGAGGATGGCCCCGATGGCCGGCCCCACCAGCGCCCCGGGGTCGAGGCGCCGCGTCGCCACCACGCCGTCGAGGGGCGACTCGATGCGGGTCTCGCCCAGCCGCGTGGCCAGGGCGGCGACGTTGGCCTGGGCCGCGGCCAGGGTGGCCTCGGCGGTGGCCGCGGCGGTGGTGGCCGACTGCAGCTCCTGCTGCGAGACCACGCCGCCCGGGGCCAGCCGCTCGGCCCGGTCCTTGTTGGAGCGGGCCAGGGCCGCCGCCGCCTGGGCCTGGGCCAGCGCGCCGCGCGCCGCCGCCAGCTGGTCGGGGAGGTCGGCGGGGCGCACCAGCGCGAGCAGCTGGCCGCGCCGGACCCGGTCGCCGCGGTCGACCAGCACCGTGTCGAGGTAACCCAGGGTCTTGGAGGCGACGTCGGCCTGGGCGATGGGGCGCAGGTCCACGGGCCCGGCGATCTCGACGGGCACGTCGCGCACCGCCACCGGCGCGGTGGTCACCACCGGCGGGGGACGGGTTCGAGAGCCGGCGTCCTTGCCGGATCGGCACGACACCAGGGTGAGCAGCGCGGCCGCGGCGGCCGCGGGGAGGAGGCGGGAGGGCACGGCCCGATTTCTTACGCTGGCACCGCCGGGAACGCAACGCCGCGACCGGATCAGCCCAGCGCGCCGGCCGGCGCCAGGCCGAGCAGCCGCGTCACCGCCGGTGCGATTCCCGCCGCGTCCAGCAGCCGGGCCAGCTTCTCCTCGGCCTCGGCCGATCGCGCCCGCACCTTCCGCCCCAGGATCAGCTCGTTCTTCAGCGAGTGCTCCCAGCCGGTGAGCTCGGTGACGGTGACGCGGTAACCCTTCGCCTCCAGCGCCAGGGCCCGCACCACGTTGGTGAGGTGCGAGCCCAGCTCGCGCCGGTGGATGGGGTGCTCGTGCAGCGCCGCCAGCGCCGGGTCGCTCCCGCCGCCGCGCGCGAGCTGGCGGGCCACCTCGGCCTGGCAGCAGGGGACCACCGCCACGTGGTCGGCGCCGTGCCGCACCGCCAGGGCGATGGCGTCGTCGGTGGCGGTGTCGCAGGCGTGGAGCGCGGTGACGAGGTGCACGCGCCCGGGCAGCTCCGCCTCGCCGATGGCGGCGGCCTGGAAGGCCATCCGGCCGAAGCCGAGGCGCTGCGCGCGCTCCTCGGCGGCCCGGGCCAGCTCCGGCCGCGACTCGACCGAGAGGATCCGCCCCTTCTCCGCGCCCTTGAGGAACAGCTCGTAGAGGATGAAGCCCAGGTAGCTCTTGCCGGCGCCGCAGTCCACGATCACCGGGTCCCCGAAGCGGCCGAGCACGTCCTCGACCGCCGGCGCCAGCAGCCCGGCCAGGTGGTTCACCTGCTTGAGCTTGCGCAGGGCGTCGGCGTTGAGGTCGCCGGCGCGGGTGAGCAGGTGCAGCTCCTGGAGGAGGGCGGCCGACTCCCCCGGGAGCAGCTCGCGGCGGACCTCCCCGGCCTTCACCTGGCGGCGCATGGCGGCTTCATACCTCCCCGCCCGGCGGCCGCGCCACCCCGCACCACCCCGCGCGCCCTGGGGCGGCCCCGCCGCCCCGGCCGGCGCCCGCCGCGGCGCGACGCCTACACGCTCCCCCTTGCGCCGGGCCGCCGCGGCGGAAGAAGCTCCCGACCGATGTCGGTGCGCAAGGTGGGTTCCAGCCGCATCCTCCGCGAGATCGGGCGCGGCGGCATGGGCGTGGTCTACGAGGCCTACCAGGAGGGGCTCGACCGCCGGGTCGCGGTGAAGGCGCTGGAGGGGAAGCAGGCCCGCACCCGGGAGCAGGCCGAGCGCTTCCGCCGCGAGGGGCGGGCCTACGCGCAGATCCGCCACGCCGCGGTGGTCGCGGTCCACGACCTGGTGGAGAAGGACGAGATCCTCTACCTGGTGACGGAGTTCGTGGACGGCGCCGACCTGCGCAAGCTCCTCGAGACCGGCGGCGCCCTGCCCCCGGCCTGCGTCGCGGCGGTGGGCGCGCGCCTCGCCGACGCCCTCGACGCCGTCCACCTCCACGGCCTGGTCCACCGCGACGTGAAGCCGGCCAACGTGATGATCTCGCGCCGCGGCGAGGTGAAGCTCATGGACTTCGGGATCCTCCGCGACCCGATGGCCACCGAGCTGACCCAGGCCGGCGGGGTGATGGGGACGCCCGCCTACGTGGCCCCGGAGGTGCTGGAGGGGGCGCCGGCCAGCGAGCGCAGCGACCTCTGGTCGCTGGGGGTGACGCTCCACGAGCTGGCCACCGGCGCCCGCCCCTTCCTCGGCGCCGACTTCCACGAGCTCTTCGGCGCCGTCCGCAAGGCGAGCCCCCGGCCCATCCGCGAGGCCGTCCCCGGCTTCCCCCGCCGGCTGGCGCGGGCCATCGAGCGCTGCCTGGAGCGGAAGCCGTCGCGGCGCTGGGAGACGGCGGCCGCCCTGGCGCGGGAGCTGGAGGGGCTGGCGCTCGACCTCGCCGGGCGCGCCCGGCCGCACCAGCGGCTGCGGGAGCTGATGGCCGACCGCGGCCTGGGCGAGGCGGCGCCGGTCACCGGCGACACGCCGACGACGGCGGCCGTGGCGCCGCCGCGGAGCCGCTGGCCGCTCTGGGCGCTGCTCGCCGGGCTGGCCGCGGCCGGCGGCGCCTGGGCCTGGGTGGCGCGGCTGCGCTAGGGCGCCGCGCCCGTCAGCGCCGGTGGACCTCGAGCTCGGGGTGCTTCTCCAGGAGCTCGTCGAACTTCCCGGGGAAATCGAGCACCGGCTCCCCCTTGCGGACCAGCCAGATGCGGGTCGCCACCTCGGAGATCAGCTCCTGGTCATGGGTGACGAAGATCGCCGTGCCCTCGTAGCGGTCGATCCCCTCCCCCAGCGAGTTGATGGACTCGAGGTCCAGGTGGTTGGTGGGCTCGTCCAGCACCAGCACGTTGTCCTTGAAGAGCATGAGCCGGGCGAGGAGCATCCGCACCGTCTCCCCGCCGGAGAGGGTGTCGGTGGGCTTCATCCGCTCCTCCCCCGAGAAGAGCATCCGGCCCAGCAGCCCGGAGATCTCCTCGTTGGAGAGCTTGTCCTCCAGCTCCCGGAGCCAGCCGAAGGCGGTGGTGCCCTTGCGCACCACGCCGGCGTGGTCCTGCGGCAGGTAGCCGACCTGGGCCTGGTGGCCCCACTTCACGGTGCCGGCGTCCGGCGCCAGCTCGCCGGCGATCATCTTCACCAGGGTGGTCTTGCCGGCGCCGGCCTTGCCGACCACGGCGATCTTCTCGCCCCGGGTGACCAGCGCGGCGAAGGGCCGGATCACCACCAGGTCGCCGAACCGCTTCTCGACGTCCAGCAGCTCCAGCGTCTGCCGGCCGCTCTGCTTCGCCAGCTCGAACTTGATGAAGGGGGCGGCGATGTTGGAGCGCTTCAGGTCCTCCATCTTCAGCTTCTGGATGGCCCGCTTGCGGCTCTGCACCTGCGAGGCGCGGGTGCCGGCGCTGAAGCGCGCCACGAAGTCCTGGAGCGCCTCGACCTTCTTCTGCTTCTCGGCGTTGGAGGCCTCGATGCGCGCCCGCACCTGCCCCTTCTGCTTCACCATGTCGTCGTAGGCGCCGGTGTAGGTGATGATCGCCTCGTAGTCGATGTCGGCGATGTGGGTGCAGATGGCGTTGAGGAAGTGGCGGTCGTGGCTGATGGTGACCAGCACCCCCTGGTACTCCTCCAGGAACAGCTCCAGCCAGCGGATGGAGTCGATGTCCAGGTTGTTGGTGGGCTCGTCGAGGAGGAGCCCGTCGGGCCTGCCGAAGAGCGCCTGGGCCAGCAGCACCCGCAGCTTCAGGCCGCCGGGCAGCGCCTTCATGGGCTCGTCGTGGAAGCGGGTCTCGATCCCCAGCCCCTCCAGCAGCTCGCCGGCGTCGGCCTCGGCCGAGTAGCCGTCCTCCTCGCCGATGACCCCCTCCAGCTCCGCCAGCCGGTGGCCGTCCTCGTCGGAGATCTGGGGCTTGGCGAGGAGGGCGTGCTTCTCGTCCAGGGCCTTCCAGAGGATGGCGTTGCCGCGCAGCACCACGTCGAGGACCCGGACGCTCTCGTACCCGAAGTGATCCTGGCGCAGCACCCCGAGCTTGCGCGGCCGGAACACCTGCCCGCTGTCGGGCTCCAGCTCGCCCGAGAGGATCTTCATGAAGGTGGACTTGCCGGCGCCGTTGGGGCCGGTGAGGCCGTAGCGGCGCCCCGGCTGGAAGGCGACGTTGACGTCCTCGAAGAGCTTCTTGGGCCCGAAGGCCTTGCTGACGTTCTGCACCGAGATCATGGGAGGACCGCCCGGCGGAAGGACCGGACCGGCGGACGCGCGGTACTTAGCCGAAAAGGGGGCGCTTGGCGAGGGGCGGGCCGGCCGGCCCTTGGCGCGCGGCCGCCATCGGAGGTAGGACCCTGTGGGTGCCGACCGAGCGCATCTTCGCCGCCTGCGCCCCGGGCCTGGAGGAGCTGCTCGCCGCCGAGCTCGTCGCCCTGGGGCTCGCCGCGCGGGCGACGCCGGGCGGCGCCGAGGCGGAGGGGCCCGGCGCCGTGGCCGCCGCCTGCCTGGGCTCGCGCCTCGCCGACGCCGTCTCGGTCCGCCTCCACGCGGGCCCGGCCGCCGGGCTCGACGGGGCGCTGGCGGCGGCCCGGGAGCGCTTCGGGCGCGACGCCGGATTCCAGGTGCGCCGGCGCGGCGGCGAGGCCACGCTCTCGCTCGACGCCGCCGGCTCGCCGCTCTACAAGCGCGGCTGGCGCGCCCGGGTGGGCGCCGCCCCGCTGCGCGAGACCATGGCCGCGGCGATGCTGGCCTTCGGCGGCTTCGACGGCGAGCGCCCCTTCCTCGACCCCATGTGCGGCTCGGGCACCCTGGCCGTCGAGGCGGCGCTGGTCGCCGCCCGCCGGGCCCCGGGGCACGGGCGGCGCTTCGCCTTCGAGGACTGGCCCGGCCACGACGCGGCGCGGACCCGCGAGCTCCGCGAGCGGCTCGCCGCCCGGGAGCGCACCCCGCCCTTCCCGGTGGCCGCCTCCGACCGGAACGGCGGCGCGGTGCGGCTCGCCACCCGCAACGCCGCCGCCGCCGGGGTCGCGGAGTGGGTGCGCGTCGAGCGGCGCGACGCCGCCGAGGTGACGCCGCCGCCGGGCCGCGGCCTGCTGGCGGTGAACCCGCCGTACGGGGAGCGGCTCGACGGCGACCCGGCCGGCGCCTGGCGCGCGCTGGCGGCGCTCCTGCCCCGGCTCGCCGGCTGGCGGCTGGTGGTGCTGGCGCCCGACCGGGGGCTGGAGAAGCTGCTCGGGCTGCGCCCCTCGGGCGCCCTCTCCACGCGCAACGGCGGCCTGGCCTGCCTGCTGCTGCGCTACGACCTCTGACCCGGGCCGGGCGGCGCCGCCGCGCCGGGCCCTCCCGTCACCCCATCGTCACCGGCGCGCCCTGGCGGCGCCACGCCGGCCGGCTATCACCTCCCCAGCATGGACGGGCAGGCGATGCGAGGGGAGGCGGTCGAGGGTCCGGCGGCGGTGGAGCTGCCGGCGGCGCTCCGGCCGTCGAGGCTCGCGCGGCTCCTGCGGCTCGACGAGCTGGCGCTGCTCGGCATGCGACGTTTCCACGGACCGGCCCGCACCGGGCTGGCGCGCGCCCTCACCCGCGCCGGCGACGCCTCGAGCTGGACGCTGGTGGGCCTGGCGCTGCTGGCCACCTTCCGGGCGCCGCTCGTCCACATGGGGCTGCGCCTCGGCGCCGGGGCCGGCCTGGCGACGCTGCTCGCCCAGCTGCTCAAGCGCCGCCTGCTGCGCCCGCGCCCGTCGCGCGCCATCGCCGGCTTCTCGCCGCTGGCCGAGAACCCCGACGCCTTCAGCTTCCCCTCGGGCCACACCGCCGCGGCCTTCGCGGTGGCCCTGGCCCTGGCCGGCGAGCCCTGGGGGGCCGGCCCGCTGGTGCTGCTGCTGGCCTGCGGCATCGGCCTCTCCCGCGTCTACCTGGGCGCCCACTACCCGCTCGACGTCCTGGCGGGCGGCGCGCTGGGCACCGCCGCCGGGCTGCTGGCGCACCTCGTCGTCCCCTAGGGCCCGCCGCCGCGCGGCGCCCCGGCGGTCAGCGCGGCTCGCGCAGCGCCACCAGCGCGAGCCCCTCGAAGAGCAGGTGCGCCGCGAGGTGGCTGGTGAGGTCGGCGTGGTCCAGCGCCGGGCAGACCTCGACCAGGTCCATCCCCACCAGCCGGACCCCGGCCAGGCCGCGCACCAGCGCCAGGGCCTCGCGCGAGGTGAGCCCGCCCGGCACCGGCGTCCCGGTGCCGGGGGCGAAGGCCGGATCCACGGCGTCGACGTCGAAGGTGAGGTGGGCGGGCCGGTCGCCCACCGCCTCCCGCACCTCGGCGGCCACCGCGGCCATCCCCCGCCGCGCCACCTCGTCGGCGTCGTGCACCCTCGCCCCGCGCGCCGCGCCGGGGTCGCCGTCGCCCGGGCCGGCCCAGGGGCCGCGCAGCCCGATCTGGTGGAGCTGGCCGGTCGCCACCAGCCCCTCCTTCAGCGCGTGGCGCAGCGGCGTGCCGTGGTGGAAGGGCTCTCCCCAGGTCTCCGGCCCGCTGGTGTCGAGGTGCGCGTCCACGTGCACCACCGCCAGCGGCCCGTGCGCCCGCGCCAGCGCCCGCAGGGCCGGCAGGGCCACCGAGTGGTCGCCGCCCACCAGGAAGGGGACGGCGCCGGCCTCGGCCACCTGCCGCGTCCGGGCCTCGACCGCCTCGCGCATCCGGTCCGGCGCGAAGGGCGGGAAGACCACGTTGCCTCCGTCCACCGCCGGCGCCCGATCGAAGACCGCGACCCGGTGCGCCGGGTGCCAGCCCTGGACCAGCGCGCTCACGCGGCGCACGTGGAACGGCGCCAGCCGCGCGCCGGGCTGGTAGGTGGTGCCTCCGTCGAAGGGCACGCCCAGGAAGGCGGCCCGGGTGCCCTGCGGGAGCGGCCGCGGCGGCGCCACCGCGGGCAGCCGGAAGAACGGGGACTGGCCGTGGGCCAGGTACTCCAACGCCGGTTGCTGGGTCATGGGGGCGGCCTCCGCCGCGGGAGGTCAGGCCTTGAGCAGCTCGACCACGCGGGCGCGCGTCGCGTCGGCGAGCCCGGCGGCGCCCTCCAGGGCGCGCGCCGAGAGCGGCGTGCCGAAGCGCAGCGCCACCCGCGCCCGCCCGAGGGCCGCGGTGCGGATCCAGTGGGGCAGGAAGGCCTGGTCGCCGGTCCAGGCCAGGTGGCCCGGCTCGTAGGCCACCGCCACCGGGACCACCGGCACGCCGGCCCGGCGCGCCACCGAGAAGAGGCCGCGGTGGAACTCCCGGACCGCCTCCCCGCCGGTGGTGGTGCCCTCCGGGAAGTTCAGCACCGGCAGGCCGCCCTCCAGCGCCCGCCGGGCGGCGCGCATCACCGCCACGCCGCTGGCGGCGTCGCCGCGGGAGACGAAGAGGACCCCCAGGGCCGCCGCCAGCGGCCCCACCACCGGCCAGGAGGCGACCTCGCCCTTGGAGACGGGCACGCAGGCGAGGACGCTCGCCACCACCAGCGGGTCGAGCCAGCTCACGTGGTTCGACGCGAGCAGCGCCGGCCCCTCGGGGAGGGGACCGGAGACGCGGACCTCGATGCCGTGCGAGCCGAGCAGGCGGCGCGCGGCGTCGCGCAGGCACAGGGCGCGGTCGTCGGCCCCGGCGGCCGCTCCCAGCCGGCGCAGGCGCCGGGCGGCGTCCGCCGCCACGCCGGCGGTGGCCAGGACGCGGCCGGCGGCGCGCAGGGCGGCGGCGGGGGGCGTCACGCCGCCCCCGCCCGGCCGTCCAGGCGCGCCACCGCGGCCCCGGGCCGCTCGGAGACCAGCCCCATCCGCTCCAGCCGGGGGCGGATCCGCTCGAACCCGGCCCGCTCGATGCGCGAGACGATGCGCCGGTCCCCCGGCCCGTAGAAGTCCTCCCGGACCTCCACGTCCAGCGCCCCGAGCGCCCGGTGGAGCGCCCGGGCCGAGACGTTGTCCTCCTTCACCGTGAACCAGCAGGCGTCCACCCGGCCGGAGATGGCCCCGACCAGCGCCCGCACCAGCTGGACGGCCACCCGGCTCCCCTGCCGGCCGGGCGCCACCGCCAGGGTGGTGCAGTAGGCCTCGCGCTCCCGGAGGAAGCAGAGCACGTAGCCCACCACCCGGCCCTCCTCCTCGGCGACGAAGCAGGTGCCGGCGAAGAACTCGCAGCAGAGCCGCACGTAGTAGGGACCGAGGACGCCCTCGCCGGCCGCGCCGAAGACCTCCTCCTCCAGGCGCATCAGCACCGGGAAGTCGTCGCTGCGCAGCGGTCGGATCCGGCGATCGGCCATGTCTCCTCCTGGGGCCCACGACGGTAGCGGCCCCCCGTGACCCGCCGGCGACGGGTCCGCGGCGTTTCGGCGAAGCCGCCGGCCAGCCCGCCTTCACCCGAACGTGACCGGGGCTTCGCGGCGCCGTCACCGCGGTCCGGCCCAATGTCCAGGCACGGGAGACCGCCTTGCGAACCCTCGCCCACCTCTCGGACCTCCACGTCGGCAAGGACGCCGCCACCGCCTGGTCGGCACGGCGCCTGGTCCGCGCCCTCGACGCCGCGGGGGTCGACCGGGTCCTGGTGACGGGCGACGTCACCGACCGCGGCCGCCTCGAGGAGCTGCGGCTCTTCCGGCGGATCGTCGCTCCGCTGGGGCCGGAGCGGGTCCTGGTGGTCCCGGGGAACCACGACCGGATCGGCGAGGACGCCGGCCGGTACCTCATGGCCGGGCGGGTCCACGCCGTGGTGTCGCCCGGCCTCTTCGCGATCCGGCTCGACTCCACCGCTCCGCACAACCGCTCGCTCGTGGACGGCCACGGCCTGCTCACCGAGCGCGACATCGCGGAGGTCGAGGCCCTCCTGGGCGCGGCGCCGGCCGGTGCGCTGGTGGTGCTGATGCTCCACCACCACCTCCACGCCCTGCCCGAGGAGGGCTTCCTGGAGCGCCTCTCCAGCTTGGTGGGGTGGCCCAACGCCGACGAGCTGCCCCTGGGCGGGCGGCTCCTGGAGCGGCTCCTCGGCCGCTGCGACCTCGTCCTCCACGGCCACCGGCACGTGCCCGGAGAGCTGGTGCTCGGCGAGGAGGGAGACCGGCCGCTCCGGGTCCTCAACGCCGGGTGCTCCACCCGCCTGGGCCGCGTCCGGGTGATGGCCCACCGCGAGGGGCAGGTGCTGGCGGAGCGGTGGCTCGACGTGTCGCCAGGAGCCCCGGCGGCGCTGCCTGTCGGCGGGACGCCCATCGCCGCCTGAGCCCGGCGGCCGGGCGCCGCCGCCCCCCGGAACGAAGCGGGGCGCCCCGGCCGCGTGCGCGGGGCGCCCCGGTGCTGCACCAGCCTGCCGCGGGCTTCCTAGAAGAGGACCTGCGCCTGCACGCGCCCGACCAGGTCGTTCAGCTTGCGGTAGTCGGTCGGCGCGGCGCCGGCCGCCAGGCTCCTCTCCTCGCGGCCGAGCGAGGACAGCGTGGCCTGCAGCTTGAAGCCGTGCTTGTAGAGGTAGTAGTTCACGGCGCCGGAGAGCTCGGTCCGCTGGTCGTGCTGGGCGCTCTTGTCGGTGGCCGTCTCCCAGCTCGTGGTGTTGGGATCGTAGGCCCCGTAGCGCACCGCGAGCTCCAGGGTCCTCGGCAGCACCATGTAGCCGGCCTGGACGTAGTAGCCGGCCGACTTCAGCTTGCGCTTGCCGCCGGCGTCGCCCAGGGGGCCGCTGTACCCGGCGGGATTGACGGTCTTCGCGGCCTCGGCGCTGGCCAGGAAGTACTCGCCCTGGGCGTAGAGCCCCATCCACTTGAAGGCCGCGTCGACCTCGAGCATGCCGACCTTCGCGACGTCCTCGGCGAGGGTCGCGCCGCTCGCGTCGGCGCCCGGCAGGCCGGTCAGGGGCTTCAGGAAGCCCTTCTGGTAGTTGGAGCCGGTCAGCGCGTCGGCGGCGGTGCCGTAGGCGACCTTGTTCATGAAGTAGCTGGCGCCGATGGAGAGGAGCGGGTTCGGGGTGCCGTCCACGTCGGTCTCGGCGTAGGAGAAGTCGCCGAGCGGGTTCACGACCGCCCGGAGGTTCACGGCGGAGTTCGGCGTGCTCCGCGCCTGGTTCACCCCCTGCCCGTTGAAGATCCCGACGCTGTAGTAGGCGAGCCCCTTGGCGATCTTCCCGTTCACCATCGCGCCCATGTCGTAGAGCGGGATGTAGTAGTCGACCGGCGTGGCGCGCTCGATGAACTGGTACGTGGCCGACGAGTTCAGGGCCTGCCGCGAGAAGGGCACGATGTCCTGGCCGGCCTCGAGCTGGAACTCGTCGGCGAGCCGGTAGTTCATCCAGGCGTCGAGGAGCGGGAAGGAGGCCGAGAAGTCCGCCTGGATCTTGTAGCTGAGGTCCCTGGTGAAGGCGTTGCCCTTGAACCACACGAAGGCACGCTTGATCTTGAACGAGCTCGCGTCCTGGCTGACGCCGACGCGCTCGGGCTGGGCGTCGACGCCGGAGTAGGCGTACTGGGCCTGGAGGCGTCCGCCGAGGGTGAGCTTGAAGGCGTCGTCGGTGGTCTGGAACGAGAAGCCGTCCCCGGGCTTGTAGCTCACCGCCTTGACGTCGTCGGCCCGGGTCACGGCCGCTACGGCCGCCAGGCCGACGGCTGCTGCGATCTTTCGGTAGTCCACACTTCACTCCTTGGGAAGTCGCCGGCCGTCCGGTCAGGGTCGGCCGCGGTTCGTTGCCTCGCTGCGTGGTTGGTGGACGTAGCGTTACGACGGACCGCGCCGCGCCGGGGTCGCATCCCGGTGAGGATTCGGCGACGGCGGCGTGTCGTCGCCGCTCCGTCGCCGCCCGGTCCGCCCGCCGTCACCGGCGCGGCCCGGCGGCGCCCCGCACCGCGTCCAGGACGCGGTAGAGCCCGCCCTTGGGCAGGCGGACGTAGCCCGCCCAGGCGGCGGCGGCCAGCTGCCCGTCGGCGAGCAGGTCGGAGATCCACTCCGCGGCGAAGCGGGGGTCGCGCTGCTTCATCCCGGCCCCGCTCTCCCGCACCCAGCGGCGGTTGCGCCGCTCGTGCACGCCCACCGGCGGCGCGCAGATCACCGGGAGGCCCAGCGCCGCGAAGAAGGTGAGCTCGCTCGGCTTGGTCCAGAGCAGGTCGGTGTCCGCCAGCAAGCGGTTGAAGCTCCGGAAGTAGGCCTCCCGCTCCGGCTCGAACAGCAGCTCCAGGCCGTTCCCCCGGGCCCCCTCCAGCCGCGCCGCCGCCACCGCCGCCTCCAGCCGCGCCTTCACGGCCGGCCGGGTCCCGGCCACCAGCGCCAGCCGGATCCGCCCGTCCAGGATCTCCGGCCGCAGCGAGGGCAGGAAGCGCTCCGCCAGCTCCGCCTGCGCCCCCGCGCCGCCGACCGCGAAGGTGAGGAGCGGGGGCCGCCCCTCCTCCCCGGCCGGCAGCGGCCCGAGGAACCGGGCCACGTCCCCGCCGGCCTCGGAGCGGAAGGTCCGGCGCGGGTCGAGCCGCACCAGGCGGCCGGCCAGGTTGCGCTGGAGCACCGGGTAGGACGGACCGCCGACGAGCGCGTGCGGCAGCGGGAAGCCGGTGAAGAGGACGCGCTCCGCGGGCACCCCGTAGCGGCGCAGCCGCCGGGCCGTCTCGCGCGTCGGGACCAGGTAGCGGATGCGGGTGGCGGCCGGGTCGGGCGGCGCCCACCCGCGGTTCACGTCGGAGTCGGTCACCACGCAGTAGAGGGGATTGTCGAGCCGGGCGCGGTCGGCCACCAGGGCCGGGACGAAGAAGGTGGTCAGCAGGGGCTGGCCGCCGGCGCGCAGCGCCTCCACCAGGCCGCGCCCCAGGCCCCGGCGCGCCATCCGCTCGATGAAGCGGACGCCGGCGGTGGGGGCCGAGAGGTCCCGCTCCGGGTAGAGGCGGGGGATGTCGGTGACCTGCTCGAGCAGCCAGCGCAGCGGGGCGCCGGCCAGGGGCAGCTGGGAGAGCCGGGAGGTCACCTCGTACGCCGACCGGACGCGGTCCCAGAGCGCCCGTTCGTCGGGATCGGCCAGCGGCCGCTCGTCCGCGGCGTGGAGCGGCGCCTCCAGCGCCTCGGCCAGCGGATGGGCGGCGCGCAGGTGGCCGTAGCCCATGTCCACGGCCACGATCAGGGGCGCCGGAGGCCGGGACGATCCTCCCAGGGGCGCCGCCTCGCGGTCCGGGCGACCGTGCGCCGGGCGGGCCGATCCGCCGGCGGTCAGGGCAGCGCCCTCGCGGCGGCGGCGCGGGCCGGGACCTCCCGGGCCGGCTCCGGTGCGATCCGCGTTCCGGAGAGCACCCGGATCCGGTTGCCGCGCCAGGTCACCTCGCTGCGCACCAGGCCGCCGGCCCAGGCCAGCCCGTAGAGCAGGTCCTTGGCCGGGACGAGGAGCAGGTGGCGCGCCGGGAATCCGCCCGGGCGCAGGGCCCGCCCGCAGGCCGCGTCGATGCCCACCTTGGCGGCGCACAGGCCGGCGAACGCCAGCAGCGCCGGCGGCGCCGGCTCGGCGGCCACCGCGGCGGCGCCCAGCAGCACCGGGTTCAGGAGCGCCTGCGAGAGGTGGACGGCCCGGCCCGTCATGGCGCGCTGGATGACCGACCACCGCCCGTACCGCGCGGCGAAGTCGGAGAGGCCCCGGGAGACGCTGACGTCCTGGACCGGGCGGTGGCCCACCGCCACCCGCTTGCCCAGCCGGCGCCCCACCATCCGGCCGAGGACGTAGTCCTCGGCGAGGACGTCCTTGGCCGACTCGAAGCCCCCCAGCGATCGGAGGTCGGCGCGCCGGAAGGCCATCGACTTGCCCACCACGATGTCGTGCCGGGCGAGCCGCTGCGCCGCCACCACCCCCGGCGCCACGCTCCCGGCCAGGTGGAGGTGGTCGAACAGCGAGCCCAGGCGCCGCTCCCCCACGCCGACGATGGGGTGGGTGACGAGCCCCACGCCCGGATCCTCGAGGTGGGCGGCGATCTCGGCGAGGTAGCCGGGCTCGACCCGGACGTTGGAGTCGCTCACCACCAGGATGTCGTGGCGGGCGGCGCGCGCCAGGGTGACGAGCTGGTTCACCTTCGGGTTCGAGCCCGGCGCGCCCTGCTGCAGGACGGCGCGGAAGCGCCCGGGGTGGCGCGCGGCGAAGTCCCGGGCCGCCGCCCAGGCCGGGTCCTCCGGGTCCTTCACCCCGAGGAGCACCTCGAAGCGCGGCCAGTCCTGGGCCGCGAAGGAGGCCAGGTTGCCCTCCAGCTCGTCGTCGAGGCCGCAGAGGGGCTTGAGGACCGAGATGCCGGGCGCGCCGCGCGGCGACGGCGGAGCGGTCCGGAGGTGACGCCGGAGCGCCGCCAGCTGGAGCGCCAGGAGGGCGGTCCCGAGGCCGGCGGCGGCGAGGAGCAGCAGGGCGAGGCCGTGGGCCATGGCCCCGGATCCTCGCCGGGGCCGGTGGCGGCGGCGTGGCGGCCCGGTGCGGGCTCCGCGACCTTTCGGTGCCGGGACGGCGAACCGCTAGGTCGTGCCGGGGGTGCCGCGGCTGTGCGGGTGGCGCACGTCGGTGCCGCGCACCATGTAGACGACCATCTCCGCCAGGTTGATGCAGTGGTCGCCGAAGCGCTCGAGGTGCTTGGCGGCGAACATCATGCTGGTGGCGCGCCGGATGACCCGCGAGTCCTCCATCATCCAGGCCAGCAGCTCGTTGAAGATCTTGAGGTAGAGGGCGTCGAGGAGGTCGTCGCCGGCGATGACCTCCTCGGCCTTGGCGGCGTCGGCGCGGACGAAGGCGTCGAGCGCCTTGCGCAGCTGGGCCTGGGTGAGGTCGGCCAGCGCCTCCAGGTCGTGGAAGGGGCGGAGCTGCGGGGCCTGGGCCAGGTCGATGGCCCGGTCGGCGATGTTCACCGCCAGGTCACCCATGCGCTCCAGGTCCACGACGATCTTCAGCGCGGTGGCGATGAAGCGCAGGTCGCTGGCGGCCGGCTGCCGCAGCGCCAGGATGCGCCGGCAGGCGTCGTCAATCTGGACCTCGAGCCGGTTCACCTCGGCGTCGGCCCTCTTCACCTGCTCCGCCAGCGCCGGGTCCCGCTCCACCACCGCCCGGACGCTGGCGGCGAGCTGCGCCTCGACGCGCCCGCCCATGGCCAGCAGCTGGTCGCGGAGGTCCTGCAGCTCCTTGTCGTACACCCGGTCGGTGTGGGTCATCCCCATGTCCGCCTCCAGCCTACCCGAACTTCCCGGTGACGTAGTCCTCGGTGCGCTGCTTGCGCGGGGCGGTGAAGATCCGGTCGGTCGGCCCCACCTCGATCAGGTCGCCCATGTAGAAGAAGGCGGTCTGGTCGGAGACCCGGGCCGCCTGCTGCATGTTGTGGGTGACGATGACGATGGTGTAGCGGGCCTTCAGCTCGTGCAGCAGGTCCTCCACCTTGGCGGTGGCGATGGGGTCGAGGGCGCTGGCCGGCTCGTCCATGAGCAGCACCTCCGGCTCCACCGCCAGGGCCCGGGCGATGCAGAGCCGCTGCTGCTGGCCGCCGGAGAGGGAGAGCGCCGAGGCGCCGAGCCGGTCCTTCACCTCGTCCCAGAGCGCGGCCTGGCGCAGGCAGCGCTCGACGATCTCGCCGTGGTTCCCGGCGATCCCGTTGAGGCGGAGCCCGGCGGCGACGTTGTCGCGGATGGACATCGTCGGGAACGGGTTGGGGCGCTGGAACACCATCCCCACCCGGCGCCGCAGCAGCACCGGGTCGACGTCGCCGGCGTTCAGGTCGTCGCCGTCGAGCAGCAGCTTGCCGCGGGCCCAGGCGCCCGGCACCAGCTCGTGCATCCGGTTCAGGCAGCGCAGGAAGGTGGACTTCCCGCAGCCCGAGGGGCCGATCACCGCGAGGATGCTCCTCTCCGGGACCGCCAGGTCCACGTCCCGGAGGACGGTGGCCCTGCCGAAGCCCGCGGCCAGGTGCTCGACGACCAGCTTCGGGGCGGGGGCGAGGGTGCTCCGGACCGCCTCCCCGGCGACGGCCGCGGGGGCGGCGGCCTCGGGCGGCCGGACCAGCATGGACATGGGGCGGGCGGTCTCCATCAGCGGGCTCCTCGGAGGCGACCGCGCGCCAGCACGCGGGCGAACAGGTTCAGGGCGCCGACCAGCAGCAGCAGCACCAGGGCGGCCGTCCAGGCCTTCCGGTGCCAGTCCTCGTAGGGGCTGATGGCGTAGTTGAAGATCTGCACGGTGAGCGAGGCGGTGGGCTGGTCGGGCCGCGCGTTCCAGTACTGGTTGTTGAGCGCGGTGAAGAGCAGCGGGGCGGTCTCCCCGGCGGCGCGGGCCACCGCCAGCAGCACCGCGGTGAGGAGCCCGGGCAGCGCCGTGCGCAGCACCACCCGCAGGCTGGTCCGCCACTGGGCCACGCCCAGCGCCAGCGAGGCCTCCCGGAGCGTGGAGGGGACCAGCCGCACGAACTCCTCCGCGGCGCGGGCCAGGGGCGGGACCATGAGCAGCGCCAGCGACAGGGCGCCGGCCAGCGCCGAGAAGCGCTTCATGGGCACGACCACCAGGCCGTAGGCGACGATGCCCACCACGATCGACGGGACGCCGGACAGCACCTCGGTGGTGAAGCGGACGACCGAGCCGACCTTCCCGTCGCCCTTCTCGGCGAGGAAGACGCCGGCGCCCACGCCCACCGGGACCGCCAGCAGGCTGGCCATGCCCACCATCAGCAACGTGCCGGCGATGGCGTTGCCGACGCCGCCGCCGGGCTCCCCGATCGGCGCCGGCAGGTCCACGAAGAAGCGGGGCGAGAGGCCGGCGCCGCCCTTGGACACCACCAGCCAGAGCAGCGAGAGGAGCGGCAGCAGCGCGGCGACCACCGCCAGGCCGCAGATCGCGGTCCAGGCCAGGTTCCGCGCCTTCCGGAGGCGGAAGCTCCTCATGCCCGCGCCCCCGCCGGACCGCGGGCCACCGCGCGGACCAGGATCCGGGCGGCGGCGCTGAGGAGCAGGGTGATGCCGAAGAGCACCAGCGCCAGCCCGGCCAGCGCCCCGGTGTGGAGCTCGCTCGTCGCCTCGGCGAACTCGTTGGCGATCACCGCCGGGAGGGTGTAGCCGGGGGCGAAGAGCGAGGCGTGGATCTCCGGCGAGTTCCCGATGACCATGGTGACGGCCATGGTCTCGCCCAGGGCCCGGGCCAGGCCGAGCAGCGCGGCGCCGATGATGCCGGGCCGGCCGTAGGGGAGCACCGCCAGGCGGATCGCCTCCCAGCGGGTGGCGCCGAGCGCCAGCGCCCCCTCCTTGAGGGGCGGCGGGACGGTCTTCAGCACCTCGATGGTCACCGAGGCGATGGTGGGCAGGATCATCACCGCCAGGATGATCCCGGCGGCGAGGAAGCCGAGCCCGAGCGGCGGGCCGCGGAAGAGCGGCAGGAACCCGAGGAAGCGGCCCAGCAGCGGCTCCACCGTGCCGCGCAGCAGCGGGACCAGAACGAAGAGCCCCCACAGGCCGTAGACGACGCTGGGGATGGCGGCCAGCGTCTCGATGGCGAAGCCCACCACCGGCCGCAGCCGCTTCGGCCCCATCTCCGAGAGGAACAGCGCCAGGCCCACCGAGACCGGCAACGCCAGCGCGATGGCCACGGCGCTCGTCACCAGCGTGCCGTAGACGAAGGGCAGCGCGCCGAAGGAGCCCGAGACCGGATCCCAGTCGGAGCCCAGCAGGTAGGAGACCAGGCCGAGCTTCTCCAGCGCCGGGGCGGCGACCTGCGAGAGCTTCAGCACGACGATGCCGGCCACGAGAATGGCGCTGCCGCCCATGAGGTACAGGGCGGCGCTCCAGGCCCGGTCGGCCGGGTTCGACCCCCGCGGCGCCCCGTGCGGGCGCCGCGGGGAGGCTCCGTCGCTACTTGGTCGCAATCTTGACCGGCTTTCCCTGCACCGTCAGGGACTCGATGGTCTTCTCGACCATGTGGACCACCTTGGCGGGCAGCGGGGCGTAGTCGAGGGGCGCCGCGTCCTTCTGGCCCTGGTGCGTCGCCCACCAGAGGAACTTCACCAGCGCCTCGCCCTTCTTGGCGTCGGCCAGGTCCCTGTGGACGAGCAGGTAGGTGAAGGAGGCGATCGGCCAGGCCTCCTTGCCCGAGGCGTTGGTGATGGAGACGCGGTAGTCGGCCGGCATGGCGACGCCGGCGGCCGAGGCCGAGGTGGACGCCAGGGTCGGCAGGAGGTAGTGGCCGTCCTTGTTGCGCAGCTGGGCCAGCGGCAGCTTGTTCTGGTTGGCGTAGGCCAGCTCGACGTAGCCGATGGCGCCGGGGTTCTGCTTCACCAGGCCGGTGACGCCGTCGTTGCCCTTGCCGCCGAGCCCCACCGGCCACTTCACGCTGGTCCCCTTGCCCACCTTCGCCGCCCACTCGGGCGAGACCTTGGAGAGGTAGTCGGTGAAGCCGTAGCTGGTCCCGGACCCGTCGGAGCGGTGGGCGACGGTGATGGCGGTGTCGGGGAGCTTCACCCCGGGGTTCAGCTTCGCCAGCGCCGGGTCGTTCCACGTCGCGATCTTGCCGAGGAAGATGTCGGCGAGCGCCTCCGGGGTGAGCTTGAGCGACTTCACCGGGGCGTTGTAGGTCACCACCACCGCGCCCAGCACGGTGGGGATGTGCACCACGTCGGGGATCTTGGCGATCTGCTCGTCGCTCAGCGGGGCGTCCGAGGCGCCGAAGTCCACGGTGCCGTTGGTGATCTGCTGGATGCCGCCGCCCGAGCCGATGGCCTGGTAGTTGAAGGCCAGCTCCGGGTGCAGCCGGTGGTACTCGGCGAACCACTTGGTGTAGAGCGGCGCCGGGAAGGTGGCGCCCGCGCCGTTGATGAGCAGCGAGTCGGCGCGGGCGGTGCCCGCGGCGAACAGGAGAGCGGCAAGGGCGACGAGAGTCTTCTTCGAGTTCATGTCTGGACTCCTCCTCCGGAGCCCGTTCGTGCGGTCCTCGGGTTCGCCCCCGATCTAGCGAGCCCAGGTGACGGAATCGTGACGAGAGGGTGAGGAACGCGTTGCGTCACGGGAAGGTCACGCGGCCGGGAGCCGCACCCAGAACCGGCTGCCCCCCGCGCCCGACTCGACCCCGACCTCGCCCCGCTGGGCCTGGACCAGGTGCTTCACGATGGCCAGCCCCACCCCGGTGCCGCCCTGGTCGCGCGAGCGTCCGGCGTCGGCCCGGTAGAACCGCTCGAAGAGCCGCTCCAGGTGGTGCCGCTCGATGCCCGGCCCGGTGTCGGACACCGACAGGACCACCCGCTCCTCCTCGCGCGCCGCCGAGAGCGTCACCGCGCCACCCCGGGGGGTGTACTTCACCGCGTTGTCGAGCAGGTTCACCAGCACCTGCTCCAGGGCCCGCGGATCGGCGCGCACCGTCATCCCCGGCGCCGGCGCCCGGCGGAGCTCCACGCCCTTCTCGCGGGCCTGCGGGGCCAGCAGGTCGCCCGCGGCCCGCAGCGCCTGCTCGACCTCCACGTCGGCGGGCTGCATGGCCCACTGGCCCGACTCGATGCGGGAGAGGTCGAGGAGGTCGCGGGTGAGCCGGCCCAGCCGGTCGGCCTGGCGGGCGATCATCTCCACGAAGGTGCGGGCCGCGGCCGGATCCTGGAGGGCTCCCAGCAGCAGGGTCTCGGCGGCGCCGTGGATGGCGGCCACCGGCGTGCGCAGCTCGTGGGAGGCGTTGGCGACGAAGTCGCGCCGCGCCTGCTCCGCCCGCCGCGCCTCGCTCACGTCCTCGAGGATGAGGAGGACCTCGCCGCGCAGCAGCGGCTGCGCCAGGGCGACGTAGACGCGGCGGGGCGCCGGCAGCTCCAGCTCGACGCGCTTGGCGTGCCCCTCGAGGGCCCGCTTCACCGCCTCGGCGAGGTCGGCGGCCCGCGTGACCTGGAGGGGCGTCATCCCCACGGCGCGCCCGGTGGGGGAGAGCGCCTCCAGCCGGGCGTTGGCGGCCCGGATGGTCCCGTCGCGGGCCACCACCCCGGCGGCGTCGGGCATGGCGAAGAGCAGCTCGCGCTCCGGCTCCTCCCGCGGGTGCAGCTGCTCCTCCCGCCGGCGCAGCAGGTCGCTGAGCCGCAGCAGCTCCGGGGGCAGCGCGGCCCGCGGCCCCCCCGCCGCCTCGGCCTCCAGCGCCCGGAGCGCCTCCTTGAGCAGGCCGCGGCCGGTGAGTGCCACCGCTCACCCCTTCTCGGCCGGATCGACCAGGCGGTAGCCGACGCCGCGGACCGTCTCCAGCAGCTCCCGGGCCTCGCCCAGCTTCTCGCGGAGCCGCTTCACGTGGGTGTCCACGGTGCGGGTCTCGAGGTCGGGCGACATCTCCCAGACGTCGGCGAGCAGCTGCTCGCGCGACTGCACCCGCCCGGCCCGGGCCATCAGCGTCGAGAGCAACCGGAACTCCAGCGGCGTGAGCGGCAGCTCCTCCGCGCCCACGAAGGCGCGGTGGGCCTCGGCGTCCAGCCGGATCGGCCCCACCCGCTCCGGGGCCGCCTCGACCGGCGCCGCGGTCGAGCGGCGCAGCACCGCCTGCAGCCGCAGCGTCAGCTCCCGCACGCTGAAGGGCTTGGTGACGTAGTCGTCGGCCCCCAGCTCGAAGCCGACCACGCGGTCCACCTCCTCCCCCTTGGCGGTGAGCATCACCACCGGGACGTTCCGGGTGCGCTCCGCTCCCTTGATGCGGCGGCACACCTCGGTCCCGGGCAGGTCGGGCAGCATCAGGTCCAGCACCACCAGGTCGGGGACCCGGCGGCGGACGTGGGCCAGCGCCTCCTCGGCGGTGGAGGCGAGCAGGGTCTCGAAGCCGGCCTGGCGCAGGTTGAAGTCGAGCAGGGAGAGCAGGTCGCGCTCGTCCTCGACGATGAGTACGCTGGACACGGCACCCATAGAGCACGAGAAGGTGGCCGTCGTGCAACGTTCCCGTGTCATGGGCGTGACGGGATCGCGCTCCCCCGGGAGGGGCGCCTGGCATCCCTCCCACGCGGGACCTATCATCTGATCGGGGAGTTCCGGCGCTCCCGGGCCGCGGGCCCGGGCCGCCGGTCCCGGGGATCGCCCCGAGGGGGGGCGTGGGAAGCGTCCTTGGTCAAGCCGCCGAAATTCCGGAAGGATGAGGAGGCCACGGTCCCGGCCGAGGGCCGGGACGGCCCTGGGCGCGGTCCGGGCGGCGGCCTGCTCGACGCCGTCGCCGGGTTCAGCCGCGGCGGGACCCTGCTGGTCTCCGTCGCGCTCACCGGCTGCGTCGCCGTCGGCGACCTGCTCACCGGCTCGGACGTGAACTTCACGCTCCTGTACCTGGGCCCCATCGGGCTGGCGACCTGGTTCTCCGGGTTCTGGGCGGCCACCGCCCTGTCGGTGGCCAGCGCGGTGCTCTCCACCGCCGTGGACGTCCTGGCCCGGCAGGAGCGGCTCCCCGCGGCGGTGATCGCCTGGAACGTCACCGTCCAGCTCGGCACCTTCATGGCGCTCGTGCTGCTGCTGGCGGCGCTGCAGGCTCGGCTGGCGGCCGAGCAGCAGGCGGCGCGCACCGACCCGCTCACCGCCGTCGCCAACCGGCGCGCCTTCCGGGAGATGGCGGCGGTGGAGCTGGAGCGGGCGCGGCGCACCGGCCGCCCGCTGACCGTGGCCTACCTGGACATCGACGACTTCAAGCGGGTGAACGACCAGCAGGGTCACGCCCGCGGCGACGCCCTGCTGGTGAGCCTGGCGGCGACGCTGCGCGGCGCCACCCGCGCCGTCGACGTGGTGGGCCGGCTGGGGGGCGACGAGTTCGGCCTGATGCTCGTCGAGACCGACGGCGCCGCGGCCGAGGCGTTGCTGGACCGCGTCCGCTCGGCGCTGGCGGCGGCCATCGCCGGGAACGGCTACGACGTCACCTTCAGCGTCGGCGCCGTCACCTTCCTCTCCCCGCCGCGATCGGTGGACGAGATGATGCTCCCCGCCGACCAGCTCATGTACGAGGCCAAGCGGAGCGGGAAGAACGCCGTCCGGCTCGACGTCCGGCCCCGCCCCGCCGCCGCCGGCAACGCCTGACGCCGCGCGGCCCGCCTACCGCGGCCTCCCCGGGCCGGGTAAGGTGCGCGCCATGCGCTTCTTCGCCACCTGCGCCAAGGGCACCGAGGGGGCCCTGCGGCGCGAGCTGTCGGCCCTCCGGCTCCACGCCGTCCGCGGCGAGCGCGGCGGCGTCTCCTTCGAGGGGAAGCTGGAGGCGGGCATGCAGGCCTGCCTCCACTCGCGGGTGGCGATGCGGGTGCTGCTGGAGCTGGGCCGCTTCCCGGCCGGCGACGCCGCCTCGCTCTACGACGGGGCCCGCGCCCTGCCCTGGGGCGACTGGCTCACCGACCGCACCACCCTGGCGGTGGAGGCCACGGTGCGCGACGCCCCCGCCCTCTCCCACTCCGGCTTCGCCGCCCTCAAGGTGAAGGACGCGGTGGTGGACGCGCTGCGGGAGCGGCTCGGCGCCCGGCCCGACGTCGACCCGAAGGATCCGGACGTCCGCGTGGTGCTGCACCTGGCGGGCGGAGAGGCGGCCCTCTCGCTCGATCTCGCCGGCGAGCCGCTCCACCGGCGCGGCTACCGGGCGGTGACCGGCGTCGCGCCGCTCAAGGAGACGCTGGCGGCGGCGGTCCTGTCGCTGGGCGGCGTCGACCCCGGGCTCCCCTTCCTCGACCCCATGTGCGGCTCGGGCACGCTGGCCATCGAGCAGGCGCTGGCGGCGCGGCGCATCGCGCCCGGACTGTCGCGCCCCATGGGCTTCCAGCGCTGGCCCGCCTACCGCGGCGGCCCGCAGTCGGCCTGGGACCGCCTGAAGGAGGCGGCGCGGGCCGCGGCCCTGCCCCGGGCCCCGGCGCCCATCGTGGCCCGCGACCTCCACCCCAAGGCGCTGGAGGCGGCGCGCCGGAACCTGGCAGCCGCGGGGGTGGCGGCCGACGTGCGGCTGGAGGCGGGCGACGCGCGGGAGGTGCAGCCCTTCGCCGGGCAGGGCACCCTCTGCACCAACCCGCCCTACGGCGAGCGGCTGGCGGGGCGCCTGGACGGGGAGGGCCGCGGGGAGGGCGCGCCGCGCGAGGCGCGGCGGCCGCCGGGCGAGGGGCGGCGCCGGGAGCGGCCCGGCGGGGCGCCGGAGGACCGCCGGGAGGCGGCCACCCGGCGGCGCAAGCTGGAGGGGCTCTACCGCGGGCTGGCCGAGGCGGTGCTGCGCTTCCACGGGTGGTCGGCGGTGCTGCTCTCCGGGAACCCGCAGCTCGAGCGCTCCTTCCCCTGGGCGCCGGAGGTGACGCACCGGCTGTGGAACGGGCCGCTCGAGGTCCGCCTGCTCCGGTACCGGATCCCCTAGCCGCCGCGCCCGCGGAGCCCGTCGAGCTGCGCCTGCATCCGGGCCACCAGCTTCCGGACGCCCCCCCTGGCCTGGGCCTCGGGCAGCGTCGCCGCGAAGGCCACCGCCTCGGCGAGCGTCCGCTCCCGGCCGGCGCGGTCGCCGGCCCGCTCCTGGCTCGTGGCCTTGAGGTCGTAGACCCGCAGCTTGCGCGGGCCGTAGGCGCGGGCCAGCGCCCGGTCGGCCGCGGCCACCGCCTCCGGGTAGCGCTTCTCCTCCCGGTAGAGCAGCGCCAGCCGCGCCGGCGGGTTGTAGTCGTCGGGCAGCGCCCGCTCCGAGGCCCGCAGCGGCGGGACGGCCAGCGCGGGGCGGCCCAGGCCGATGGCCGCGGAGACGCGCCAGGAGTCGAGGGAGGCGCGCAGCTCGGCGCTGGGGGTGCGCCGCGCCTCCGCCTCCAGGAAGCGCCAGAGCCGGGTCAGGGCGGCCCGGGAGGCCCGGGCGTCGCCGGCCGCCTGGCGCGCGTCGGCCAGCGTCTGGAGCAGGGCGGCGCGGTCGTCGGCGAGCAGGTCGGGCAGGGCCGCGGCCTCGCGGACCAGCGGCTCGAGCCGGCGGAGCGCCTCGGGGCGCCAGGGCGCGGCGTCGTCGGCGCCCAGCGCGCAGCCGAGCCCGGTGGCGACGGCGTTGGCGAAGGACGACCCGCGCGGCAGCCCCGCCCCGTCCGACCCGGCCACCGCGGCGCACTGCTCGTCCCGCCCCGCCCCCTGGAGCGCCAGCACCAGCGACTCCACGGCCCGCGGGCGGCGGCTCCAGCCCGGGCCGCCCCGCTCCAGGGCCTCGCGGTAGCCGGCCACCGCCTCCTCCACGCGGTCCTCGGCGTTGGCCCGGTCGGCCCGGGCCAGCGCCGCCTCCGGGCCGGCGCCGCCGGCGGCGCGCCGCGCCACCCGGGCGTCGTCGAGGATCCGCTCGAACTGCTTCACGGTGGCCGACCCCGGCCAGCGCAGCACCGGCTTCTCGGTGACCGGGTCGACCACCAGGAAGGTGGGGTACCCGGAGACCGTGAAGCGCTCGGTGAAGGCGGCGTTCCGCTCCTTCTCGGCGTCGACGGAGAGCCAGACGAACCGTCCGGCCTGCTTCACGAGGCGCGCGTCGGAGAGGACGTGCGCCCGCATGAAGCGGCAGGTGTGTCACCAGGGGGTCCAGACGTCGACGACCACCGGGAGGTCCCGGGCCCGGGCCTCGGCGACGGCCCGGCCCCAGTCGTCCAGGATCCAGGGCAGCCCCGGCGCCCGGCCGGCGGCCGGGGCCGCGGAGAGCAGGGCGGCGAGCAGGAGGTGCATGGGACGAGAGGATATCCCGTCGCGCGCCGGCGCGCCCGGGTCAGGCGGCCAGCGCCGCGGCCGGCGCCGGCCGGTAGCGGCGGGCCACGGCCCGGAAGAGCAGCGCCCCCGCCAGCATCAGCAAGGTGAAGAAGAGGAAGTAGGCGGCGCCGTGGAAGA
>JAKAEO010000176.1 GCA_021818285.1 Myxococcales bacterium
GGGCCTCGCGCAGCGGGCGGCCGCGTCCCACCACCGCGCCGAGGATGCGGCGGGCGTCGGCGAGGTCGATCCCCAGGGCGTCGGCGAGCCCCCGGCTGTCCTGTCCGGCGAGGTGCAGCACGGCGCGCAATCTAGCGGATCGGCCGGCGCCGGGGCGAGCCGGGCCGGCGCTCCCGCGGGGTGCCGCTCCCGCGGCCGCGGGGCGAGCCGGGGCCGCGGCTCACGAAGGGGCTCCCGGCGAGGTAGAAGCGCAGCCGGCGCCGGGCCCAGGCGCCGGCGTAGCCCACCCCGACCCGGGCCGAGGTGACGATCCGTCCCGGCGGCGGGCCGTCCTCGACGAACAGCCGCGCGCCGCACAGGTCGAGCCCGTTCCCGGTCTCGCGCCGGACGCGCAGCGCCCGGCAGAGCTTCCCCGGGCCGCGCGGCTCGGCCAGGCAGCCCTGGAGCGGCTCGGCGGCGCGCAGCAGCACCGCCGAGGCGTGGCCGTCGGCCCCGGTCACGGCGTTCAGGCAGTGGTGCATCCCGTAGACCAGGTAGACGTAGGCGTAGCCGGGCGGGCCGAACATGATGGCGGCGCGCGGCGTCGGGCCGAAGCGGGCGTGGCTGGCCCGGTCGCGCTCCCCCAGGTAGGCCTCGGTCTCGACGATGCGCGCCGCGCGGCGCACCCCGCCGTCGCGGTGGACCAGCACCTTCCCGACGAGGTCGCGGGCCACCTCGCGCGGGTCGCGGGCGAAGAAGGCGCGGGGCAGCCGCCGGGCCCGGCTCATCGCGCCGACAGGCTCCACGACCCGCTGGCGACGAAGACCCCGAGCAGCGCCGCGTCCACCTGCCCGCCCTTCGCCTCCTGCGCCAGGATGTCGAGCGCCTTCTCCGGCGGCACGGCGCGCTTGTAGGGCCGGTCGCTGGCGGTGAGCGCGTCGTAGATGTCGGCGATGGTCATCATCCGGGTCTCCACCCGGATCTCCGGCCCCGCCACGCCGCGCGGGTAGCCGCGCCCGTCGAGCTTCTCGTGGTGGGCGTAGGCGATCTCCGGGACCCGGGTCAGGGTCCGGGTCCAGGGGATCTGCGAGAGGAACTCGAAGGTGTGGCTGACGTGGCTCTCGATCTGCCGGCGCTCCTCGCCGGAGAGCGAGCCGCGGGGGATGGAGAGGAGCTGGAACTCGCGCGGCGTGAGGTAGGGGCGCTCCTCGCCGCCCTCGCGCCAGGTGAGGCCGGCGAGCCGGCGCAGCTCCCGCGAGCGATCCTCGTCCAGCACCGTGGGCCGGTTGCAGTCCACCACCACCTGCCAGAGGCCGGCCAGCTCGGCCAGCCGGCGCTCGATCTCGCCGGCGGGGCGGCCGGCGGCGCGGGCCTCGGCCCGCTCCAGCTCCAGGCGCGCCCGGATCAGGCCGAAGCGCGACTCCAGCAGCTCCCGCTCCTGCGGGTAGAGCTTGTCGGCCTTCACCAGCACCTGCTCCCGCACCCCCACCTTGCCGAAGTCGTGGAGCAGGGCGGCGTACTTCAGCTGGCGCAGCTCGTCGGGCCGGAAGGCGGTGCCGCGCAGCTCCGGGGGCGGCGCCGCCTCGACCGCCCTGGCCAGCGCCAGCGTGTAGTCGGCGACGCGGCGGGAGTGGCCGGCGGTGGTGGGGTCGCGGGCCTCGATGGCGCCCACCGAGGCGTGCACGAACCCCTCGAAGAGCCGCTCGATCTCCTCGTGGAGCTGCGCGTTCTCGACGGCGCCGGCCGCCTGCCCGCCCAGGGCGACGAGCAGCTCCTCGTCCTCGGCGGTGAAGGCGCCGTCGCGGCGGTTCAGGGCCTGGAGCACCCCCACCACCTCGCGCCGGGTGGAGAGCATGGGCACGCAGAGGATCGACCGGGTGCGGTAGCCGGTGGAGCGGTCCACCTCGCGCGCGAAGCGCGGGTCGGCGTAGGCGTCGTCGATGCGGACCGGCCGCGCCGTGGCCGCCACCGCGCCGGCGATGCCGGTCCCGAGCCGGACGCGGATCTCGCCGGTGCCGTGGGCGATCTTGCTCCACAGCTCGCCCCGCTCGCGGTCCAGCAGGAAGAGGGTGCAGCGGTCCGCCTCCACCACCGCCGCCGCCTCGCGGAGGATGAGGGCGAGCAGCGGGTCGAGGTCGCGCTCCGCCGCCATCGCCTTGGCGACCTCCAGGATCGACTGGAGCTTCTCGATGCGGCGCCGGAGCGGGTCGGACATGCCGCGGCGACGGTATCCCGCCGCGGCGGGCAACGGCAACGCGCCGCCCCCCGGCCGGGTCGGCGCGTCCCGCCGCCGCTGGCCGGCCGTCCGGCCGTGGAGTACAACCGGCCCGATGCGCCGCGCCAAGATCGTCGCCACGCTGGGTCCGGCCAGCTCCGACGCCGAGACCATCCGCAAGCTCTTCGAGGTGGCCGACGTCGCCCGCCTGAACTTCTCCCACGGGCAGCTGGAGGACCACGCCCTCACCCTCGACCGGGTGCGCAGCGCCTCGCGCAAGCTCGGCAAGGCGCTGGCGGTGCTCCAGGACCTGCAGGGGCCCAAGATCCGGACCGGCCCGCTGGCGGCCGGCAAGGTGGGGGTGCTGCTGGAGACGGGCGCCGCCATCACCATCACCACCGCCGGGGAGATCCCGGGCGACGCCAGCCTGGTCTCCACCACCTACCCGCACCTGGCCGAGGACGTCCGGCCCGGGGACCGGCTGCTGGTGGACGACGGCCTCATCGAGCTGCGGGTGCTCTCCACCGACGGCGTGAAGGCGCGCTGCGAGGTGGTGGAGGGCGGCGTCCTCAAGGAGCACAAGGGCATCAACCTCCCCGGCGTCAGCCTGCGCGCCGAGGCGATGAGCGACAAGGACAAGGCCGACCTCCACTTCGGCCTCTCCCACGGCGTGGACTACGTCGCCCTCTCCTTCGTGCGCAACGCCGCCGACGTGGCGCTGTGCCGCTCCGAGATGGAGAAGGCCGGGCGGGTGGTGCCGCTGGTCGCCAAGATCGAGAAGCCCGAGGCGCTCGACCACCTCGACGCCATCATCGACGCCGCCGACGCCATCATGGTGGCCCGCGGCGACCTGGGCGTGGAGATCCTGCCGGAGCGGGTGCCGGGGCTGCAGAAGCTCATGCTCCACAAGGCCCACGCCGCCGGGAAGCCGACCATCATCGCCACCCAGATGCTGGAGTCGATGATCGAGCACCCGCGCCCCACCCGCGCCGAGGCCAGCGACGTCGCCAACGCCGTCTGGGACGGCGCCGACGCGGTGATGCTCTCCGGCGAGTCGGCCAGCGGGCGCTTCCCGGTGCAGGCGGTGCAGATGATGGACCGCATCGTCCGCGAGGCCGAGGAGCTCACCGCCTCCGGCCCCGGGGCCCCGCCGCCGCCGCTGCGCTCCCCCGCGCCGGTCCCCGACGTCATCGCCGCCGCCGCCTGCCGCGCCGCCCACGAGGCCGGGGCCAGCGCCATCGCCTGCTTCACCCGGAGCGGCACCACCGCCCGGCTGGTGTCGCGCCAGCGCCCCCGCGTCCCGGTGGTGGCCTTCTCCTCCGACCAGGCCATCCGGCGGCGGATGGCGCTGCTCTGGGGCGTCGTGCCCAAGGTGATGGAGCCCATCTCCAACCCCGACCTCATGATCAAGCTGGTCAGCGATCGGCTCCTCGAGGACGGCATGGCGCGGCCCGGCGAGCGGGTGGTCCTGGTCCACGGGACCATGATGGGGGTGGCGGGCCACACCAACTCCATCCGCCTGCACCGCATCCCCTTCCCCGGCGAGCAGCGGGCCGAGGGCGAGTAGCGCGCCGCGGCCACCGGCGGTTAGATCGGGCGCATGACCACCTCCTCCACCCCCTCCGCGCTGCTCCAGGCCGGGCTCCCCGCCCTCCAGGAGGCGCTGCGCCAGGAGGGGCTCGCCGGATGGCTGCTCTACGACTTCCACCTGCAGAACCCGACCGCGGTGGACGCCCTCGGGCTGCGCGAGCACATGCTCACCCGGCGCTGGTACTACCTGGTGCCGGCCCAGGGCGAGGCCACCCTGCTGGTCCACGCCATCGAGCTCGGCTCCTTCCCCGCGGACGTCCCGGGCAAGCGGGCCTCGTACGGCTCCTGGCAGTCGCTGGACGCGGCGCTGCGCGCCCTGCTCGCGCCGCTCGGGCCGAAGCCGCGCCTCGCCATGGAGTACTTCCCCGGCGCCGGCATCCCCTACCTCTCGCGGGTGGACGGCGGCACGCTGGAGCAGGTGCGCGGCCTGGGCGCCGAGGTGGTCTCCTCGGCGGCGCTGGTGCAGCGCTTCCTCTGCCGGTGGACGCCGCACCAGGTGGCGAGCCACGTCCGGGCGCTGCGCGCCATCGACGACGCCAAGGACGCCGCCTTCGAGCAGATCGGCCTGGCGCTGCGCCAGGGCCGGGAGCCCACCGAGACCGGCATCCAGAAGTTCCTCATGGACCGCTTCGCCGAGGCGAAGCTCGAGACCGACCACCCGCCCATCGTGGCGGTGAACGGCCACGCCGGGGACCCGCACTACGTGCCCTCGGAGCGGACGCCCACGCCCATCCGCAGGGGCGACCTGGTGCTCATCGACCTGTGGGCGCGCCACCGCGGGCCGGACGACGTCTACGCCGACATCACCTGGGTCGGGTTCTGCGGCGACCGGCCGCCGGCCAAGGCGGCGGAGATCTTCGGCGTCGCCGCGGCCGGGCGCGACCTCGGCCTCGCCACGGTGCGCGACGCCTGGCGGGAGCGGCGGACGCTGCAGGGCTGGCAGGTGGACCGGGCGGTGCGCGACCTCATCGCCTCGCGCGGCTACGGCGAGCGCTTCATCCACCGCACCGGCCACTCCATCGGCCGCGCCGTGCACGGCGACGGCGCCAACCTCGACGACCTCGAGACCCGCGACACCCGCGAGCTCATCGAGGGGCTGGCCTTCTCCATCGAGCCCGGGATCTACCTGCCCGACGAGGGGCTCGGGGTCCGGACCGAGATCGACGTGGTGCTCACCCCCGAGGGGCCGCAGGTCTTCTCCAAGATCCAGGAGGAGATCGTCCGCATTGGCCTCTAGCGCGCGATCCAGGATGCCGCTTCGCCCCTCGCCCCGGTCCCGGTGTGGGAGAGGGGCCCGGCGGGGGCGCGCCGCCGGCTCGCGCGGCGCGGACCGGACGGCGTGGCGCGCCGCCGGCTCCGGTCGCGCGGTCCGGACCGGCGGAGGGTAGACCGGTGAGCCAGCTCCCTCACGGCGTAGAGCTCCCGCCGCCGGGGCCGCCCGCCTCGCCGCGGCTCGCGTCCTCGGTGCTCCTCTGGCGCGAGGGATCCGGCGGGCGCGAGCTGTTCTGGGTCCGGCGGGGGCCGGCGCTGCGCTTCTCGGCCGGCTTCTACGCCTTCCCCGGCGGCAAGATCGACCGGGAGGACGCGCACATCCCGGTGCGCGGCGAGAGCGGCGGGCAGGCGGCGGCCATCGTCGCCGCGGCCCGCGAGCTGTTCGAGGAGGCCGGCGTGCTCGTCGCCCACGGCGCCGCCGGCGTGCCGGGCGACGCGCGCGAGCAGGCCCGTCGCGCCCTGCTCGACGGCCAGCTCGACTTCGCCACCTTCCTCGCCCGCCACCGCCTCGCCCTCGACGCGGCCCACTTCCTCCCCGCCGGGCGCTGGGTGACCCCGGTGGTCTCGCCGCTGCGCTTCGACGCCCGCACCTTCGCGGTCCGCTTCCCGGCGGGCGAGACCGCCGTGGTCTGGCCGGGCGAGCTGTCGGCCGGCGAGTGGATCACCACCCGCGGCGCGCTGGCGCGCTGGGCGGCGGGCGAGGCGCTGCTCCACCCGCCCAACCTCTGGCCCATCCGCTGCCTCGACCGGGGCGAGCCGGAGGCCGTCCTCGACGCCCTGTGGGCGCCGCCGCAGACCGAGGAGGGGATCCCCCGCCGCATCGAGTTCCAGGAGGGGTTGTTCCACTTCCCGCTGCGCACGCCGACGCTGCCGCCGGCGACGCACACCGCCACCGTCATGCTGGCGCTGGAGCGCGGGCTGGCCGTCGTCGATCCCGGCTCGCCCTACCCCGAGGAGCAGGCGGCGCTGGAGCGGCTCCTCGACGAGTACGCCGCCGAGGGGCTGGCGCCGCGGGAGATCTGGATCACCCACGCCCACCGCGATCACGTCGGCGGCGTGGCGCGGCTGCGCGCCCGATACGGCATCCCGGTGCGGGCCCACCCCGACGCGGCGGCGCAGCTGCCGCCGGGGGCCGGGCCGGTCGAGCCGCTGGCCGACGGAGAGATCCTCGGCGAGCGCTGGCGGGTGCTCCACACGCCGGGCCACGCCCACGGCCACCTCGCCTTCCGGGACGAGCGCACCGGCGCGGTCCTCGCCGGCGACCTGGTGAGCACGCTCTCCACCATCGTGGTGGACCCGCCCGAGGGGGACATGGCGGTCTACCTCGCCTCGCTGGAGCGGCTGCGGGCGCTCGCGCCGCGCACGCTCTACCCGTCGCACGGGGCGCCGGCGCCCGACGGCGTGCGCACGCTGGAGCAGTACCTCGCCCACCGGCGCGAGCGGGAGGAGAAGGTCCGGGCGGCCCTGGCCGCCGGCGGGACCCTCGCCGAGATCACCGCCCGCGCCTATGACGACACGCCGGTGGGGATCCACCCCATCGCCCAGCGGAGTTGCCTGGCCTCGCTCCTCAAGCTGGAGGCGGAGGGGCGCGCCCGGCGGGACGGGGCCGGCTGGCGGTCGGCGTGACAAATCCGACCACTTCCTAATTTCCTTGGTGCCGGACGTGGCGAATCGTCTACAGGTCGTCCGAGCCGACTTCAGTAATATCAAGGACTTATCCCGATCGGTTCCCGGGGCATGTGAAGTGCACTCGCGATAGGGTCCAATCGCCGCCCATTCCGCCGTCCGGGACGACGCCATGAAGACTCACCGCGCTGTCGCCATCGTGCTGCTCGCCTTCCTGGCAGGGGGGAGCTCGGCCGA
>JAKAEO010000177.1 GCA_021818285.1 Myxococcales bacterium
CGACCCGCTCGCCGCCCAGGTGGTCTGGGCCAACGCCCAGGACCACGAGGCCGCCGGCGACTTCGAGAAGGCGGCCGAGGACGGCGAGCGCTACTTCGCCGAGTGGCGGAAGCAGCAGGGGCCGCCCCCGCGGGCGCCGAAGGCGCGCGGCAAGGGGCGCAAGCCGGCGCCGCCGCCGGCCCGCCCCGCCGGCGGGCCCTACCAGGAGCGCAAGGCCCAGGACGCGCTCTACAACGCCGGCGTCTTCCGCGAGGGGCTCTCCCAGGTCAAGCGGGCCGAGGCCGACCGGCAGCTCTACGTCGACACCTGGCCGTCGGCGCCCGAGACCCCCCGCGTCTTCCTCTCCATCGCCGACCTCCAGGCCCGGACCGGGGCCCGCGCCGCCGAGGTGCGGCAGCTCGAGGAGTACCAGCGGCGCTGGGGACAGGCGCCGGAGGAGTGGCTCGCCGTCCAGGCCCGCATCGTCCGCGCCTGGGAGAAGGCCGGCAACCGGGACGCGGCGCGCAAGGCGCGCCTGGCGGCGCTGGCCCTCTACCGGCAGCGGCGGCTCACCCCGGCGCAGGCCGGGGAGCGCGGGCTCACCCCGGTGGCCGAGGGCATGCTCGCCGAGCTGGAGGCCCCCTTCGCCGCCTGGGACCGGATCACCCTGGACGTGAAGCCGAAGTACCTGAAGGCGCAGCTCCAGACGAAGGGGAAGAAGCTCCTGGAGCTGGAGAAGGAGTACGGGGCGGTGGTGCAGCTCAAGCAGGCGGAGCCGGCGGTCTGCGCCCTGACCCGCATCGGCACGCTCTACGACCGGATGGCCCGCACCCTGGTGGACGCGCCGGTGCCGCGGGAGCTGCGCGCCAACAAGGAGCTGGTGAAGGAGTACAGGGCGCAGCTCGCCACCTTCGCCGAGGCGCCGCGCGCCAAGGCGGTCGAGGGGATGGAGATCGCCCTCGCCAAGTCGCGCGAGCTGGGCGTGCGCAACGACTGCGCCCGCGAGGCCGACGCCTGGCTGGCCCGGGTGAAGCCCGACAGGTACGGCCCGGTGCTGGAGAAGGTGCCGGCGCCCGCGCCCGCCGCGCCCCGCGAGCGGCCCCTCGGCTACGGGCTGCTCGCCGGGCGGAAGAGCTGGGAGGCGCCGCCGCCGGCCCCGTCCCGGCAGGCCGCGCCCGCGGCCGCCCGCCCGGCCGATCGCCCGGCGGGGCCCGCCATCCCCCGCGACGACCGCCCGCCGGTGGCCCAGCCGGGCGGCGACGACGAGGACCTCCTGCGATGAAGCGGCTCCTCGCCCTGCTCCCGCTCGCCGCCCTGTGGGCCTGCTCCGGCCCGGCCAGGGCCACCCGTCCCTCGCCGCCGCTCACCGCCGCGCCGTCCTCCGCCGGGGGCGGGGTGACGCGGGACGTCCCGCTCCCGCCGCCGCCCCGGGCCGGCGGTCCCTCGGCGCGCAGCCTGCGCCTCTTCGACGAGGCGCTGGCCGCGGAGGAGGAGCAGCGCAAGCTGAAGATCCCGACCGACTGGGAGCTCCTCGGGCGCAAGTGGCAGGCGGCGGCCGAGGCCGGCGACCTCCCCGAGGCCACCTTCAACTACGGCGTCTGCCTGGAGCGGCAGGGGAGGCTCGACGAGGCCGCCCAGGTCTGGCGCCGCGCGCTCGCGCAGCAGCCCGGGTTCCGGGAGGCGGCGGCCAACCTGGCGCTGGTCTCCGAGCCGGAGGACCCGCGGGCGGCGACGGCCCGCTGGAACGACCTGCTGCGCCGGTTCCCCGACGACTCCCTGGCCCGGGCGCGGCTGGCGGCGCTGGCCGAGCGGGCCGGGCAGCGGGACGAGGCCTGGCGGCTGGCGCGGGAGGCGCTGCTGCGCGACCCGCGGTCGTCGGAGGCGCTGCGGGTGATGATGCGGGTGGCGCTGGCCCGCGGCCAGTACGACCTGGCCCACCTGCTGGCGCTCCGGGCCGCGAAGCTCGACCCGAAGGACCCGGAGATCCCCACCGCCATCGGCCGCATCCTGGCGAAGCAGGGGGACGAGGCCGGCGCCGTGGCCCAGTGGCGCGCCGCCATCCGGCTCCGCGAGGACTGGGGGCCGGCGCGCGCCGAGCTGCTCCAGGTGGAGCTGGGCAAGCAGCACTGGGCCGGCGTGGCCGAGCAGGCGCGGGCCCTGCTGAAGGCCGACCCGAAGGACGCCCGCGCCGAGCTGGCGCTGGGCGTGGCGCTGCGCTACCTGGGCCAGCCCGACCAGGCCGCCGCCGCCTACGACGCCGCCGAGCGGCTCGGCGGGGCGCGGCTGCCCGAGGTGCACCTGGCGCGCGGCGTGCTCCTGGCCCGGGTGCAGGAGCGCTGCGACCCGGCGCTGGCCGAGCTGAAGCGCTGGGCGGTGGCGGCGGGGCCGGCCGCGGCGGCCGACGGCGGCGTGGGGCGCCTGGAGCGGGAGTGCGAGCAGCAGCTCGCGGCGGGGCGCGCCGCCGAGGAGGAGGCTCGCCGGATGAAGGCCGACGCCGAGAAGGCGGCCCGGCCGGCGGCGCCGCCGTCCGCCGGGCAGGCGGGGCCGAAGCCGTGAGGGCGCGGAATGCCGCGCCCGCGGGCGCGGTGGTAAGCTTCGAGGAAAGGGTACCGAGATGACGCTTCGCAAGGCCTGGCTGCTCGCCGCCCTCCTCCTGCCGCTCGCCGCCGGGGCGCAGGAGAAGAAGGGCGAGACCCACGAGAAGATCGAGTACGAGAAGAAGACCGTCATCAACTTCGACGACGACACCATCCAGGGCGACCTCACCCGGC
Organism: Myxococcales bacterium; assembly: GCA_021818285.1. Taxonomy (GTDB): domain Bacteria; phylum Myxococcota; class Myxococcia; order Myxococcales; family Anaeromyxobacteraceae; genus JACRMN01. Next base: position 2,751 of record JAKAEO010000177.1, read on the forward strand.
CGGACGGCGAGTACGTCGAGGCCCGCAAGAAGGTGAACCACTCCAACCTCATCAAGATCCGCGAGGAGTGGCGGGACAAGGTGAAGCAGGCCGCGGCGGAGATGTAGGGAGCGCATGGCCCCGCCCTTCACGCTCCGGGTGTTCCGCGGCGAGGAGCTGCTCCGCGCCGAGTCCTTCACCCGGGACATCGTCAAGATCGGGCGCCTCTCCTCGGCGCACCTGTGCCTGGACGACGAGCGGGTGGGGCGCATCCACGCGGTGGTGGAGGTGGCGGCCGACGGGCGCATGTCGATCATCGACATGGGCAGCCCCGGGGGCACGCTGCTGAACGGCCGGAAGATCTCCAAGGCGCCGCTTCACCCGGGCGACCAGTTCCAGATCGGCGGCCTGCGCATCGTGGTGGAGGTGGAGGGGGGCGAGGCGGCGACCGCGACGACGCCCCTCACCCCGACCCTCTCCCCGGCCGGGACCGGGGAGCCGCCCCTCACCCCGATCCTCTCCCCGGCTGGGACCGGGGAGCCGCCCCTCACCCCGACCCTCTCCCCGGCTGGGACCGGGGAGAGGGAGACGAACCCCATTCGGACCGCGACCGCGAAGCCCGCTCGTCACGCCCCTCTGGCGCCGCTGGCGCTCGACGGCGGCGACCTCGGCGTCGAGCTCCGGCTCCTGTGGGGCGACACCCTGCTCGAGGCCGGCACCTTCGTGAAGCCGGCCCGGCCGGTCACGGCCGGCGAGGGGGACGGCTGCGACTTCCGCGTCGAGGGGGCCGACCTGCCCGTGAAGCCCTTCCCGCTGCTGCGCTGGCAGGAGGGCGACTACCGCTTCCTCTTCGCCCGCGGCATGACCGGCGGCGTGGAGCGCGGCGGCGAGGTCCGGCCCATCGGCCAGCTGGTGAAGGAGCGGCAGGCCTCCCCCGACGACAAGGTGGAGGGGGCCTACGGGGTGGCGGTGCCCGCCGACGGGACGGTGCGGGCCGAGGTGGGCTCCGGGTTGCGCTTCGAGGCGCGGGTGCGGCGCCCGCCGCGGCCGGCCACCGTGCCCTGGTGGGAGCGGCTCGACACCCGCTACCTGAACCTGTTCCTGGTCCTGCTCTTCATCCAGTCCGGCTTCATGGTGGCCGCGGCCAACTGGCCGCAGGGCGTGGACACCGTCGCCGACGACCTCTTCAAGAACCCCTCGCGGATGGCGAAGTTCGTCATCAAGCCGCCCGAGCCCCAGGCCAAGCTGAACCCGGCCCTCGACAAGCTGGCCCAGGAGCTGAAGGGCCAGGAGCCGGGGGAGATGGCGGAGAAGCACAAGGGCACCGAGGGGCAGATGGGCAAGAAGGACGCGCCCAGGACCAACGCCCGCTCGGCGCCCCGGGCCATCGACCCGAACGCCAAGGACATCGTCAAGAACACCGGCCTGCTCGCGGTGCTGGGGAAGGGGCGGGGAGCTCCGGGCGGCCTCCCCACCATCTTCGGCCAGGGCGGCCTGGGCGGCGACCTCAAGGGGGCGGTCGGCAACATGTTCGGCCCGGTGGTCGGCGACAGCCAGGGCATGGGCGGGCTGGGCATCCGCGGCACCGGGACGGGCGGCGGCGGCGCCGGGCAGACCATCGGCATCGGCGCGGTCGGCACCAAGGGGCGCGGCGGCGGCCTGGGCGGCTACGGCTCCGGCGTCGGGGGGCTGGGGCGCAAGTCGGACCGCGACGTGGCGGTGGACACCACCAACGTGAAGATCCTCGGGGCCATCGACCCCGAGCTGATCCGCAAGGTGATCCGGGAGCACGCCAGCGAGGTGCGCTACTGCTACGAGCAGGAGCTGGTGGTGAACCCCAAGCTGGAGGGCAAGGTGGCCATCCAGTGGCAGATCGGGCCCGAGGGGCACGCCTCCGGCTGCGTGATCCACAGCGACACCACGCTGCTCAACGACTCGGTCCAGAAGTGCATCATGTCGCGCATCGTCACCTGGCAGTTCCCCAAGCCCAAGGGCGGCGGGATCGCCATCGTGAAGTACCCCTGGATCCTGCGGACCTCGGGAGGCTAGTGAAGACCCGGATCGCCATCGCCCTCGCCGCCCTGCTCTGCGCCGCCGCCGCGGCCGCGCAGGACGCCGCGCCCGCCCTGCCGGTGGACCCGCGCGCGCCGCGCTTCCGCGAGGTGGAGCGCGGCCTCTTCGCCGGCCTGGAGGCCGGCTGGGTCGGGTACCTCAAGACCCCGGTGGCCGAGCCGGCCCGCTACCCCTCGGCGGGCACGGGCGGCGGGATGGGCTCGGGGCTCCACGCCGCGCTGCTCATCGGCGGCGACATCGGCCCGCGCTTCTCGCTCGCCGCCGTGGTGATCGGCGAGGTGCCGCAGGCCGCCGTGTCCTACGGCTCCTTCAGCGTGGTGGGCGGCGGCGCCGACGCCCGCTGGTCCTTCGCCGGCTTCCGCGACGGCCAGGGCGTGGAGCGGATCTTCCTCTACCTCCACGGCCGCGGCGTCCGGTTCGTCACCGAGCCGCACGGCCTCTTCGGCACGCAGGACACCCTCGTCGGGGGCGGCGCCGGCGTCGAGTACTACACGCGGCTGCGCCACTTCTCGGTGGGCCTGGCGATCGACGGCCTCTACGCACTGAAGGCGAAATCGCCCGCCATCGCAGTCGCGCCCACCCTTCGCTACACCTTCTAGCCCGATTCCTTCCCCGGGGCTGGCCCCCGATCTATCCTTTCGTGCCGACTTCCGGGCACTTGAGGCGCCGTGACCACTGCCGTACCGGACGACCTGATCCGCTCGCACCTCGCGGCGCTCGAGGCCTCGCCCGACGACGGCGCGGCGCTCGACGCGCTCGACGCCCTCTACCGGCGCGAGGGGCGGCTCGACGACCTGGTGCGGCTCCTCGAGGTCCAGGCGCGGCGCGCCCCCTCGGCCGCCGGGGCCGCGGCGCTCTTCACCCGGGCCGCGGAGGCCTGCCGCGGCGGCCCGCGGGGCGCGGCGCGGGCCGAGGAGCTGCTCCGGCAGGCGCTGCACGCCGATCCCGGGCACCGGCCGGCGCACGCCGCCCTGGTGCGGGTGGCCGAGGAGCGCGGCGACGCGGCCGGGGCCGCGGAGGCGCTGGAGCACCAGGCCACCCACGAGCCGGACCGGCACGCCGCGGCGCTGCTCTGGCTGCGGGCGGCGCGGCTGTGGGAGGAGATGCTGCTGCGGCGCGATCGGGCGGCGCTGCTCTACGCCCGCGCCGGCCGCGCCGACCCGGAGCTGTCGGAGGCCCGCGAGCGGGCCCTCGACTGCCGGCTGGCGCTGCGCCGCTTCGGCGCCGCCAAGCAGCTGCTGGACCAGGCGCGCGACGCCGGCGCCGACCGCAAGGCGCTGGCCGCCGACTACGTCCGCCTGGGCACGGCGCTGCTCGAGCAGCCGCTGGACCACGGCCTGGCGCTCGACGCCCTCATCGAGGCGGTCTCGCTGGACCGGGCCGCCCCGGGCGCGGCGGGGGCCCTGGAGCGGGCCAAGGCCACGCCGCGGGCCTGGCGGGAGCTGGTGGCGCAGCAGCTGGCCGAGGCCGAGTCGGCCCGCGAGCGGCGCAGCGCCGCACGGGCCACGCTGCGCGCCGCCGAGCTGCACGCCGCCTTCGGGGCGGACGGCGAGGGGGCGGCGGCGCGGGTGCACGAGCTGTTCGACCGGGCCATGCAGCTCTGGCCGGGCAACGCCGAGGGGCTCGACTTCCTGGAGCGCTGGACCTCGGAGCGGCAGGACTGGCGCGGCCAGGTGGAGGCGCTGGAGCGGCTGGCGGCCGCGACCCGGGACCGGGCGGCGCAGGCCGCCGTGCAGCTGCGGCTGGCCCACGCCTGGCTCACCCGCTTCGGGGACGCCGAGCGCAGCCGCCAGGCGCTGGAGCGGGTGCTGGAGCTCGATCCGCAGTCGGAGACCGCCGCCCACCAGCTGCTGGAGATGCACCTCGACGCCGGCCGGCGGGCGGAGGTGCTGGCGGTGCTGGAGCGCCACCTCGCCGCCACCCCCTCGCGCCCGGGCCACGCCGCGCTCTGGCTGCGCGGCGCCGAGGTTGCCCGCGGCCTGGGCGACGCGGCCCGCGCCCGC
>JAKAEO010000017.1 GCA_021818285.1 Myxococcales bacterium
CGGTCAGCAGACGCTGACGCCCGCCCGCCGCCCCGCCGCGTCCACCCATCGGTCCGCGCCCGCCGCCCGGTCCGCGGCCGCCCGGTCCCCGCGGGTCCCGGGGCTTGCCGTGGGTGCCCTGCGGGCGGGCGCCGCCCGGGGCGCCCGGCGCGGCGCCGCGCTTCTCGTCGGCGAGCCGCTGCCAGAGCGGCCGGTTGTCCGTCTTCTCGGGCGCGCCCGCCGCGGGCTTCGCCTCGGCCGGCTCCGCCGGCGGCAGGGGCTCCACCACGCCCTTGCGGATCACCACCGGGCCAGGGGATTCGGGCTTCTTCGGATCGGCCATGCGGGCGCGGGTTATAGCAGAGCCGGGAGGCCGTGGGATCGGGAACACACCCCACACGGGGAGCATGGTAAGGTCAGGCCTCCTCCCTGCGCCCCACGGCCGCGCATGAGCCCCGACTCCCAGACGCTCGACCGCCGCCGCTTCCGCCGGATCGCCGCGCCCATCTCGATCCGCCCGGTGAGCTTCCTCGCCCGGAGCGTCCCGCGGCGGGTGAACGACGCCAGCCTCGGCGGCCTGCGCGCCTACACCGACGAGTCGCGGCGGGCCGGAGAGCGGCTGGAGCTGGAGCTGTCCTTCGCCGACGGCGCCGGGGCGACGGTCCTCGCCGAGGTGGTGTGGGTCGAGAGGCTGGGGGAGGGCGCGCCGGCGCGCTTCGACGTCGGCATGCGCTTCATCGACGCCTCGGCCGCCGACCAGGAGCGCATCGCGCGGGCCCTCGAGCCGGGGTGACCGTGCCCCCCCGCGCCGCCATCTTCCTCTCGCACGCCGACCCGACCGCGCTGCGGCTCGCCGGCTCCTGCGCGCTGGCGGCGGCGGCCATGGGCGGCCGGGTGGACGTGTTCGTCTTCGGCCCGGCGGTGCCGGCGCTGGTCGCGGCGCGGGAGGAGGAGGACCACGCCGGCGCCGCCCTGTTCCGGGCACGCGAGGCGGGGACGGTGCGGCTCCTCGCCTGCTCGGCCAGCGTGGTCGAGGAGAAGGTGGAGCTGGCCGCCGCCGAGCGGGCCTTCGACGCGGTGGTGGGCTGGCCGACGGTGATCGAGTGGAGCCGCGGCGTGGTGGAGCGGTTCTCCTTCTGAACCGGAGGGCGCCGTCCCGCGAGGGGCCGCGCGCAGGCCGGCGTGACCGGAGGTCAGGGCGTGAAGCGCGCTCCCGAGGCGGCAGTGTCGCCGCCCCAGACGATGAGCTCGGTTCCCGTCCAGACGGAGGCCGAGCCGTGCTGCACCGCGGCCGTGGAGCCCGCGGCGGGCATCACGGCCCAGGTGTCGGTGGCTGGGTCGTAGCTCTCGCCGCCGGCGAGGGGCGTGGTGCTGACCCCGCACACCCCGGAGGCCAGGCCGGACCAGGCGAGGAGCCTGCTGCCGGTCCAGGCGCCGTGCGGGTAGGCGCGCATGGACGGAGCGCCCGCCAGCGCGAAGGGCGTCCAGGTCCCTCCGGCGAGGCTTCCGCCGGCGTCGCTCCCGTACAGGTACCCCTCGCTGACGAGCAGCGCGCTCCCGGTCCATGCCAGGACGTGGCCCTTCCTCGGCACCGGCGCGCCCGCGGTGGGGGTCGCCGTCCAGGTGTCGGTCGCGGGGTCGTACACGGCGCCCGTGTTCACCGAGCTTGGATCACCGCTGCCGCAAACGCCCGCGCCACCGGGAGGCGGGGGCACGACGCCGCCCCAGACCACCATCCTGCTCCCGGTCCACAGGACGCGGGGCTCGACGTAGTCGGGAGGCGCGCCCGTGAGGGTGGTCGCGGTCCAGGTGTCGGTGGACGGGTTGTAGCGGGCCCCGGACAGGTCCGCGGCCCCGCCCCAGACGATCATCTCGGTTCCGGTCCACACCGCGACGTGGCCGGAGCGCGCCGAGGGGGCGCCGGTCGCCGGGAGCGCCGTCCAGGTGTCGGTGGCCGGGTTGTACCGGGCGCCGTCGGCGACCGGGGTCCAGCCGGTCCCGTTCCAGGTCGAGCCGCCCCAGACGATCATCTCCCTGCCGGTCCAGACCGCGGTGTGGCCGATCCGGCCGATGGGCGCGCCGGTGATGCTCGTCGGCGTCCAGGAATCGGTGGCCGCGGCGTACCTCCCGCCGCTGCGGGTCGACGGGCTCCCTCCCCACACGATCATCTCCGTGCCGGTCCACACCGCGGTGTGGCCGGAGCGCTGCGTCGGGACGCCGGTGGAGGACATCGGCCGCCAGTGGGCGGTGGTGAAGGACCAGGAGGTGGCGGCCCCGAGGCGCCCGCCGGCGGCGGAGCGGACGTCGGCGGAGAGGGTGACGGTGAGCGACGCGGCGGCGGGCAGCAGCTGGGCCGGCGTGAAGGTCGCGGTGGCGCCGGAGACGGTCACCGAGCCGGCGAGGGCGGCGCCGCCGGTCGGGCCGACGGTCATGCCGGTCGCGAGGCTCGCCGGGTCCATCGCCTCGGAGAACTGGACGACCACGGCGGTCTCGGTGGCCTCGGTGGCGCCCGCGGCGGGCGCGCGCGTCGTCACCGTCGGTGTCGCAGGAGGCGGCGGCGACGACGAGCCGCCTCCGCCTCCGCCGCAGCCTGCGGCCAGGACGGTGAGCAGCGCCAGCGCGAGCTTGCGACGAGCGAGCATGGTCTTCCTCCTCGGTGCCGGAGGGGCCGCGAGCGGCCTCTCCCGTCCCGGGCTCAGGGACAGCAGGTCGTGGCGCCCGTGCAGCCCGCCGAGAGCATGGCGTTGTACGAGGAGTAGCAGTACCCGTGGCAGCCGTACCAGCCGCGCGGGCAGCAGACCCCGTTCGAGTTGCAGTTGGTCCCGCAGCCGCAGCCGGTTCCGCCGCCGCCCCCACCGCCGCCGGTGCAGCAGGCGATGCCGTTCACCGTGCTGCTGCAGGTCCCGCCGCTGTTGCAGCTGTACGGCGCGTCGCACTTCATGCAGTCGCCGTTGCTGCCGCGGCAGGCCTCGCCGCCGCTGCAACTCTGCTTCGTCGCGCCGCAGCCCGCCAGCGCCGCCACCAGGCCGAGCAGCACGATTGCGCCGAACCTCATGTCCGTTCCTCCTGCCACCGGCCCCGGGGGCCCGCGCGGGCCCTGGCGGCGCGGCGGGTGGTTCAGTTCACGCGGATGTTGTCGATCTGGACGCTGCCGCTGGTGTTCTGCCCGCCCGTCGCCGAGAACTGGATGGTGAGCCGCCCCTTGTCCGGCAGGACCGGGAGCGTCACCGTCTCGTTCAGGACCTGCGGCGAGAAGGTCCCGGTGAAGTCCTTGCTCCAGAGCGTCACCGTGCCGGTCGAGGTGAAGAGGATCTCGACCCGCAGGCTGGTGCCCGGGTACGAGGCGTACCCCGACGCGGCGTAGTCGAAGGTCAGGGTGGTCGAGCGCTGGAAGCTCACGTCGTCCTGGTAGATGGTCCGGCTGCCCGACCACCAGTTGTTGCTCGTGCCGGCGCCATACCCCAGGTACTTGACGCCGTGCGTCGGCATGAACCCGGTACCGGTGTAGAACCAGAGGGTGCCGTTGCCCGCGAAGCCGTTGGTGTCCAGCACCCACGAGCCGCCGACCTCGAAGTCGGGATCCCGCGGCCCCTGGAACGCCAGGCACGACCCGTCGCTCTCGGTCGCCTGGGGGTTGTAGTTCACCGCGGTGGGATCCATGCAGCCCTTGACGGCGCTCTTGCCGCCGCAGCCCGACGCCGCGCCCAGGCACGCCGCCGCGGCCAATGCGAGAGTCCTGCCGTTGCCCATTATCGCCTCCACACGGCGCGCTCCTCCCGCCGGCGGACTTCACCGTTGGATGAATGGGAGCAAGAAGATATTCCTACGGAAATGGCGGGCTGTCACGTCCCGCGCCCGCTGGACCGACGCTGTGCGTGATCGGCCCACCGCGGATCACATCGCGCGGTGGCCGGGCCGTCGGGCGGCGCGGAGGGCGGCCGGCGAATCGCGGCCGCGACCTGGGGGGCGGCGGGGTCCGGCCGGACCTGCGCTCGCCTACGCCGTCACCCACTCGCGCAGCACGCGGTCCAGCTCCTCCTCGGACAGCGTGCCCTGGTCGGCCATCTCCTTGATGCGCCGGGTGATGGCCTTCAGCTCCGACTCGCCGAACTTGATGCCCATCTCCCGGGCCCGGTAGGCGATGGCGTGGTGGCCGGTGAGCCGGCTCCCGACGATGAGCTTGCGCGCCATGCCGAAGGCCTCGGGGGGGATGATCTCGTACGACCCGGTGTTGGCGGCCATGGCCTTCAGGTGCATGCCCGCCTTGTGGCTGAAGGCGGTCTCGCCGGTGAGGAAGTTGTTGAAGGGCACCTCGACGCCGCAGACGCGCGCCACCAGCCGCTCCAGCTCGCGGAGCTGGCCCAGCCGGTAGCGGCTCGCCACCTCCTGCGGCGACAGGCTGTACATCCGGCCCACGAAGCCGCCCAGGGCGGTGATGCCCACCCGCTCGCCGATGCCCAGCACCGAGACGTCCACGTGGGTGGCGCCGGCGCTCACCGCCTCGGCGGCGTTGGCGATGGCGCAGCCGGTGTCGTTGTGGGCGTGGAAGCCGACGTCGGTCCGGACCGCCTTCCGGATCTGGCGCACCAGCGCGTACACCTGGCGCGGGGTGGCGATGCCCACGGTGTCGGCCAGGCCCACCCGGTGCACCCCGAGCCGCTCCGCCGCCTGGTAGACCGCCAGCAGGTCGGCCTCCTCGGAGCGGAAGGAGTCCTCGGCGCTGAAGCGCACCTCCATCCCCGACCGCAGCGCCAGCTCGATGGGCGGCCCCATGGCCTCGATGATCTGCTGGATGCTCTTGCCGTGGGAGGCCTGGCGCAGGATGCGGCTGGTGGCGAAGAGCAGCCCGATGCCGCGCACCCCCGAGTCCAGCGCCGCCCGGACGTCGTCCACCACGCAGCGGGCGTGGGTGATGACCTTGGCGCCGGTCCCCAGCTTGACGATGCGCTGGGCGTCCCGCATCGACTGCGGCGAGGCCGCCGGGCTGGTCACCTCGATGTACTCGACGCCGAAGGCGTCCAGCGCCCGGGCGATCTCCAGCTTGTCCTCGGTGCGGAAGGAGGCCCGGGCGAACTGCTCGCCCTCGCGGAGCGTGGTGTCGATGAGCCGCCACGCCGGACGGGGATCGGCGGCCCGGGTCACCACTTGAACTCCGGCCGGGCGGTGAGGTCCAGCACCAGGCCGCCGGAGCCGGGGTCGGTCCGGAAGCCGTAGCGCTTGAGGTACTCGGGCTGGTAGTAGCCGGTCTCCAGGGCGGTGGCGCCCCGGGAGCGCAGCCGGCGCACCAGCTCCCGCATCAGCCCGTCGCTGATCCCCTGGCCGCGGGCCTTGCGGGCCACCGCCACCTTCTCCATGTGGACGCGCTCCGGGGAGCGCACCCGGTAGAAGACGCCGCCGATGACCGCGTCCTTGGTGTCGATGGCCAGCAGGAACTCGTGCTCGGCCGAGAAGGAGACCGGCAGCTGCGACTCGTGGAAGATCTGCAGCAGCCGCGCCACCTCCCGCGGGCTCACCGGGCCGCGCACGTAGTAGCGCTCGCCGGCCTCGTCCACCAGCCCCAGCACCGGCTCGGTGACGCGCCGGGTGCCCTGCGGCAGGGAGATGAGGGCCACGTCGTCGCCCGGCGTGAGGTACGGGTAGGTGAGCCGCGCCAGGAACCAGTCCTCGTCCGGCGTGGGCTTCACCGAGAAGCGCAGCGCCGCCACGTGCTCCTCGAGGTCGAGCGCCCCCGGCTTCAGGGCCCGGGCCCGCGCCATGAGCCGGTCCAGGGCCTCGGTGACCTCGGGGCGGGCGTCGGCGAAGACGGTGTGGCGGAAGAAGCGGATGCGGGTGTCGGGCCACTCCTCGGCGGTCTCCGCCAGGCGGTAGGTGCCCCAGAGCTCGGCCTCCATCTTGCCGCGCGCGTCCACGGTGGCGTTCGGGTTCACCGCCAGCCAGCGGGCGTAGCGGCGGATGGCGAAGAAGACCCGCTGGGGCGTGTAGCCCTCGCTCCGGACGCGGGCCAGGAAGGCCTCGACCGCCGCGCCGCGGCTCCCGGTGCGCTCCCGGTCCAGCAGGGCCAGGGCCCGCTCCAGCCCCAGGGCCTCGACCACCGCCGAGAGGAGGACGTCCCCGGTCACCTCGCCCTGCAGCTCCGGCCGCCCCTGCTCCACCGGGACCAGGAAGGCGGAGGCGAACCGCTCCAGCACCTCGCCGAAGTCCTCGCAGGCGCAGCGGTCGGAGATGGAGACCAGCCGCGCGCCGGAGTGGTAGTCGTGCGAGGGGACGATGAAGGCCTCGGGCGAGGGGTCGCGCAGCGCCAGCCGCCGCCCGGTGCGGTCCCAGAAGGCGACGTGGGCGGTGAGCGAGGTCCAGGCCAGGAAGGGCCAGAGGTTCTTGAGCCGCTTCTTCTCCCCCTGCCGCTCCAGCCGGGCCACCTGCCGGGCCACGTGCTCGCCGGGGATGAACTCCTCGGTGAAGATGCCGTACTCGGGGTAGTAGCCGCCGAAGGCCTCCACCAGCGGCGGCGGCGCGCCCGAGGCGAGCAGCCAGGTGATCTCCTCGCGCAGCTCGGCCGGGTGCATCGACTCCACCAGGTTCACCGCCACGTCGTGGCTCTCCCGGGCGCGGGTGTGGAGCGAGAGCCGGTAGACCGACTTGCCCAGCCGCGTGCCCAGGTGGCTCACCGAGGCGCCGCCGGGCGGCAGGTCGGCGAGGCTGATGAGGGCGCCGTGGCCGAAGAGGAAGACGCTGGCGCGCACCAGGGTGGTGTCGGCCAGGGCGCGGAGGAACAGCTCGCGGGTGGCGCCCGGGATGCCGTGCTCGAAGGCCACCACCTCCTTCCAGCCGTACTCGATGCCGGTCTCGGGATCGATGGCCAGCCGGAGGTTCGGGCCGATCCAGTGGGTGAAGCCGCGCCGCAGCCGGTCGTGCTCCTCCGAGGACCGCGCGGCGATCTCCTGGTCGCCGTGCAGCGAGAGGCGCGCCAGCGGCACCCGCACCGGCGCGTACCAGCGCGGGTGGGCCACCGCGAAGGCGGTGAGCAGCCTCATGGTGCCCACCAGCAGCCGCCGGTCGGAGAGGTCGCTGGCGTTCCAGGCGGCGTCGGAGGAGAGGTGGGCCGCCAGCCGCTGGGCCTGGACGTCGGAGAGGCCGCGCTCCCCCAGCACCGCCAGGTCCTCGTCGCGCAGCGCCAGCGGCCCGAGCCGGTCGAGGAAGGCGCGCAGGGTGGGGAGCGTCTGCTCCGGCTCCTCCTCCGGGAGCAGCACCCGCAGGGCCAGCCGGCGGATCTCCTCGTCGGGCGAGTCGGCGGCGCGGCGCAGCAGGGCGCGGCACAGGGCGGCGTGCTCGGAGCGGCCCCCCGCCAGCCCGAGCTGCAGGTGGATCACCGCCCGCCGGGCCTCCGGCCGCTCGGCCCGCAGCACCTCGCCCGCGGCGTGGATGGAGTCGAAGCCCACCTCCTCGCGGTCCACCCGCTCGAGGAGCTGCGGCAGCCGCCCGGGGTCGGGCGGGGTCCAGAGGCGGGCGTCGAGCCGCAGGGTCCCGGCGGCCTTGCGCCGCCGCGACACCAGCGACCGGAAGGCCTCCTCCCCCAGGAACGCGCGCAGCGCCTCGTTGCCGAGCCAGAGCGGGGGCGAGGCCAGCACCGCCCCCAGGTCCACCACCGAGCCGTCGGCCACGTAGGCCAGGTCGCCGATGCGCAGCGCGCCCGGGGCCGAGGGGTCGGTGCCCACCGCCAATGAGGCGCCGCGGGCCAGCAGCCGCCCGTCCTTCAGCACCACCTCGTGCTGGAGGACCCCCATCTCCCGCAGCACCCAGTTCGGGATGCGCAGGAAGCCCCCCTCGACCGAGAGCGCCAGGTGCTTCTGGACGTACATCCGGTCGATGAGCTCCTTCCAGTTCTTCTCCACCACCTCGCGCTTGAAGGTGTGCTTGGCGGTGAGCTCGCCGTGCTCCTCGTCGAGGGCGCGCGGCAGCAGCTGGAAGGAGACCACCCGCTCGAAGGGGGCCAGGAAGCGGTTGGCGCTGGCCACCAGCGAGGAGAGCAGCTCCTGGAGCGCCTCCGGCGCGAGCTCCCGGAGCGAGGGCTGGGCCTGGAGGTTCGGCCAGATGAGCAGGGTGTTGTACTCGCGGTGATCGCCGACCAGGAAGGCCTGGGCCACGGCGTCGAAGTCGCGGAACAGGTTCTCCACCCGCTGCGGGGCGATGGTCTGCCCCATGCGGTTCTTGTAGATCTCCTTCTTCCGGCCGGTGATGCGGTAGTGGCCCTGCTCGTCCACCTGGAAGAGGTCGCCGGTGTGGAACCAGCCGTCGGGCTCGTGGGCCGCCGCCTCCTCGGGCGTGGGCTTGAAGTAGCCCGGCGAGACGTAGGGGCCGCGCAGCATGAGCTCGGCGTCCTCGGCGATGCGGCACTCGATGCCGGGCAGGGGCTTGCCCACCGAGCCGTCCACGTACTCGCCCACCGGGGTCATGAGGATGCCGCCGGTGGCCTCGGTCATGCCGTAGCCGGAGCAGAGCTCCACCCCGGCGCGGTGGAAGGCGCGGAAGACCACCGGGTCGAGGTAGCCGGCCGCCGAGAGGCCGAGCCGCAGCCGCCCGCCGGTGAGGGCCCGGAGGTTGGCGGCCACCTCCTCGGCGTCGTCGGAGGCGGAGTCGCGCGCCGCCGCCTCGTGCAGCTCCAGCCACTTCTTGGGCACGCTGATGAAGAGGGTGGGGCGCACCGCCTTGAAGTCCTCGAGCAGCGAGGCCTGGGCGGTGGAGCGGGCGAAGACGTAGGTGGCCCCCCACCACAGCGTCCCGGTCAGCTCGAACCAGCGGCCGAACGTGTGGTAGAGCGGCAGGTAGCAGAGGAAGGTGTCGCCGTCGCCCACCGAGGGCAGCGCGAAGCCCCGGCAGAGCCGCTTGGAGACGATGTTCAGGTGGTCGAAGCGGATGCCCTTGGGCGTCCCGGTGGTGCCCGAGGTGTACATCACCGTGGCCAGGTCGCGGCTCCGCACCGCCGCGGCGCGCGCCGCCCGGTCGGCGTCGTCGAAGGCGCCGCCGCCCTGGCCCACCATCTGGTCGAGCGAGAGCAGCCCGTGCCGCTCGGCGCAGGGCCGGGAGAAGACCACCACCGACTTCAGCTCCGGGAGGCTGCCCAGCGAGGGCAGCACCTTGGAGGCCTGCTCCTCGTCGGAGCAGAGCAGCACCCGCGCCCCGGAGTGGCGCAGCATCCACACCACCTGCTCCGGCACCGCGTTGGCCGGCAGGGGGAAGCTGACGATGCCGTTGGAGAGGCAGGCGAGGTCGCAGAGGGCCGCCTCCAGCCCGTTCTCCGAGAGGATGGCGACGCGCGGCTCCGGCTCGTCCCGCTGCAGGGCCAGCAGGCCGCGGGCGATGGCGCGGGTGCGCCGGGCCAGGTCGGCGACGGTGAGCTCGCCGGCCTCGCTCCCCAGCACCCGGATGGCCACGGTGCGGGGGTCGGTCTCCTCGCGGGAGCGCAGCAGCTCGCCGAGGGTGTAGTCGGCCCGCTCGATCACCGGCAGCAGCAGCCGGGTCCAGGGCTCCACGTCCCCGGGCCGCATCGCCTCGGTGAAGAAGCGGCGGCGGACGGCGTCGAGCAGGGTGAAGAGGGCGCGGCGGGCGCCGGCGCGGGAGGACTCCTGCTGGGCCCGCCCCACCAGCGTCTCGGTGAGCCGGGCCACCTCGGCGAGGTCCTGGGGCTGGACGGTGACCAGCGCCTCGCGGGTCGAGTCCACCAGCTCGGCGGAGGGCGCGCCGGCGTGGCTCCAGGCCGCCGCCAGCCCCCCGAAGGGCAATGCCTGCTGCACGATCATGGGGCCGCCCGCGCTCCTCCCGCCGGTTCCCGAGGAGAACACATCACCGGCCCGCCAGCCAGGAGCGAAAAAGGGCCGTCCGCCAGGCGAAGGAGGCGGACGGCCCGTGTGGCGAGGAGCCGGCCGGGGCTACTCGACGCCCTTGCGGCCGCCCTCGGCGGCCCACTTCTCCAGCATCTCGGTGGTCACCGACTTGGGCCGCTCGATGGCGTAGCCCAGGCCGCGGTCCCAGGTGATGTTGGCGAGCACGCCCAGGGCGCGGCCGACGCCGAAGAGGACCGTGTAGAAGTCCCACTCGCGGACGCCGTAGTGCCACTGGATCACGCCCGAGTGCGCGTCGACGTTGGGCCACGGGTTCTTGGTCTTGCCGTGCTTGGTGAGGACGCCCGGGGCCACCTTGTAGATCATGTTGACCAGCTGGAAGAGCGGGTCGTCGGGCAGGTACTTCTTGGCGTACTCGTTCTGGGCGGTGTAGCGCGGGTCGGTCTTGCGGAGCACCGCGTGGCCGTAGCCCGGGATCACCTGGCCGCCGTTCAGGGTGTCCCAGAGGAACTTCTCCAGCTCCGCCTCGGTCGGGACCTTGTTGTTCAGCTTCTTCATCACGCCCTGGATCCAGCCCAGCACCTCCTGGTTGGCCAGGCCGTGGAGCGGGCCGGCCAGGCCGTTCAGGCCGGCGGAGTAGCTGTAGTAGGCGTCGGAGAGGGCCGAGGCCACGAGGTGGGTGGTGTGGGCGGAGACGTTGCCCGACTCGTGGTCCGAGTGCAGGCAGAAGTACATGCGCGCCACCTCGTCGTACGGCGGCGGCACGCCCATCATGTGGGCGAAGTTCCCGCCCCAGTCCAGCTTGGGATCCGGCTGGATGATGGTGTCGCCCTTGTACTTCATCCGGTAGATGTACGCGGCGATGGGCGGCAGCTTCGCCAGCAGGTTCATGGAATCCTCGTACATCGGATCCCACATGTCGGTCTTCTTCAGCCCGCCCTCGCCGTAGCGCTTGGCGAAGATCGAGTCGCGCTGCATCGACAGCACCGCGGTCGAGAGCATCGTCATCGGGTGGCTGTCGCGCGGCATGGCGCGCAGGACGTCGATGACGTAGTGCGGGATCTGCGAGCGGGCCTTCCAGTCCTCGACCACCTCGAGGGTCTGGGCCATCGTCGGCACTTCACCGGTGAGCAGGAAGTAGAAGAAGCCCTCGACGAAGGGCTGCTCCTTGCCCGGGACCTTGGGCAGCGCGGCGAAGGTCTCGGGGATGGTCTTGCCGCGGAAGCGGATGCCCTCCTGCGGGTCGAGGTAGGAGATGTCGGTCACCAGGCAGCGGACGTCGCGGGCGCCGCCGATGCACTGCCCGATGTTCACCTTGTCGATGACGATCTCGCCGAGTTCCTTGGTGAGCTTGGTGACGCGAGGCCGGAACGCCTCGATCTTCTCCTTGAGCTTCGCCTTCAGGGTGTTGGCCATGGTCGCTCCAGTGGACGGGCAGTTCTGATGGGGTGCTGCGAGCGCGGGAGAAACGGGTGGCGCAGCTTACATGGGTATTGTTGAAAGTGGCAACGAATGAGTGGGCTAACTCATCGACTTCCGGCGGCGATTTGGGAAATATCTCCCCGGACGGGGCGGTTACGCGATCTGCGCCCTTTGTCGCAGGCCGATCAGGCCAGCGAGACCCACCCCGGGTGCGTCCGAATCCGCCTAGCCGCGCCCCCGGTACAGGGCCGTCGCGATCTGGGCGGCGAGCGTTCCCGGGTCCCCGGGCGCGGCCGGCTCGCCGGCGCCGCCCTCCGCGGCATCGGCCTCCAGGGGCTCCGAAGCGGCGGCGGACTCCTCCGAAACTGCGGACCCCTTGCGCGCCTTGGGCGAGGCGCCCGATCGGCAGGTCCGGCACCAGGGCTGGTTGCGAATGGCGCCGTCGGCCATCTTGCGCAGGCCGAACTGGGAGAGGGGCCGCATCTTGTGGCACTTCAGGCACATGAGGGTGAGGAAGACCTCGTTGCCGTCGGCGTCGTAGACCGCCGACTTCCGGCGCCGGGGCTTCTTGCGGTCCTCCGGCTGCGGCTGCGGCTGCGCGGGGCCGGCCGCCGGTCGGCGCGCGCCGGCGGGCTCGAGCTCGCCCCTGGCGATCGCGGGGGCCACCATCACCTTCACGGCCATCGTGCTTCTCCTCGTGTGCCGGCTGCCCCGGCGCGGGCGCCGGGTACGGGTCCGTGGACCCTAGCAACGGGGTCTGACAGGGGCTCCACGCCGGAGCGGCCAGCGTCCGGGAGCGGCGAAGCGACGCCCCACCGCGCCGGCGGCGCCCGATCGTCCCGCGCCGTCAGGCCGGGCGCCCGGCGGCCCCGCCGTCGAGGAGCCGCCGCAGCACCTGCGGGAGGATGCCCCCGTGGCGGAAGGTGCGGGCCTCGAGCGGCGTGTCGATGCGCAGGATGAGCGGGACCTTCTCCTCGCCGCCGCCCGCCCGCCGGATCCGGAGCTCCGCCGGCTGGCGCGGCGAGAGCTCCCCGTCCAGCCCGGCGAGGTCGTAGCGCTCCGTGCCGTCGAGCCCCATCGCCTCCGGAGCCACGCCCTCGGGCAGCTGGAGCGGCAGCACCCCCATGCCCACCAGGTTCGCCCGGTGGATGCGCTCGAAGGAGCGGGCCACCACCGCGCGGACGCCCAGCAGCCGCGTCCCCTTGGCCGCCCAGTCGCGCGAGGAGCCGGTGCCGTATTCCCGGCCCGCCAGCACCAGCAGCGGCACCCCCTCGGCGGCGTAGCGCAGCGAGGCCTCGTGGACCGTCATCCGCTCGCCGGAGGGCTGGTGGACGGTCACGCCCCCCTCGACGCCCGGCACCAGCAAGTTCCGGATGCGGACGTTGGCGAAGGTGCCGCGCACCATGACCTCGTGGTTGCCGCGCCGGGCTCCGTAGCTGTTGAAGTCGGCCGGGGCCACGCCCAGGCCGGTGAGGTAGCGGCCGGCCGGCGAGGAGGGCCGGATGGTGCCGGCCGGGCTGATGTGGTCGGTGGTGACGGAGTCGCCCAGCACCAGCAGCGCCCGGGCCCCGCGCAGGCCGGAGGAGCCGCCCGGCGGCGGCCCGGCGGCGACGCCCGCCAGGAAGGGCGGCTCGCGCACGTAGGTCGAGGCCGGGTCCCAGGGGAACTCCACGCCGCCCGGCGCGGCCATCGCCTGCCAGGCGGGGTTGGCCGCGGCCACGTCGGCGTAGTTGCGCCGGTAGCGTCCGGGGTCGCCGGCGCGGGCGAGCAGCGCCTCCACCTCCTCCGGCGGCGGCCAGAGGTCGCGCAGGAAGACCGGCCGGCCGTCGCGCCCGGTGCCCAGGGGGTCGCGCTCCGGGTCCAGGTCCACCGTCCCCGCGAGCGCGAAGGCCACCACCAGCGGCGGGCTCATGAGGAAGTTGGCCTTCACCGCGGGGTGGATCCGGGCCTCGAAGTTCCGGTTGCCGGAGAGGACGCTCGCCACCCAGAGCCCCTCCCGCGCGATCCGCTCCTCCAGCGCCGGGTCGAGCGGTCCGGAGTTGCCGATGCAGGTGGTGCAGCCGAAGCCCACCACCTGGAAGCCCAGGGCGTCGAGGTGGGCCTGCAGCCCGGTCTCCTGCAGGTACCCGGAGACCACCCGCGAGCCGGGGGCGAGCGAGGTCTTCACCCAGGGCGGCGGCCTGAGCCCGCGCTCCACCGCCCGCTTGGCCAGCAGCCCCGCCGCCAGCATCACCGCCGGGTTGGAGGTGTTGGTGCAGCTGGTGATGGCGGCGATGACCACGCTCCCGTGGGTGGGCGGCGCGCCGCGGGGCCCGGCCTGGCGCAGCGGCTCCGCCAGCTCGGCCTTCAGGCGGGAGAGCGGGATGCGGTCCTGGGGGCGGCGCGGGCCGGCCACCGCCGGCTCGACCGAGCCGAGGTCCAGCTCCACCACCCGCGAGTAGTCGCACTGCCCCTCCGCCGGGACGCCGAAGAGCCCCTGGGCCCGGCAGTAGGCCCGCACCCGCTCCACCTCGGCGGCGGCGCGGCCGGTGGCCTCGAGGTAGCCGAGCGTCGCCTCGTCCACCGGGAAGAAGCCGCAGGTGGCGCCGTACTCGGGCGCCATGTTGGCGATGGTGGCCCGGGTGGCGGCGGGGAGCGCCGCCGCGCCGGCGCCGTGGAACTCGACGAACGTGCCCACCACCCCGGTGCGGCGCAGCAGCTCGGTGACCGCCAGCACCAGGTCGGTGGCGGTGGCGCCGGCGGGGAGCCGCCCGTGGAGGTGCACCCCGACCACGTCGGGGGCGAGGAAGGCCGTGGGCTCGCCCAGCATGGCGGCCTCGGCCTCGATGCCGCCGACGCCCCAGCCCAGCACCCCCAGGCCGTTCACCATGGTGGTGTGGGAGTCGGTGCCCACCAGCGTGTCGGGGTAGAGCTGCCCGCCCTCCTCGCGCACCACCTGCGCCAGGAACTCCAGGTTCACCTGGTGGCAGATGCCGAAGCCGGGGGGGACGATGCGGAAGGTGCGGAAGGCCTGCGCCCCCCATTTCAGGAAGGCGTAGCGCTGGCCGTTGCGCTCCATCTCCTTGCGGATGTTCTCGTCGAGCGCCCCGGGCCCGCCCCAGGCGTCCACCTGGACCGAGTGGTCCACCACCAGGTCCACCGGCACCCGCGGCTCGACCTGGCGCGGATCGGCCCCGGCGCGCGCGGCGGCGGAGCGCAGCGCCGCCAGGTCCACGAGCAGCGGCACGCCGGTGAAGTCCTGGAGCAGCACCCGCGCCGGGACGAAGGGGACCTCGGCGGTGCGGGGACCGCGCGGCTCCCAGGCGGCGAGCGCCCGCACGTCCTCCTCGCGCACCCGGTGGCCGTCGAGGTTGCGCAGCAGCGACTCCAGGACCACCCGCAGGGACACCGGCAGCCGCGACACCCGCGGGAAGCCGGCCCGCTCGAGCCGGGCCAGGGAGTGGAAGCGGAGCTTCCGGCCCCCGAGCTCCAGGGTGTCGACGACGCCGAACGGGTCGAGCATGGTCACGGACCTCCGGTCCGGCCCATGGGTTACCGGGGCGGCCCCTGCCCGCAAGGGGCAGGAAGGGGCGCGGCCGGTGCGCGCGGGACGCGCCCTGGCGCGGGCGCGGCGGGGGCGAAGCCGCTCAGGCCGCCGTGCCGGGGGCCGGATCGGCCGCCGGCGCGGGCGCCGAGAGCCGCCGCATCAGCGGCAGCATCGCCACCGCGACCAGCGTCCCCACCGCCGCCACCAGCCCCAGGCCGGTGAAGAGCCGGGTGTAGAGCGGGAGGGTCGCCACCGGGTCGGAGACGTTGGCCGGGACGCTGGCGAAGTTGGCGACGTAGCTGCCCAGGTACTGGGAGAGGCCGGTGGCCAGGAACCACAGCCCCATGGTGAAGCCGCGCAGCCGGGGCCCGACGTAGCGGGCCACCATGGCGAGCCCCAGGCCGCTGATGAGCAGCTCGCCCAGCGAGTAGAGGCCGTAGCCGGCGACCATCCACCAGACCGAGACCTTCCCGCCGTCGGCGAACCGGCCCGAGATCCCGAAGAGGAAGAAGCCCAGGGCCAGCACCACGAAGCCCAGGGCGAACTTGGCGGCGATGGAGAGGTCGCCGCCGGCCCGGGCGCGCCGCTCGTAGGCCCAGGCCACCACCGGCCCGAGCAGGAAGATCCAGATGGGGTTCAGCGCCTGGAGCTGCCCGGGCGGGATCACGTAGCCGAAGAGGAAGCGCAGGTCGACGTTGCGCAGGGCGAAGAGGGTCAGCGAGGTGGACATCTGCTGGTAGAAGATGAAGAAGAGGATGCCCTGGGCGGTGAGCAGGAAGACCGCGGCCAGCCCGCGCCGCTCGGCGGCGTCGCCGCGGGCCATGAGCAGGCCGAAGATCGCCAGCATCCCGGCCCCGGCGATCCAGACCACGGCGCGGGCCAGCGCCAGGCTCTGCACCACCACGGTGACGAAACCGACGGCGGCGGCGCCGGCGACCAGCACCAGCAGGAGCTTGCGGCGGTCGAGCGGCGCGAAGTCGGGCGGCGAGCCGACGTGGGCCAGGTGGCGCCCCATCAGCCGGTAGTTCACCACCCCGAGCAGCAGCCCGGCGGCGCAGACGGCGAAGGCGGCGTTCCAGCCCACCCAGATGGCGATGAGCGGCGTGAGGATCTGGGAGAAGGTCGCGCCGACGTTCACGGACATGTAGTAGAGGGTGAAGGCGCTGTCGATGCGCGACGGCTCCCCCTCGTAGACCTTGGAGACCAGGTTCGCGGGGTTGGCCTTGAAGAAGCCGTTGCCCACCGCCACCACCCCCAGGGCCACGAAGAGCGGGGCGCCGGGGATGGCGAGCAGCACGTAGCCCGCCGCCAGCACCAGGGCCCCGAGCACCGTCATCCGGCGCGTGCCCAGCACCCGGTCCCCCAGCCAGCCGCCCACCGAGGGGGCGGCGTAGACCAGGGCGGTGAAGGCGCCGAAGGTGAGGTTGGCGCGGTCGTCGGTGTAGCCGAGCCGCTGCACCATGTAGAGCAGCACCACGGCGGTCATGCCGTAGTAGCCGAAGCGCTCCCACATCTCGACGAGGAACAGGGCGGTGAAGGCGCGGCGGCGGGTGCCCGCCGCGCCGGCGGTCGATCCGGTCATGGGGGCGCAATCTACGCGAAGCCGGGCGGCGGGGCGATCCCGCCCGCTGGCGGTCCGGATCGACCGGGCCGGCCCGCGGCGATCGCCCGGCTAGTACTCGATGACGACGACGGTGGAGGGGCGGTGCCCGTCCCGGCCGGGGGCGCGCCCCGGGCCGGGCTCCGGCACCGGCCCGGGCTCGTCGACCTGCAGGACCGGGCGCTGCTCCGCCTCGCGCTCCCGGCGGCGCCGCTCGATCTCCTCGATCATCCAGGTCGGGGTCATGGCAGCCTCCCGAGGCCTCTCCTGGCCGGTTGGAGCCACCCGCCCGGCCGAGGAGCCTGCCCTCTCGAACCGATGGACGCGGCCCGGGGTGCGGCCATTCAAGGCGGAGGCGGCCGTTGGGGTAATCTCCCAGGGAGCATGGCCGCTTCCAGCCCCTGGACCCTGGTCCCCGCCGCCGAGTACGAGGCCCACATGGGGCCGGGCGGCGCCGACCAGCTCCGTCCCCTCGCCGCCATCCTGGCCGCGGCGCTGCGCGACCTGCGGCCGGCCCGGCTGCTGGTCCTGGGAGTCGCCACCGGCAACGGCCTGGAGGCGGTGGACCCCGCGGTGACGGAGCGCGTCGTCGGCCTGGACCTGAACCTCCAGTACCTGGCGGTGGCGCGCCAGCGCCACATGCGGCTCGGACCCCGGCTCGAGCTGTACTGCCAGGACGCGGCGCGCGCCGACCTCGCCGAGGGCGGCTTCGACCTGGCCTGGGCCGGGCTGTTCCTGGAGCACGTCGAGCCCGCGGCGGTGGTGGCGCGCGTCGCCCGCTGGCTCGCCCCCGGGGGCTCGCTGGTGGCGGCGCTGCAGCTGCCGCCGGCGGGGGAGCCGCCGCCGAGCCGCTTCGCGTCGGTGCGCGGGGTCGCCGAGGCGATGCGGCTGGTCCCGCCGGGGGAGCTCGCGGCGCTGGCCTCGACCGCGGGCCTCCTGCCGCGCCAGGCCTGGGAGGTTGCCATCGGCCGGGGCGCCCGGCTGCACGTCTGCCGCTGGGTCCGGCCGAAATAGGCCGGCGACCGGCGCGTAGGGAAGGCGAGGAGGTCCGCATGATCTGTCCGTTCTGCCGCACCGAGAACAGGCCCGGAGCGGTGAAGTGCGCCGCCTGCGGGAGCTGGATGACCGAGGGGCCGCCGGTGCGGGAGTGGGTGCGCCCGCGCTCCGGCCGGATGATCGCCGGCGTCTGCCGGGGGCTCGCCGACCGGTTCGGCCTGCCGGTGGCGGCGCTGCGCATCGCCTTCCTGCTGTCGCTCTTCCTCTGGGGCGGCGGCTTCGTCGTCTACATCGCCTGCTGGATCGGGATGCCCAACGCCCCGCTGCCGCTGCCGACCACCGTGGCCCCGCCGCAGCCGGCGCCGCACGGGAACGGCGGGACGGGCGCGTAGCAGGCCGTCCGCCGCTTCCGCGGTCTCCGGTGATCCGCGGTCGCGGACCGCGCGCCGGAGGGCCGCGCCGTCAGAAGGCGAGGGCGAGCCCCGCGGACCCCCCGGCGCCGCTGCCGGGGAGGAGCGGCGCGACGAAGAGGCCGAGGCGCGGGCGCGGCGGCGCCTCGGCGAACGCCCGCTCCAGCTCCCGGTGGCGGCGCCCCGGGAAGGTGAAGGGGAGGACGACGCCGGCGACGCGGGAGGCGACGAGGACGGCGGCGCCGACCTGCATCGCGCCGACGGCCCGGCTGCGCATGCGGTCGTACTCCGGGTCGCCGCTGCCGGCGGCCGAGACCACCAGCATCACCAGGCCGGTGCCCACGGTGACGTAGCCCACCAGGTCGGCGCCGAGGAGCCAGCCGCCGCGCCCGTCGCCCGACAGGAGCGAGCCCAGCCCGAGGCCCGGGAAGAAGTTGACCACCGGCGCCCACCAGACCGGCCCCTCCTTCAGCGACTCGAGGAGCCGAGCCCGCGCCGGCCCGTCCAGGTCCAGGAGGCGGGGGTCCGTCCGGGCGCGCTCGCCGGCCTCCCGGGGCCCGATGGCCCGCAGCTCCGCGGCCAGCGCCGGGACCGGGTCGGCCCCCGGCGGCCCGGCCTGCGCCCTCGCCGCGAGGGGGAGCGCGGCCAGCGCCGCGGCGAGCAGCCAGGGGACCCGGGCCACGGGAACACGGTAACAGGGCGACGGGATCAGGATGCGCGCGGAGGGGTGCGCACTTCGTCGCGCCTCCCGCGGGGGCCCGGGCCGCTCCCCGGTCACCCCACCGTCGGCTCGGCTTCGAGGATGCCGGTGGACGCGAGCCGGAGCTGGTCTCCCTCGACGCGGCCGAGGAGGCGCAGCAGGCCGTCCAGCACCGTGACCGGGTGGGGCGGGCAGCCGGGGACGTAGAGGTCCACCGGGACGCCGAGGTCGGGGGCGACGGCGTCCAGGCCGCCGGCGCACACCGGGCTGCCGGCGAAGGGGCCGCCGGAGATGGCGCAGGCCCCCACCGCCACGAGCAGGCGCGGCGCCGGCGTCGCCTCCCAGGTCTTGCGCAGCGCCGTTCGCATGTTCTCCGAGATCGGGCCGGTGACCACCAGGCCGTCGGCGTGGCGCGGCGAGGCCACGAACTGGATGCCGAAGCGGGAGAGGTCGAACTGGATGTTGCCGGCGGCGTTCAGCTCCGCCTCGCAGCCGTTGCAGCCGGCCGCCGAGACCTGCCGGAGCTTCAGCGACCGCCCGAAGAGCCGCCTCGCCTTCTCGTCGACGGCCCGGGCCAGCAGCGGCGCGTCGCCCCTCGCCAGGAGCTCCTCGCGCCCGCGCATCGAGAGCCGGTAGTCCCGGGTGAAGGCGACGGCCCCCTCCGGGCAGGCCTCCTGGCACAGGCCGCAGAAGGTGCAGCGCCCCAGGTCGATGCGGAGGTCCGGGCCGCCGGCGCCC
The DNA here is from genome assembly GCA_021818285.1 of Myxococcales bacterium. GTDB lineage: Bacteria > Myxococcota > Myxococcia > Myxococcales > Anaeromyxobacteraceae > JACRMN01. The sequence goes on from JAKAEO010000017.1 coordinate 19,208, forward strand.
AGCACCGCCTCGGTGGGGCAGACCTCGGCGCAGGCGGCGCAGCCCGCGCCGCAGCGCGCCGGGTCGAGCGCCGGCCGGCCGCGGTAGCGCTCCGGGAAGCGGGCCGGGCCGCCGGGGTAGGCGATGGTCTGGTGGCCGATGCGCAGCCGGGTTCGCAGGTAGGGGATCACAGGTCGTGCCCGCAGTAGGAGAGGTTGAAGCTCTTGTTGCAGAGCGGGAAGTCGCTGATCTGCTCCCCGCGCAGCGCCAGCTGGAGCCCCATCCAGTTGTGGAAGGAGGGGTCCACCACCTTGTAGCGGGCGAAGCGGCCGTCCGGGCCGGTGGCGACGGCGTGGCAGATCTCGCCGCGCCAGCCCTCCACCAGCGACACCGCCAGCCGCCCCGGGCGGAGCGGCGCCGGCCCCGCCCGGACCGGCCCGGGCGGCAGGGTGCGCAGCGCCTCCACCACGAAGGCGGCGCTGCGCGCCGACTCGCCGAAGCGCACCAGGGCCCGGGCCTGGACGTCCCCGTCCTCGGCGGTGACCGGCTCCAGGGCGGCGGCCGGAGGGCCGAAGGGGTGGGTGCGGCGCGCGTCCACCAGGAGGCCGCAGGCGCGCCCGGCCGGCCCCACCAGCCCGAGCTGGCGCGCGGTGGCCCGGTCCACCTTCCCGGTCCCGTCGGTGCGGTTGCGCACCGACGGGCTCTCGAAGAAGAGGTTCACCGACAGCTCCACCCGCTCCCAGGCGTCGGCCATCCGCGCCGCCAGCCGCGTCGCCGCGGCGCCGGGGAGGTCGAAGCGGACGCCGCCCGGCACCACCAGGCCGCGGCCGAAGCGGTTGCCGCAGATCTCGGAGAGGGCGTTCAGGAACTCGGCGCGCAGGGCGCCGCAGAAGCTGGCGGTGGGGAGGTAGCCGACGTCCCCGGCCAGCATCCCCAGGTCGCCGACGTGGTTGGCGAGCCGCTCCAGCTCCAGCGCCACCGCCCGCAGCGCCTGGGCGCGGGGCGGGGCCTCGACGCCGGCCAGCCCCTCGGCGGCGCGCGCGTGGGCCAGGGCGTGGCCCACCGCGGTGTCGCCGGCGATCGACTCGACCAGCCCCACCGTCCGCGCCGTCGGGCCGCCGGCCAGCATCCGCTCGGCGGCGCGGTGCTGGTAGCCGAGCGAGATCTCCAGGTGGAAGACGTGCTCGCCGTGGCACTGGAAGCGGAAGTGGCCGGGCTCGATGATGCCGGCGTGCACCGGGCCCACCGCCACCTCGTGCACCTCCTCGCCCTCCACCGCGAAGAAGGGGGTGTCGCCGGGAATCTCGGGCCACGGCTCGGTCCGCCCGAAGGCGTCCCCCGCCGTCCCCCCGAGCCGGTGCTCGAAGCGCACCGGCTTGAGCCAGGGGTGGCCCGCCGGCAGGACGCCGTACTGCTCGGCCAGCTCCCGCTCGAAGAGCTGGGTGGCGGGGCACTCGGCCGCCAGCGAGGGCAGCGAGGGGCCGGGGCGGGTGGAGAGCAGCCCCAGCGTGCCGCCGGCGTCGTTGGCCAGGACCGCGGTGAGGAGCACCGCGCCCGCCTCCCCGGCCGGCTCGGCGCCGTAGTAGGCGCAGAGCCGCGCGCCGGCGGTGAGCGAGTCGGCGACGAGCCCCTGGAAGTCGTCGGCGGGCAGCAGCGGCACCTCGGCGGCCGGGACCGCCTCGCCGTTCCGCACGTGCAGGATCCGGGTCGGCATCTGGTCAGCCCCCGATGAGCGACGCGGCGGAGTCGAAGAGGGCCATGAGGCCGCGCGGCACCCACAGCCCCAGCACCAGCACCCCGGCCATCAGCGCCAGCGGCGGGCCGGCGGTGAGCGGCGAGTCGCCCAGGGCCGGGTTCCAGCCGTCCTCGGGCGGCTCCCCCTGGACCACCCCGAGCACGGTGGTGCCCATGCCCACGAAGATCACCGCCAGGAAGGCGAGGAAGAGCCCGCCCACCACGGTGTGGCCGCCGAGGAAGGCGCCGTTGAGGATGGCCAGCTCCGAGAAGAAGGGGGCGAAGGGCGGCGAGCCGGTGATCGCCAGGAAGCCGGCGAGGAAGAGCGGGCCGGAGAGCGGGAGGCGGACCGCCGCGCCCCGCACCCGGTCGGTGAGCTTGGAGCCGAAGGCGCGGTGGATGTTGCCGGCGGCCAGGAAGAGCACCCCCTTGGTCAGCCCGTTGGCCACCACGTGGAAGAAGGCGCCCGAGGCGGCGGCGCCGCCCAGGCCGGCGCCGAGCGCCAGGATGCCCATGTGCTCGACGCTGGAGTAGGCCAGCATCCGCTTGAAGTCCCGCTGCCCCACCATGAAGACCGCCGCCAGCGCCATGGAGAGCAGCCCCATCCCCACCAGGCTCTCGCGGGCGAAGCGCCCCTCGCCGGCGGCGATGGAGACGTGGAGGATGCGGACCAGCGCCAGGAAGGCCAGGCTGGTGACGCCGCCCGAGAGGATGGCGCCGAGGATCCCGGGGGCCTCGCCGTAGGCGTCCGGCTTCCAGGAGTGGAGCGGCGCCAGGCCCATCTTGGTGCCGTAGCCCACCAGCAGGAAGACGAAGGCGGCCCGGACCCAGGGGCGGGAGAGCATGGGGCCGGCCGACACCAGGTCGGAGACCAGCAGGGAGTGGGGCCCGCCGGGACCGGCCGAGGAGAGGGCCAGGAAGAAGGTGCCGAGCAGCGCCAGGGCGATGCCCAGCGAGCAGACCAGCAGGTACTTCCAGGCCGCCTCCAGCGAGAGGGCGTTGTGGTTGAAGTAGATGAGGGGCGCGGTGGAGAGGGTGGTGATCTCGATGGCCACCCAGAGCAGCCCGAGGTGCTGCGAGAGGGCCACCACCGTCATCGCCGAGAGCAGCACCAGCAGCCCGCCCACGAAGACCCGGTTGTCCCGGTCGATGCGCCTTTCCAGGTAACCCTGGGCGTAGACGGCGCAGGCCAGGAACAGGAGGCTGGTGACGGTGAGCACCAGCTTGCCGGGGGCGTCGAGCGCCAGCCAGCCGTCGAGCTGCGGCGCCGGCGGGCGCAGCCAGAAGAGCAGCACCCCCAGGGAGTGGAGGGCGGCGCCGGCGAGCAGCACCGGCGGCCGCTGCCGCTGGCCCGGGAGGGCGAAGGCGATGGCCGCGAGGATCAGCGGGAGGGCGACGGGGAAGAGCACGGCTCAGTCCTTGAGCGCCGAGAGCTTCCCCGTGTCCAGGGAGGAGAACTCGCGGTTGATGTGGAACATGACGATGCCCATGACGAACACCGCCGCGAACAGGTCGAGGAGCACGCCGGCCTCCACCATCACCGGCATGAAGTCGCCGAGCAGGACGCCGAAGACGAAGACGCCGTTCTCCAGCACCAGGAAGCCCAGCACCTGGGCGACCGCCTTGCGGCGCGAGACCACCAGCAGCAGGCCGGTCCAGACGGTGGAGAGCGAGGTGGGCACGAGCAGCATGTGCTTGCCGCCGGTGGGCAGCGGCAGCTCGGAGGCGAAGGCGAAGGCCAGCGCCACCCCGGCCGCGCCCAGCACCAGCGAGGGGACGAAGCCGACGATGGGCTCCACCTCGCGGCGGATGGCCGCCTCGCGGGTGGCCCAGGCCATCATCCAGGGGATGGCCACGCCCTTCACCAGCAGCGCCCCCACCGCCAGCAGCGCCACGTGGGTGACGTCGCTCTGCCCGGTGGCCAGGATCAGCGGCAGCAGGGCGAGCAGCGCGCCCTGCGCGGCCACGGCGCGGATGGCGGCCTGGAGCCGGCTCGAGGCCAGGACGAAGAAGTCCAGCACCACCACCAGCACGAACACCATGTCGGTCCAGCGGGCCATGTTCACCTCAGGAGGAGGACCAGGGCGAAGACCGAGAGCACCGAGGCCCCCACCAGCATCTGCGGCACCCGGGAGAGGCGCAGGCGGGCCATCGCCGACTCCACCAGCCCCACCAGCACCGCGAAGCCGGCCATCCCCAGGAGGAAGGCGCCGAAGGCGGTCCAGGGGCCGGGGAAGCGGAAGCCCAGCGCCAGCCGGACCACCAGGGCGCCGAAGAGGAAGAGCTTCAGCGAGGCGCCGTAGAGGATGAAGGCCAGGTCCGGGCCCGAGTGGTCGAGCACCATCACCTCGTGGATCATCGTCAGCTCGAGGTGGGTGTTGGGGTCGTCCACCGGGATGCGGGAGTTCTCGGCCAGCGCCACCACGAAGAGCGCCAGGGCCACCAGCAGCAGGGCCGGGCCGTCGCTGCGCCAGGCCCCGGCCAGCCCCTCGCCCAGCATCTGCGAGAGGGAGAGGGCGCCGGTGGCCCGGGCCAGCACCACCAGGCAGAGGAACAGCGCCGGCTCGGCCAGCGAGGCGAAGGTGACCTCGCGGGCCGCGCCCATGCCCTCGAAGGAGGAGCCGGTGTCGAGGGCCGCCAGGGCGGTGAAGAAGCGGGCCAGCCCGAGCAGGTAGGCGAAGAGGACGAAGTCGCCGGTGAAGGAGAGGAGCGACGGGGCGCCGCCGAAGGCCATGAGCAGGCCGGCGGTGGCCACCGCCGCCAGCCCCACCACCGGCCCGGCGCGGAACACCCAGGTGGTGGTGCGGCTGTAGACCGCCCCCTTGGCGAGCAGCCGCCGCAGGTCGAGGTAGGGCTGCAGCAGCGGCGGCCCGGTGCGCCCCCCGGCGACGGACTTCACGCGGTTGACGACGCCGACGAGCAGCGGCGGCAGGACGAGGAAGGCGGCGAGCTGGAGGAGGGAGAGGAGCATGGGCGGGAGGTTCACCAGAGGTAGAGCCAGGCGAGGAGGCCGACCAGGCCGACGACCAGGAACAGGGCCTGGAGCTGGACCTTGCCGACGAGGCGGGCGCGCCAGCGCTCGGCGAGGCGCGCCGCCGCCTGCAGCGCCGGCACGATGCCGACGTCCAGCACGGTGTCGGGCACCGAGGAGCTGAAGGCGGCGTGGCGCGGGAAGGGGCCGCGGGGCGGCTCCACCCGGGCCCGGGGCGCGAAGGCCCAGCCGAAGCGCACCACCAGCGCCTCGGCGAAGGAGGAGCCGGTGTACTGCATCCGCGGCGTGGGCCGGGTGAAGCCGCAGCCCCAGGTGTCGGCGACCGGCTGCGGCCGGCGCAGCAACCGGCGGCGCCAGGCCAGGAGCAGCGCGGTCGTCAGCAGGAGCAGCGCGGCGGCCGTGGAGATCCGGACCGCCGAGCCGGCGGCCTGGGCGGCGGTCCCGGCCATCGCGGCGGCCGGCAGGCCGGACCAGGCGGCCGCGGCGCGGCCCAGCGCCGGGAGCAGCGCCGAGGGCCAGAGGCCGAGCGCCACGCAGGCCGCCGCCAGGAGCGCCATGGGCAGGAGCATGGCCGGCCCCGGCTCGTGGCCGCGGGCGGCGTCGGGGGTCCGGCCCTGCCCGAGGAAGACCGCGCCGACCACCTTGGCGAAGCAGGCGGCGGCCAGCCCGCCGATGAGGGCCAGCACCGGGGCGCCCAGCGCGGCGTAGTGCAGCCGGGGGACGGGGCCGGCGTCGAAGACGGTGCGGAAGGAGGCCATGGCCACCAGCCACTCCGAGGCGAAGCCGTTCAGCGGCGGCAGCCCGCTGATGGCCGCGGCGCCGACGGTGAAGAGCGCCGCGGTGAGCGGCATGGTCCGGGACAGGCCGCCGAGCCGGTCGAGGTCGCGCGTGCCGGTGGACTCCACCACCGCCCCGGCGCCGAGGAAGAGCAGCGCCTTGAAGAGGGCGTGGTTCACCACGTGGAACAGGCCGCCGGCCAGCCCCAGCAGCACCAGCCCGGCGTCGCCGCGGGAGCGCCCCAGCAGCGCCAGCCCCAGCCCCATGGCGATGATCCCGACGTTCTCCACCGAGTGGTAGGCGAGCAGCCGCTTCAGGTCGTGCTGGGCCAGCGCGAAGGCCACGCCCAGCACCCCGGAGATCGCCCCCACCACCAGCAGGGAGACGCCCCAGGAGGCGGGCGGGGCGGCGAAGAATCCGCTCACCCGCAGCAGGCCGTAGATGCCGGTCTTCAGGAGGACGCCGGAGAGGATGGCCGAGACGTGGCTGGGGGCGGCGGCGTGGGCCCCCGGCAGCCAGAAGTGCAGCGGCATGAGGCCGGCCTTGAGGCCGAAGCCGACCAGCGCCAGCCCCCAGGCCCAGGCCGCGGTCCGGCCGCCGGCCGGCAGCGCCGCCATCCGGGAGAAGTCCCAGGAGCCGGCGGTCCGGGCCAGGAGCACGAAGAGGGCGATCAGCGCCAGGTTGGCGGCGTGGGCCGCGGCCAGGTAGACGAAGGCGGCGCGCTGGGCCTCGCGCTCCCGGTGCTCGGTGAGCACCAGCAGGAAGCCGGCGAGCGCCATCACCTCCCAGGCGACCAGGAAGAGGATGCCGTTGTCGGCGGTGACCACCAGCGTCATGGCCGCGGCGCAGAGGCCGTAGAAGAGCTGGAGCCGGACGGACCGGGCGCCGTGGCGCGCCTGGGGGTAGTAGGCGACGCCGTAGAGCGCCCCCAGCGCCGGGACCGCCAGCACCGGGAAGAGGAAGAGGGCGGAGAGCGGGTCGATCCGCAGCGCGAAGCGGGCGAAGGGGGCCTGCCAGGCGAGGGAGAGCGCCGGCGCCTCCGGGGCGCGCAGCGCCAGCGCCGCGCCCGCCATCCCCAGCAGCGCGCCGAGCCCGAGCGCCGCCGCCGCCGCCCGCTGCGCCGCGGCCGGCCTGCTCCGGAAGAGGACGGCCAGGGTCCCGCTCGACGCCGCCAGGGCGGCGGCCGCGATGACCAGGGCCGGGATCATGGGCGGCGGAGCACCAGGTAGGCCGCCAGGCCGACCAGCGTCAGGACCGTGTAGAGGAGCTGGACGTGCAGCCGGCCGGCCTGGTAGCGGCGCAGCGCCTGGAACCTGCCGCCCACCGCGGCGAAGACCGGGTCGAAGAGGCCGCGGCGCGCCGGGTCCCGCCGCTCGAAGGTCAGCGAGGAGCGGCCCGGGAAGAGGCCGCGCGGCGGCACGGCGCGCCCCCGGGGGGCCAGCGCCCGCGGCACCAGCGCGCCGAGCAGGAACTGGCCGTAGGAGGAGGCGGTGTACTGCATCCGGGCGGCGGGCCGGGCGAAGCCGCAGCCCCAGGTGTCGGCGGCGGACGGCGGGCGCGCCGCCTGCAAGCGCCGGCGCCAGAGCCAGGCGGCGGCGGCGAGGAGCGCGAGCACCAGCGCCGCGGCCTGGAGCGGGACGGCCAGGGAGCGGGTGGGGGCGGCGAGCAGCTCGGCGAGCCGCTCCGGGGGCAGGCGGGCCGCCTGCGCGACGGCCGGCGTCGCCAGCTCGAGGGCCTGGCGGGGGAACAGGCCCAGCCCCAGGCAGGCCGCCGCCGGGAGGAGCAGCGGCCCCCAGGTGCCGAAGCCCGGCTCCCGCGCCCGCTCCGCCTCGGGGCTGCGCGGCGCGCCGAGCAGCGCCGTCCCCGAGAGCCGCGTGAAGGCCACCGCCGCCACCGCGCCGACGGCGGCGAGCGCCGCGACCGCCACCGCCGCCGCCAGCACCGTCGCGGTGGCGGAGGAGCGGATGGACTCGAGCAGCCCCAGGTAGAGCAGCCACTCGGAGACGAAGCCGTTCAGCGGGGGGAGGGCGGCGAGCGCGGCGGTGCCGAGGAGGAGGAGCGCGCCGGTGGCCGGCAGCCGGCGCAGCAGCCCGCCCATGCGCTCCAGGTCGCGGGTGTGGGCGGCGTGGGCCACCGCGCCGCCGGCCATGAAGGCCAGCCCCTTCATGGCGGCGTGGTTCCAGACGTGGAGCAGCGCCGCGCCGAAGCCCAGGGCGGCGCCCAGCGGGGCCCCGGCGGCGGCGGAGGCGACGCCCAGGCCGACGCCCAGCAGCACCAGGCCGACGTTCTCGACGCTGGAGTAGGCGAGCGCCCGCTTCAGATCGGTCTGGCCCGCCGCCAGCACGATGCCCACCAGCGCGCCGCCGGCCCCGAGCACCGCCAGCAGCGCGCCCAGGCCCCCCGGGGGCGGCGGCAGGAAGGAGAGGGTGCGCAGCAGCCCGTAGACCCCGGCCTTGATCATCACGCCCGAGAGCAGCGCCGAGACCTGGCTGGGCGCGGCCGGGTGGGCCTCGGGCAGCCAGACGTGGAGCGGGACCAGGCCGGCCTTGGTGCCGAAGCCGACCAGGGCGAGCGCCGTGAAGAGCGCGGCCGGCGCCGCCGGGCGCGCGCGCAGCAGGGCGAAGGCCTCGAAGTCCAGCCCGCCGGCCTCCCGTCCCAGGAGCAGGAACAGCGCCACCACGAAGGCGGCGGAGAGGTGGGAGGCGACGAGGAAGGTGAGGCCGGCCCGGCGCACCTCGGGATCCCGGTGGTCGAAGGTGACCAGCAGCCAGGAGGCGATGGTCATCAGCTCCCAGGCCGCCAGGAAGAGGACGGCGTGGCGCGCCGAGAAGACCAGGGCCAGGGAGACGAGCAGGAGGTTGAAGAAGAGGGCGAAGGGGCCGAGGGCGCGCCCCCCGGCGGTGCGGCGCATGTAGCCGTGGCCGAAGAGGGCGGCGGGGATGGCGAGCCCGAAGAGGGCGACCAGGAAGAAGGCGGAGAGCGGGTCGAGGCCGATGCGGACCGCGGCGAGCGGCTCGCTCCAGCGCAGCGCCAGGACCGGGCCCCCGCCGCGCCGGAGGGCGCCGACCGCCGCGGCGAGCCCCAGGGCGCTCCCCAGGACGGCGGTGGCGGTGCCGAGGGTGAGGGCGGCGGGACGGCGCCCGGCGACGAGCGAGGCCACCCCGCCGGCGGCGAGGAGGCCGAGGGCCAGCAGGAAGAGTGTCAACGTGCGGGGAAACTCCCCCCCGCGGGGCGGGGGGCGCAAGGACGCGGTGCGGCGCGGCCGCGCCGCGCCGCCCGCACCGGCGGTGGCGGCCCCGCGCGGTCTCCTCGCCAGCGGCGCCGGTTCGTGCTTCCCTTCCGCCATGCCCGAGACCGCGCCCGCCGCCACGCCCGCGCCCGCCTCCCCGTCCGCGCCGCGCACGCCCGAGGAGATCGAGCGCCACTGGTTCGAGACCGTCTACGCCGGCGACGGCGTGCCCCAGCTCACGCTGCGGGCGGTGCTCATGGGGATGCTGGTGGGCATGGCGCTGGCGTTCTCCAACATCTACGTGGGGCTCAAGGTGGGCTGGAGCCTCAACGTCGCCATCACCGCCGCCATCGTCTCCTTCGCGGTCTTCAAGGTGGTCCCGCTGAACTGGCTCCAGGCGCCGCGCCGGCTGGTCCTCTTCGACCGCCACGCCGACAGGCAGATCTCCATCCTCGAGGTGAACTGCCTGCAGTCCACCGCCTCGGCCTCCGGCTATTCCACCGGCCCGACGCTGGTCTCGGCCTTCTCCGCCTACCTGCTGGTCACCGGCGCCAAGGTCCCCTTCGGCATCACCCTGACGCTGGTGATCGTCCTCGGCCTGCTCGGCGTGTTCCTCGCCATCCCCATGAAGCGGAGCATGGTGAACGTCGAGCAGCTGCCCTTCCCGTCGGGCATCGCCGCCGCCGAGACCCTGCGCTCGCTCTTCGCCCACGGCGCCGAGGCGGCGCGCAAGGCCCGGGCCCTCTTCGCCGGGATGGGCGCCGGCGCGCTGGTGGCCTGGTTCCGCGACGGCCGGCCCTCCCTGATCCCCGAGTTCGCGCCGCTGCCGGCGCTCTTCACGCGCCTGGGGCTGCCGCGGCTGGCGCAGATCACCGATCCGGCCGGCTACACGCTCTCGGTGAACATGTCGCTGCTGCTGGTGGGCGGCGGCGCCATCATGGGGATGCGCACCGCCGCCTCGATGCTCCTCGGCGCCGTCCTGAACTACGGGGTGATCGCCCCCTGGCTCCACGGCAAGGGGGTCATCGCCCGGCTGGGCTTCCGCGGCATCGTCTCCTGGTCGGTGTGGTGCGGCGTGGCGGTGATGACCTCGGCGGCGCTCTTCTCCTTCTTCTGGAACTGGCGGACCATCGCCCGGGCCTTCGCCGGGCGGCGGCGGCGCGGCGGCGGCGACGACCCGCTGGCCCGCACCGAGGTGCCCGGCAGCTGGTTCGCGGTGGGCGTGCTGGTGGCCGGCGCCGGCGCCATGCTGGTGAACCGCCACGCCTTCGGCATCCCGGTGCTGATGACCGCGATCGCCATCGCCATCTCGGCGCTGATGGCGGTGGTGGCCTCCCGGGCCACCGGCGAGACCGACACCACCCCCATCGGCCCGGTGGGGAAGATCACGCAGCTGGTCTACGGCGTGCTCATGCCGCAGAACCTCACCGCGAACCTGATGACCGCCAACATCACCTCGTCGATGGCCATCGGCTCCGCCGACCTGCTCACCGACCTCAAGTCGGGCTACCTGCTCGGCGCCAACCCCCGCAAGCAGTTCCTGGCCCAGTTCTTCGGGGTCTTCTCCGGCGCCCTGGCCGCCACCGGCGCCTTCTTCGTCCTCATCCCCGACCCCTCGGCGCTGGGCGGCGACCGCTTCCCGGCGCCGGCGGCGCTGGTCTGGAAGGCGGTGGCCGAGCTCCTGGCCCGGGGGCTGGGCTCGCTGCCCCCCTACGCCCTCGACTCGCTGTGGGTCGGCGTGGCGGTGGGCGTCGGGCTCACCGCGGCGGAGAAGCTCTTCCCCCGCTCGCGCCGCTTCCTGCCCTCGCCGGTGGGCCTCGGCATGGCCTTCACCTTCCAGGGCTACTCGTCGATCTCCTTCTTCCTCGGCGCCGTGGCCGCCTGGATCTGGCAGAAGCGCAGCCCGGCCAGCGCCGCCCTCTTCGTGATCCCGGTGGCCTCCGGCGCCATCGCCGGCGAGTCGCTCACTGGCGTTCTGGTGGCGCTGCTGAACGTGCTCGGGGTGATGTAGCGGCGCTCAGTCGCGCCCGCCCAGCAGCGGCCGCGCCCCGCCGGGATCGGCGTCGCCGAGCCGGAGCAGCCCGCCGGCGCGGGCCGCCGCCTCTCGCCCCACCAGCACCTGGCCGGGCGCGGCGCGCCCCGCGAGCCGCAGCGCCGCCTCGGCCGCCGCGCCCACCACCCGGAGCTCCGGCAGCTCGGCGCTGGCGAAGTTGCCGGCGAGCACCGTCCCCGCCTCGAGCCCCGCCGACACGCCCAGGCGCGGCTCCGGGTTGCCGGCCTCCAGCGCCGCCACCCGCTCCCGGAGCTCCAGGGCCGCGGCCGCCGCCGGCTCCATCCCGTCGGCGGGCTGGAGCACCCCGAAGACCGCCACGGCACCGCCGGTGAGGCGCGTCTCCACGGCCGCGCCCCGGTCCAGCAGCGAGGCGCGCAGCGCCTCCTGCGCCGCCAGCACCCGCGCCGCCACCTCCTGCGGGGGGCGCGCCGCCGCCAGCGCCGCCAGGTCCACCAGCGCCACCGCCAGCACCGCGGCGTCGGGATGGACCGCGGGGGCCAGGGGATCCCCCTCGGCGGCGAGCAGGGCGGCGGCGGTGGCCGCGGGCAGGTGGCGCAGCAGCCGCTGGCGCTGCTCGTCGGCGACCCGGGTGCGGTCGGCGAGCCGGGCCCGGTCGATGGCCATGGCCGCCTGGAAGCCCACCAGCGTGGCCAGCTCCAGATCCTCGGCGTTGAAGGGCTCGGCGTAGGTGCGGTCCAGCACCAGCGCCCCGAGGATGCGGTTCTCCGCCCAGATGGGGGCCGCCATGCAGGAGCGGATGCCCTCGGCGATGACCGACTGGCTGCCGGAGAAGCGCTGGTCCTGCTGCGCGTCGAAGGTGAGGATGCCGGCGCGGGAGCGGATGGCCTCCTCCACCACCGTCGTGCTGGTGCGCGGCTCGGCGTCGGGCGGCTCGACGGCGTGCGGCACCATCTTCCCGCCCTCGCCGAGCAGCAGCACCGTCGCCCGCTCCGACCCCACCGCCCCGGCCAGGGTCCGCAGCACCTGGGCCAGCGTCTCGTCGAGCGAGGCCCCGGAGGTGGAGATGCGCCCGATCTCGTTGATCACCTGGATCTGGCGGCGGCCCGAGGTGGTGATGCCGCTCGGCCCCTTGCGGCGGGCCGGCGCCTGCGCCCCGGGCTCGGCGGCGGGCTCGCTCCCCACCAGGTCCGCGAGGTAGCGGATGACGGTGCTCTCGCCCTGGACCAGGCCGCGCCCCTCCGGGGCCGGGCTCCCGCGCAGCTCGGTCTCGGTCTTGCCGAAGCGGACCTTCGCCCCGGGCTCCAGCCGGGCCTCCTGCACCCGCTCCTCGCCGACGAACGTGCCGTTCCGGCTGTCGAGGTCCACCACCCACAGGTCGGCCCCGCGCCGCTCGAAGAGGGCGTGCATCGAGGAGATCCAGGGGTCGGAGATCTGGACGTGGCACTCGGCCGAGCGCCCGACCACCGTGGGCACGTCGGGCAGGAAGAAGACCGTGCCGCCGCAGATGCCGTTGATGACGAAGAGTTCCGCCAAGGGGGCCCTGGTCCCGAATTGGGTGACGGTAAACGGGAATGATACCCTAACGGCCGACGGCCAGGCCGATGTCCCGATGTCCCACCTGCCAGACGAGCCTCGACGACTCGGCACGGGTGTGCCCGGTGGACGGCACGCCCATGGGGCCGCCCGACCCGCTGGTGGGCCGGGTCCTGGGCGACCGGTACCGGGTGCTGGGCGTCATCGGCGAAGGGGGCATGGGCACCGTCTACCGGGCCGAGCACGTGGTGCTGGGCAAGCGGATGGCGGTGAAGGTGCTCCGGCCCGAGTTCTCCGGCGACGAGGACCTGGTGCGCCGCTTCCAGCGGGAGGCGGCCGCCGCCAGCCGCATCGGCCAGGAGAACATCGTCGACGTCACCGACTTCGGCCGCACCCGCGAGGGCAACCTCTACTTCGTGATGGAGGAGCTGGACGGGCGGAGCCTGGCGGCGGTGCTGCACCGGGACGGGCCGCTGCCCTTCGACCGCGCGGCGCGCATCCTCGCCCAGGTGTGCCGGGCGCTGGCGGCGGCCCACGCCCACGGCATCGTCCACCGCGACCTGAAGCCCGACAACGTGCTGGTGATGCGCGGCGAGGACGGCCAGGACTTCGTCAAGGTGGTGGACTTCGGCATCTCCAAGAGCCCGGGGGACGGCGGCGACCGCATCACCCGGGCCGGGACCATCATCGGCACGCCCGAGTACATGGCGCCGGAGCAGGGGGCGGCGGCGGCGGTGGACCACCGCGCCGACGTCTACGGCTTCGGCGTCCTGGCCTACGAGACGGTCACCGGCACCCTGCCGTTCCAGGGCCCGACCGCCGTGGCCACGCTGGTGGAGCACCAGACCCGGCCGCCCGAGCCCCCGGGGCGGCGCCGCGCCGGGCTGCCGCCGGGGTTCGAGGCGCTGATCCTCAAGGCGCTGCGGAAGCGGCCGCAGGAGCGGCAGCAGAGCATGGGGGAAGTGGCCGAGGAGCTGTCGCGCGTCCTCGCCGGCATGGGGCTGCCGCCGGTGTACGACCCGCGCCGCACCCCGCCGCCGCAGCCGGCGCCGCAGCCCGGCCGGACGCTGCGCTTCCGCGCCGAGGAGCGCATGTCGCGCGGCGGGACGGTGGCCATCGACGCCCCCGAGCGGCTGCCCCCGCCGAGCGCCCACCTCGTCCCCGAGGCGGCCGCGCCCGCCGCCGAGCGCCGCCGCCGGGCCGGGACGCGGGTGGCGGTGGGCGTGGCGGTGCTGGCGGCCGTC
>JAKAEO010000178.1 GCA_021818285.1 Myxococcales bacterium
GCCCGCCCACCGCGGCGACGCCGGCCACCGGGAGCGACCCCACCGGCTTGCCTTCGAGCGTGAGCGCCCGGGCGGTGCTCGGGCCGCCGGCGATCTCGGTGACGAAGAGGCGCGACGCGGTGACCTCGAACTCGTCGATGGCCCCCTCCACGGGCTCGGCCATCACCTTCGCCCTGGCGAGGTCCGGGTCGGAGAGCGGCACGCGCAGGATGCGGCCGCGCGGGGAGCCCTGGCGCGACTTCAGCCAGAGTCCGCCGTCCAGGCCGAAGCGGGCGGCGACCACCCGGTCCTCGAGCCCCGCCACCTTGCGCCAGCCGCCCTCCGGCCGGCGCAGCCAGAGCGAGTACTGGCCCCCGTCCCCCTTCTGCACCAGCGAGAGCACCTCGCGGCCGTCGGCGGAGGACTGGAGGAAGTGCTCGGAGATGCGGGGGTCCTCCAGCTCCTTGCCGAGCTCGTAGGTGTCGGCCGAGACCGGCGTCCCCATCTTGTGGAACCAGATCTCCTGGTAGAAGCCCAGGTCGGCCTCGGGACGCTCCCCGGGCCGCGGGTAGCGCGTGTACCAGAAGCCGCTGGCGTCGGCGTTCCAGGCCATGCCGCCGCCGGCGGTGCCGCCGTTCACCCGCGCGACGCGGTCGGGCAGCTCCTTGCCGGTGGCGACGTCGAAGATGCGCAGGTCGCCGCTCTCGCTCCCCTTCTGCGACAGCGAGGCGGCGAGCAGCTTCCCGTCCACCGAGGGCACGAAGAAGTCGATGGAGGTCCCGCCGCTGGGATCGACCACGGTCGGGTCGAGCACCACCTTCTCGGTGGAGCGGTCCCGGAGCGAGTCGAGCGCCACCACGAAGGGCTGCTGCTTGGGCGGCTGGTACTTGAGCGCGAAGTACCGCCCGCCGCGCCAGGTGACCGATCCGTAGGCCACCTCCCGGGAGGTGACGAGCTGGCGCACCCGGGCGCGCAGCGCCGCCATGTCCGGCCGGGCGGCCAGCCAGGCGCGGGTGCGCGCGTCCTCCGCCTTGCTCCAGGCCTGGACCTCGGGGTCGTCGGCCTTCTCCAGCCACTGGTAGGGGTCGGTGACCTTCTCGCCCTGGTACTCGTCCACCACCGGCCGGACGGGCGTCTTCGGCGGGGGCGCGAGCGGCGTGGCGGAGGCGGCGAGGATCAGCGCGAGCGCGGCGACGGTCATGAGGTCTCCTGGCAGGGCCGGGATGGGCGCCCCGGAGTCTAGCGCGAGGTCGGGAACGGTCCCACTCCTTCGCACATCCCCGCCGAGCGCCTTCGGTGACGGTGGTCCGCGGGACCTCTAACATGGCGGCGGGGCCAGCGCCGGGCCCGGGGGATCCGTCATGAACCGCGTCCCGCTCGCCGCCGTCCTGCTGCTCGCCGCCGCCTGCGGGGCACGGACCGACGCGGTCCCGGCCGGCTCGCCGCCGCCGGCGTGCGGCACCGCCTCCGCCGGCTGCACCAGCTCGGCGCAGTGCTGCCAGGGACTGTAGTGTCCGGTCGCGCCCGCGGCCGGCGCCGGCACCTGCCAGACGCAGACCGGCTGCGCCGCCGCGGCGGTGAGCTGCACCACCAGCTCCGACTGCTGCGTCGGCCTGGCCTGCGTCGCCGGGAAGTGCGCCACGCCCACGTCGTGCGGCGTCGCCGGCAGCAGCTGCACCTCCGGCGCCGACTGCTGCTCCGGGCTCACCTGCGTCGTCCCCTCGGGATCGACCACCGGGACCTGCCAGGCCGGGGCCTGCGTCGGCTCCGGGCAGCAGTGCACCGTGGGCGGCGCCGCCTGCTGTACCGGGCTGACCTGCGCCGGCGTCGTCTCGGCCGCGCCCTGCGACGGCACGACCGCCTGCGCCTGCGTCTCGCTGTGAGGGGAGATGGAGGCGAGCGGCCTTGCGGCCGCCCGTCTCACATCTTGCCCGCGACCGCGGGGAGTCACTACTCGGTCAGCGCGCTCGTACCGGCGGGGACCCTGGCCTCGCCCTGCTCGGGACGAGCCAACGGGTGAGCGCCAAGAAGTGCCTGGAGTCGCCTTCGGCGGACAGGCTCCCACGGATCGTCGCGTCGGCGTGCCCCCTCCACGGTGACGAAGTACGCGCCGGGCTTGGAGAGGCGGATGCCCTGGAACAGGGACATCGACCGGTGTGCGGTCCCCTCTCCCACCAGTTCCGTCACCGTCTCCACCAGGACCTGCCCCGCATCGTCCGTCACCCGGACGCGCTCCCAGCGCGGCTCGCGCTCGCCCTCGACTTCGTACACGTTGACGACCACGAGCCGACCGAGCGCCGCGGGGAACGAGGGCGCGGAAACGGCCTCCAGCATGTTGAAGACGGACAGGCGACCGGTGATCCCGTCGAGCGAGACGCCCTCCGCCATCAGGGTCGCGACGTTCACGAAGGACATCAGCCTGCCACCGCCTCGCCGGCTTCCACCTCGAGGTCCACCCGCGACACGTTCGTGCTGGCGATACGTGGGGAGAGACGTCCGGTCGTCCAGACGTGCATGACTTCATCGATGCGAGCCGGCCTCGCAGCCAGGAGGGACAGCAGGGCGACGAGCGGCGCGCTGGGAACCTCCCTGCCATGCCGCACCTTGGACAGGTAGGCAGCCGAGAGTCCAAGCGTCGCCTCGAGCTCGCGCTGGCTCGTCGTCGCGCCGAGCGCCTCGATGGCCTGGCGAGCGACGTCGGCAAGCACGAGCGCGCTCTGGGCAGCGAGCGCTTCGTCGATCCTCCTGGCGGTCTCCCTGTCGATCCACTCGGCGCCGCAATTCGCACAGGTGGGAATCGCGAGCGTCGCGGGAAGCTCCAGCGCCGGGAAGTTCCGGAAGGGCGAGCGCCGACCAGGGCCGGTCCAGGGCTCCACCGCGCGCTTGCCGCACTCACCGCAGAGCTTCTTCACGTCGTCCTCCGGAACCGGACAGGGAGCGTCCCGCCGGAGCGCCGCAACGGCCCTTCCGGCTCGTGCAGCGACACCACCAGGACTTCACCACCGTCGTCATCCTCGTCCATCGTCAGCTTCACGTACCAGGTCTCGAGCCCTTCGATCCCGAATCGCCGCTGGAGATCGGGCGAGATGGCGACGCCGTACGCGTCGTGCTCGACGCCCTCGTACACGTGCGTCCTCATGAAGTCCCGCTCGCGAAGCTCGAGCAGCACCGACTCGGTGAAGGCGATCATCTGGACGTATTCCGGAACGTACGGCAGCAGGCGGTCCTTGAACCTCGGGCCCCCGACCCTCACCCGTCCTCGCCTGGCTGCCGCATGGACGACCGCCAGCTCGAACCTCGCCACTGCACGTTCCGAATGTATTTGGAGTTACTCCACACCGCAAGTACCGAGATGCTCCCCGATGAAAACCCGCGAAGGCTAGCCTACTTGCCTCCTCTGACGCCCCGCGTGGGGCAGCTCAGGTTCGGACCAGACGGTCGGTCGGTCATGGGCCGCTTGAACGACGCGTCCGGCGGTCGGGGCCTTCGCCGCCGCCCGCAGGTGCCGAGCGAGCGGAAGGTCACGCCGCCAGGACGTCAGCCGGGTGCATCGAGATGCCGGAGCAGCCCCGCCTCCGGCAGCGCTGTGCCGATCGCCCGGCATCTCGAGATGCCCGGGGTCTGCGGACGGTACCGTCGCCAGCACGGCTACGGTAAGACGAGGCCCGAGGACGGCGGCGAAGGCCCCGCCGACGCTGACGGGCCTTGGTGAGGCTCCTGCACGTCGTCGGAAACGACGCGGGCCCCGGGGAGCTATCCACGGGGCCCGCTGACTACCTGGCTTCCTGCTGCCTTACTGGTGGACCCGACCGGGATCGAACCGGTGACCTCCTGAATGCCATTCAGGCGCGCTCCCAGCTGCGCCACGGGCCCAAGCTTTCCGACTGCGACCGCTAGCCCTCGCCCTCGAGGGTCTCGATCTCCCCGAGCTGCGCGCGGAGCCGGTCCTGCAGCACCCGGATCTCCTGCACCAGCGCGGCCAACTCTTGTGGGACGGCCGCCGCTCCCTGCTGCACGAGCCCCAGGAAGCGCTCGCCCAGCTCCTGGAGCTTCCCGTCCAGATCACGGCGGGTGAAGGTGGCGTCGAGCCGCCTCTTCCCCACCTGCGACCGGTGCACCACCCGGTCCCTGAACGACTCCAGCCAGTTCGCCACGTTCGGCTGCGTCTCCAACGTTCCCCTCCCGGACCCCCCGGGGAGGGCTGTAACTAGCGCGCCCGGGCCGGGAGAGTCAAGGGCCGCGGCTACTTCTTGGCGGTGGCCTTCCGGGCCGCCTTCTTGGTCTTCAGCCGGCGCTTCCAGCGCTGGCGGCGCTTCATGATCAGCCGGGTGTGCTTGCTCTTGGAACGGGCCATGGGACCTCCGGGTTCGGCCGGGCGGAAAGGGTTCGAGCGGCCCTCTATAGCACGAGCGGGGCGCCGGTCACGCCTTCTTCCGCCCGCGCGGCCGGTCCCCGCGCCGCGCTCAGGCCGCCGCGCGGGCGCCCCGGTGGACCGCCGCCGGGCCGTGCGGCGCCACCGTCCGCAGCTCGGGCCCGGCCGCCGTGACCTCGATGCGCGACACCACCTTCGCGTCCACCACCTGGGTGTCGGCGAAGATGTCGCCGATGCGCACGCCGAGCCGGTCGCTCCAGACCATCCAGGACTCGAAGGCGACGATGGGCACCCCGGCGAGGAAGAGCACCAGCCAGAGCACCGGCACCGAGTAGAACAGCGCCACCAGCGCGAAGGGCAGGTTGCGCAGCATCGACTCGCGGTAGCCGCCGGGCCGGCCCCGGGTGGCGCCGCGCGGCAGCACCATGGTCCGGACGCCGAAGACGCGCTTCCCCAGCGACTGGCCGTGGAGCAGGCCGTCGGCCACCATGAGGTAGAGGAAGGCGAGGAACGGGCCGGCCGGCCCGGCCAGGCCGGCCACCGCGAAGGCGAGCGCCAGGTCGAAGGCCCGCGCCAGGCCGCGCAGGGTCAGATCGGCCTTGGGGTACGGGGAGCCCTCGGGCCTGGCGTCGCGCATGGTCGGCTAGCGGCGCACCCCGGTGAGCGCCGACGCCGCCTCCTTGGCGTAGTAGGTGAGCACCAGGTCGGCCCCGGCGCGCCGGCAGCAGAGCATCGTCTCCAGCATCACCCGGGTCTCGTCGATCCAGCCGCGCGCGGCGGCGGCCTTGATCATCGCGTACTCGCCGGAGACGTGGTACGCGGCCACCGGCAGGTCGAAGCGCTCCTTCACCATCCGGACGACGTCCAGGTAGGGCACCGCCGGCTTCACCATCAGCATGTCGGCGCCCTCGCCCACGTCCAGCGCCACCTCGCGGAGCGCCTCCCGGGCGTTGGCCGGATCCATCTGGTAGCCCTTGCGGTCCTTGGGGATGCCCGCCCCCTCGCGCGGCGCGCTCTCGGCGGCGTCGCGGAACGGTCCGTAGAAGGCCCCGGCGAACTTGGCGGCGTAGGAGAGGATGGGCACGTCCGGGAAGCCGGCGATGTCCAGCGCCTCGCGGATGGCGGCGACCCGCCCGTCCATCATGTCCGAGGGGGCGACGACGTCGGCGCCGGCGCGGGCGTGGGCCACCGCCTCCTTGCCCAGCAGCGGCAGGGTGAGGTCGTTGTCCACGGTGAGGTCCTGGCCCGGGCCGCCGGCGGTGGGCGGGCGGAGCACGCCGCAGTGGCCGTGGTCGGTGTACTCGCAGAGGCAGACGTCGGTCATCACCACCAGCCCCGGCACCTGGGCCTTGAGCGCGCGGATGGCCCGCGGGACCACCTCCTCCTCGTCCCAGGCCGAGCTGCCGGTGGCGTCCTTGTGCGCCGGGATGCCGAAGAGGATCACCGCGCGGACGCCGCAGGCGAAGGCGGCCTGGGCCTCGGCCACCAGCTCGTCCACCGAGAGCTGGAAGACGCCGGGCATCGAGGCCACCGGGTTGCGCACCCGCGCCCCCGGGACCACGAAGAGCGGCCAGACCAGGTCGTCCGGGGCGAGCGTGGTCTCGCGGACGAGGCTGCGCAGCGCCTCGGTGCGGCGCAGGCGGCGGGGGCGGTCGACGGGGAAGGCCATGGGGGGAATCCTACTCCAGCAGGTCGGCGATCTTCCTCATCACCAGGCCGCTGGCCAGCTTGGGGAAGAAGTAGGTGCTCTTCTGCGGCATGGTCTCGTCCCCCTCCGCCACCGCCTGCACCTGCCACATGGGGGTGGGGTTCACCAGGAAGCCGAGCGGGAACTCCCCCGCCAGCACCCGGTTCACCGCGGCGCCGGCGTCCATCTCGTAGCGCAGGTTCTCCTGGCGCTCCTGGGCCTCGGGCGAGATGCCCAGCAGGTGCTGCAGCACGATGGCGTGGAGCGCGGTGACGTCCAGGTCCCGCAGCGACTGGCTCGCGGGGAGCGGCACCCCGGTGAAGTCGGCGTCGTCCCGCAGGGTCAGGATGCGCCCGCGCCGGTCCTGCCCGGTGACCAGGAGGAAGGTGGTGGACCTGCCCGAGTGCTCGGCCAGCTTGCTGATGGCCCAGGCGCGCCCGGCGGGCCGCGCCAGGTCCTCGTCCAGGGTGCGGACGTCGAAGAAGCGCCCCAGGCGCTCCAGGAAGGCCCCGAGCTGGAATCCCGAGAGGCCGAGGAGCAGCCGGTGGGTCGGGTAGATGCACAGCCCCGGGTCCGCCATGGAGGTGAGCGCCATCAGCATGTAGCGGTGGCCGGCCCCCTCCGGCAGGCCCGGCTGCTCCCGATCCACCAGGTCCCGGTAGGCGAGGCCCGACTCGTAGCGGTGGTGGCCGTCGGCGATGAACACCTTGCGGGGGAGCATCACCGCCTGGAGGCGGGCCACCAGGGCCGCGTCCTCGA
>JAKAEO010000179.1 GCA_021818285.1 Myxococcales bacterium
GTCGCGCAGCAGCAGCTCGGCGAGGTCCAGGCGGGGCAGGTCCCACCCCGGGTCGGCCTCCACCGCCCGCGACAGCTCCCGCCGCTGCGCCGCCCGGTCGCCGGCCGCCGCCGCGGCCCGCGCCGAAGCCAGGGCCTGGAGCGCCAGGACGTGGCCGGCGGGCGGAGGCGGCGCCACGGCGGCGGGGGGCGGGCGCGCCGAGGCGCAGGCGGCGAGCGCGGCGAACAGGGCCGCGGCGAGGGAAATCCGGCGGGGCATGGCCGCATCCTAGCATCCGGTCCCGGCCCCGCGCCTCCGCCGGGGGCCGGCCAGCAGCCGCGCCACGGCACGGCTGATGGGCTGGCCGCTCCGCCGCTCGAAGCCCAGCCACTGCCCCGTCGGGTTCAGCTCCAGGAAGACGTGCTCCCCGTCCGGCCGCCGCCGCAGGTCGAGGGCCGCGTAGGCGAGCCCCATCCGGCGCACCAGGGAGCGCACGCGCCCCTCGACCGGAGAGGGCAGGCGGCAGGGCTCGACGCGCGCCCCCGCCCAGTCGGCGCGGAAGTCGACGGGGTAGGCGCTGCGACGGGCGTCCACCGCGGTGGCGAAGAGGCGCGTGCCGGCCACCGTGACGCGCACGTCCACCGCGTCCCCGACGTACTCCTGGAAGACGACCGGCGCGTGCCGGACCGCCTCGAGCAGCGCGCGTTCCGCGCGTCCCACCAGGCGGACCCAGCGCCGCTCCCCCGGGGCCCCGTGGAACGCCTTGTAGACGGTGGGGCGTCGGCCCTGCGCCCGCAGGAAGTCGCGGGCGCGGGCCGGGTCGTTCGTGACCAGGGTCCGGGGCACGCGAAAGCCGGCGTCCTGCGCCGCGGCGAGCTGCCAGGTCTTGTAGGAGGCGGCCTGCTCCGCGCCCGGCGGGTTCACCCAGCGCGCCGGCAGCGCCCGCCAGAGCCCGTGCGTCGCCTGGTGCCATTCCTGGGCCGCGAAGTCGCGGTGCGTCGGGCGCATGGCCGGGTCGGGGGCGAAGCTGCCGGGTCGCCGCCACCACACCGCCGCGACGCGGTCCGGGCGCAGCGCGCGGCCGCCCTCGAGGAAGAGCCGGAAGTCGCGGCCCCCCCGGCCCCCGTAGCCGAGCGCGAGCGACGGCCGGGACGGGAGGCGGCGGAGGTCGAGGAGGGCCCAGGCCGCCCCCTCCCGATCCAGCTCCGCCCCGACGGCGGCGGCGTGGTCGTCGGCCGCGTGCGACAGCACCAGGATCACTCCGGCCCTCCCTCCGGGTCTCGAATCCGCTCCTGGAAGCTCCGCTCCAGGGAGGCGAAGACGACGCAGAGCGCCTGCAGCCGGGCCAGGCCGGCGCCGTCCAGCCGCCCGCGCCAGCAGGCTTGCTCCAGCCGGGCCAGCTCCTCGGCGACCCCGGCCTGCCGCACGCGCAGCGCCACGGCCTCCTCCTCGGGCTCACCGCGGCGGCCGGGACCCGCCGGGCGGCCGGCCAGGGCCAGGACGAACGGGACGGGCGGGGCCGCGCCTCGCGGCCCGCCCCGGTGACGACGCCCGGCCACGCGGTCCGCCTAGGGCAGCCTGCTGAAGAAGCGGTCCAGCATGCCCATCGCGGTGGCCACCGTGAGCACGTCCACCACGGGATCGGTCGGGTCGGGGGGCTGCGGCAAGATGCCGAGCGCCACGACCCTGGCGTAGGCCTGCGCATCGGGCGCCACCTGCGCCTCGCCCTGGCGGCGCCCGGAACGGGCCATGTCCCGCAGGACGTCCTCGTACTCCCGCTGCACCGCGCTCTTCGGTCCGGCCATGGTGCTCCCTCCTCGTCGCCTGCGTGGTCACTTCGGGTGCTGGACGGCATCGCCGAGGCGCGCCCGAAGCGCCCGCGCCTCGGCGAGCAGCCTCGCCTCCGGATCGGCTCCGCTCCACTCGCCCAGCAGCGCGTCGACGGCCTCCCGGGCCTCCGCGCGCTGGCCCAGCCGCTCGCGGGCGCGAGCGAGCAGGAGCTGGCTGCGCGGCCGCGCCCAGCCGTGCCACATCCCGAACCCGGGCAGGGCCCGGTACCGCGCGACGGCCTCGACCACCTCGCCGTCCTGCCCGGTCGCGGCGCACAGCTCGGCGCGCAGGAAGGCGGGAGGGGGGAGGCCGTCCGGGAGAGGGACGCGCTCCTCCAGCGCCCGCAGACGCGCCTTGGCCTCCGCCGCCTCCCCGCGCTTCCAGGCGGCCACCGCACGGTATTCTTCCTCGGCCACCGATCCCCGCTCCAGCCCCGTGGCCAGCCCGGCGGCGTGATCGGCGGCGCCGAGCAGCGCGAGCGCCACCGACAGGTTCGCGGCGGCGGCCGCTCCCGCGGCCCGGAGGGCCGCCGCGTCGCGCCAGACCGGCTCCGCCTCCCCGTCCCCGACGAGGTGCACCGCCCGCGAGAACAGGAGGATCCCACGGTCCGCGGGGAAGCGCCGGGCCAGGTCGGCCAGCGTCTCCCCGGCCGCGCGCCGCCGGCCCATGGCGTCCTGGACCGCGGCCAGCCGGGCCGCGGCGAAGGCGTCCTCGGGAGGCCTCAGGGCGGCCGCCGCCGCCTCGAGCCGCCCGGCGGCGAAGCGGGCGGTCGCGAGGTCGTCGCGGGCGGCGCGGCCTCCGCCCGCCGCGACCTGGCGCTCCGCCGCCTCGACCGCCTTGCCGGGCTCGCCGAGCCAGAGCCAGGCGAGGACGAGGCCGTGGAGGACCGTCGGCGTCTGCGCCATGGCCGACCAGGCCCGGACGCGCCCCGCCAGCGCCTCGCGCCGGCCCAGGCTGCCGAGCGCTCGCGCCAGGTGGTCGAGGGCGAAGTCGTACGTCGGGTCGAGCGCCAGCGCCCGCTCGAAGTAGGGGATGGCCGAGCCGAACTCGTCCGCGTGGTAGTGGACGTCCCCGGCCCGGAACAGCACCCGCTTGTCGTCCGGGTGCTCGGCGATCGACCGGCCGTACAGGGCCAGCGCGTCGTCGTTCCGGTCGGCCATCTCCGCGTCGAGGGCGCGGATGAGCGCTCGCTCGCGGGGAGGCGCCCGGTCGACGAGCCGGACCGCCTCCTTCAGCGCCCTGCGCCCCTCCGCTTCCGTCGCACCGGCCGCCACCAGGTCCAGCGCCAGCTGGTACCAGGCCACGGCGAAGTCCGGATCCCGCTCCACCGCGCGGCGGAGGTCGCCGGCGCAGGCCGACGTCGCGATTCGCCAGCTGCCGGCCAGCGTCCGCCGCTCGTAGCAGTCGAGCCCGGCGAAGTAGCGCGCGGACGCCTCCAGGTCGGCGGAGAGGGTCCTGGCGACCGGCGCGGCGGAGCGCCGGACCTCCCCTTCCGCCTCGTGGAGCCGGACGCGGATCCGGGCCGCGATCCGGTCGAGCAGCCCGGGAACGCTCCCCCTGCCGTCGGCGCGCTCCTGCACCGTGAAGAGCGCGCGGCCGCCGGTCGGGTCGACTCCCTGGATCTCGACGGCGTAGCCCTCTCCGGCGCGATGGACCGCGGGGAGCAGCAGCGCCTGGACGCCGGCGGCGGGCCCCACCTGCCGGGCCAGCGGGGCGTCGAGGCGCGCGGGGGCGCCAAGCCCCATCCGGCCGGCGGCGTCGAGCATCGCCGCGCGGCGCATCACCGACAGGTGGCTCGACTGCTCCAGCGCGGCGGCGAGGAGGCCCGAGAGCGCGTCGAGATCCCCCTCGCCCGTGCCGTTCTCGACGTCGGCGACCGCGACCCGCAGGGGCCGCCCCGCGGGAGCCTCCGGCGCGGAGTGGAGCTTCGCCACCAGCGCGCCGACCGCCGCCGTGGCCACGGCCGTCCCCACCACCAGCCCCATCGTCCGCCCCAGGGGCCGCCGGCCCGGCCGGGCCGGCGGGCTCCCCGCCGCGGGCCTGTCGGGGAGCTCGCGCCGCAGCTCGAGGAGCCGCTCCAGCACCGCGCCGCCGTCGCGGGGCCGCGCCACCGGATCCTTGGCGAGCATCTCGGCCACCAGCGCGCCCAGCGCCGGGAGGGCGGCCAGGTGGAGCGGCGGCACCGGGCGCCGCGACAGCAGGGCGCGGCCGCCGTCTCCCTCGGGGAACGGGAGGGCGCCCGCGAGCATCCGGTGGAGGAGCACGCCCAGCGCGAAGACGTCGGTCCGCTCGTCCTCGGGCGCTCCGCGTCTCTGCTCCGGGGCCATGTAGGCGGGCGTCCCGCCGTCCACGCGCCGCCGGCCGAAGGCGTGGGCCAGCCCGAAGTCGAGCACCGCCACCCGCCCGGAGGCGCACAGGAAGACGTTGGACGGCTTCAGGTCGCGGTGGACGACGCCCTCCGCGTGGGCGTGCGCGAGCCCCCGCGCGACGTCGGCCGCCACGTCGAGGATCTCCCGGAGCGCCATCGGCCCCCGCTCCAGGCGCGACTCCAGGGTCTCGCCCCGCAGCAGCTCCTGCACCAGGTACGGCCCGGCCTCGGCGCGGCCGATCTCGTGGATGGTCACCAGGTTCGGGTGGGAGAGGCGGGCCGCGGCCTCCGCCTCGCCGTGCAGCAGCCGCTCGTGGATCTCCCGGCGCGGTCCGGCGCGCACGGCCTTGAAGGCGACCGGCCTCCCCAGATCCAGGTCCACCGCCTCCCAGACGACGCCGAAGCCGCCGCGGCCGATGGGGCGGCGCAACTCGAAGTGGCCGACCACGGCCCCGGCGCGGAGCGCTTCGCCGGGCGCCGCGACGGGATCCGGGCCGCGGGCCAGCTGTTCCAGGATCGCCGTCATGGCGCCCGCAGGAATGGCGCTCGGCGACCCTCCGGCCGCTTGCGGATCTCGCTCCCCCAAACGAGCCCCCGTTCGTCTCTTGGCCCGCCATCCTAGCAGAGCCGATGCCGCGGGCTCGGCCCCGACCTCCGCGGGGCCCCCCGATGGCGGTCCCTGGACTATGCTCCGCGCCCGATGGAGCCGAGGACCCTCGTCGAGCTGGGCTGGCCCGAGCTGACCCGCGCCCTGGCAAGCCGCTGCCGCCTCCCCGGAGGGCGGGAGCGGTCCCTCGCCCTCCCCTTCCTCGGCGGGCCGGACGAGGTGAGGGCGGAGCTGGCCCGCGTCGAGGAGGCGCGCCGCCTCGCCGAGGCCCGCGCGGCGCTGCCCCTGGGCGGGGCCGGCGCGGCCGAGGAGGCGCTGCGGCGAGCCGGGAAGGGCGGCGTGCTGGAGCCGCTGGCGCTCCGGGAGTGCGCCGGCCTGGCCCGGGCCGCGGCCCGCACCCGCGCCTTCCTCGAGGCGCGGGGCGGCGAGGTCCCGCTCCTCGCCGCGCTGGCCGCGCCGCTCGGCGGCGACGAGCGGCTCGCCGACCGCATCGAGGCGGCGGTCGAGCCCTCCGGGGCCGTCTCCGACCGGGCCAGCCCGGCGCTCGCCGGCCTGCGCGACCGGGTGCGCGGGCTGCACCGGGCGCTGAAGGCGCAGGTGGAGGGGCTGCTGGCCGACGAGGGCATGGCGCGGAACCTCCGCGACCGCTACTTCACCATCCGCAACGACCGCTACGTGATCCCGGTGCTGGCCGGCTCCCGCGCGGCGGTGCCGGGCATCGTCCACAACGCCTCCCAGTCGGGCCAGACCCTCTTCGTCGAGCCGGAGGGGATGGTGGAGACGGGCAACGAGCTGTCCATCGCCAGCGCCATGGCGGCCGAGGAGGAGCAGCGGGTGCTCCGCGAGCTGTCGGAGGCGGTGGCCCGCGGCGCCGGCGACCTGCTCCGGGACGCGGAGCTGCTCGCCGACCTGGACCGGATCGAGGCGGCGGCGCGGCTGGCCTCCGACCTGGACGCCCACGCGCCCGAGGTGACGGGCCCGGGCGAGGGCTTCGAGCTGCTCTCGCTGCGCCACCCGCTGCTCGCGCTCCAGGGGAAGAAGGTGGTGGCGAGCCACGTCCGGCTGCTGCCGCCCGCGCGGGCGCTGGTGGTGTCGGGCCCCAACGGCGGCGGGAAGACCGTGGCCATCACCGCGGTGGGGCTGTCGGCCCTGATGCTCCGGGCCGGCCTGCCGGTGGCGGCGGCGGCCGGCTCGCGCCTGCCCTGCTACGGCGACGTCCGGGCGGCGGTGGACGAGCGCGGCGACCTGGCGCGCGACCTCTCCACCTTCACCGCCCACCTCACCGCGGTGCGCGCCATCCTGGAGGCCTCCGGCCCCTCGACCCTCGCCCTGGTGGACGAGATCGCCGCCGACACCGACCCGCGCGAGGGGGCGGCGCTGGCGGCGGCGCTGCTCGAGGCGCTGGGCGCGGCCGGGGCCACCGTCCTCGTGACCACCCACCTCGACGAGCTGAAGGCCCTGGCGCTCTCCGACCCGCGCTACGCCAACGCCCGGGTGGGCTTCGACGCCGAGCGGATGCTCCCCACCTTCCAGCTGCACCTGGGCCAGCCGGGCAGCTCGTCGGCCCTGGAGGTGGCGCGCCGGGTGGGCCTGCCCGGCCCGCTGGTGGACCGGGCCCGGGAGGCGCTGTCGGGCGGGGGCTCGCTGGCCGGCGCGCTGCGGGCGCTGGAGGAGGAGCGGGCCCGGCTCGAGGCCGAGCGGGGCGCGGCCGGGGCGGAGCGGGAGCGGTCCCTGGCCGCCCAGGAGCGGGCGCGGGCGCGGGAGGAGGCGGCCCGGCGCGCCGAGCGGGAGGCGGCGGCGCGCCTCGGGGAGCGGCTGGCGGAGGAGGTCGAGGCGGCCCGGGCCGAGGTGGCGGAGCTGCTGGCGCGGCTGCAGGCCGCGCCCACCGTGAAGGAGGCCACCGCGGCGGCCCGCCAGCTCGACGAGTGGCGGGACACGGTGGCGCGGGCGGCGCGCGCCGCCGGCGCCCAGGCGACCGCGCTGCCCGAGGCG
>JAKAEO010000180.1 GCA_021818285.1 Myxococcales bacterium
CAACGACACCCCCTACGGCCTGGCCGGCTACGTCTGGTCGGGCGACGCGGCCCACGGCCAGCGTGTCGCCGCCCGCATCCGCGCCGGCCAGATCCACCTGAACGGCGCCGGCCCCGACTTCGCCGCGCCGTTCGGCGGCTTCAAGACGTCCGGCAACGGCCGGGAGTGGGGCGTCCACGGCCTGCGCGAGTTCCTCGAGGTGAAGGCGCTGCTCGGCGCCCCCGCCTAGTCTTTCCCCCGATCCAGGAGACACCATGAGCGTGAAGAAGCTGTTCGACCTCGGCGGCAAGGTGGCGCTGATCACCGGCGGCTCCCGCGGGCTGGGGCTGCAGATGGCGGAGGCGCTGGGCGAGATGGGCGCCAGGGTGGTGCTCACCGCCCGCAAGCAGCCGGAGCTGGACGAGGCCAGCGCGCGGCTGCGGGCCATGAAGATCGACGTGGCCACGGTGGCGGCCGACCTCGGCAAGCTGGAGACCATCCCCTCGGTCGTGGACCAGGTGCTGGCGAAGGTGCCCACGGTGGACATCCTGGTGAACAACGCCGGGACCACCTGGGGCGCGCCGGCCGAGGACCACCCCTGGGAGGCCTGGCGCAAGGTGATGGCGCTCAACATCGACGCCATGTTCCTGATGAGCCAGCAGATCGGCAAGCGCTGCATGATCCCGCGCCGCTCCGGCAAGATCGTCAACGTGGCCTCGGTGGCGGGGCTCGGCGGCAACCCCCCGGGGATGCAGACCGTCGCCTACAACACCAGCAAGGCCGCGGCCATCAACTTCACCCGGGCGCTGGCCGGCGAGTGGGGCGCCTACGACATCAACGTGAACGCCATCTGCCCCGGCTTCTTCCCCTCCAAGATGACCAAGGGGCTGCTCGGGGTGATCGGCGAGGCGGTGGTGGCCCGCACCCCGCTCCACCGGCTCGGCGGCGACGAGGACCTGAAGGGCGCGGTGGTCTTCCTCGCCAGCGAGGCCTCCCGCCACGTCACCGGCCAGTACCTCGCCGTGGACGGCGGCGCCTGCGTGGCGGGATGACCCGGGTCCACGTCCTCCTGAAGAAGGAGGAGCTCGACGACCACCGCCTGCCCGGCAAGGTGGTGGTGGTGCTCGACGTCCTCTTCGCGACCTCCAGCATCGCCACCGCCCTGGCCCACGGCGCCACCGAGGTGGTGCCGACCCTGGACGGGGAGGCGGCGCGCGCCGAGGCGGCCCGGCGGCCGGCCGGCTCCTACGTGCTGGCCGGCGAGCTGAACGCCGCGACCCTCCCCGGCTTCGCCCACCCCACCCCGCTGGCGCTGGTGGCGCAGGGCCTGGCGGGCCGCTCGCTCATCTACTCGACCACCAACGGCACGGTGGCGGTCCGGAAGGCCGCCGGCGCGGCGCGGGTCTACGCCGCCTCGCTGCTGAACGGCCGGGCGGTGGTGGAGCACCTGGTGCGCCACGCCGCCGGCGAGACGGTGCTGCTGGTCTGCGCCGGCTCGGCCGACGCCTTCAACCTCGAGGACTTCTACGGCGCCGGCTACCTGGTCTCGCTCCTGTCCGCCGCCGGCCTGCCCGGCGCCGACCTCACCGACGCGGCGCAGGCGGCGCTCCTGCTCCACGAGCGCGCCGACGCGCTCGACTGCCTCTCCCGCAGCCGGGTGGGCCGGATGATGCTCGAGCGGGGCCTGGAGCGGGAGGTCGCCTACGCCGCCCGGAAGAGCCCACTGGACGTGGTGCCCGTGCTCCGCGACGGGCGCCTGGAAGCCGCCTGAACCCCTGCTCCCCGCGACGGCCTCGCGGGGACCGACGCCGAGGAGCTTCGATGAACACGACGCACTACCCCGTCTGGCCCAAGGGCCAGCCCTTCGAGCTCACGCCGCCGGCCACCAGCGTCTGGGCCAACCTCGAGATCTCCGCGCGGCGCTACCCCGACCGCGCGGCCACGCTCTTCTACGACGCGGCGATGAGCTACGCCCGGCTCCGCGACGACGCCGAGAAGATCGCCGGCTGGCTGCAACGCGAGTGCGGCGTCCGCAAGGGCGACCGGGTCCTGCTCTACATGCAGAACTCGCCGCAGTGGATCGCCGCCTTCTACGCCATCCTCCGGGCCGACGCGGTGGTGGTGCCGGTGACGCCGGCGCTCATCACCGACGAGCTGCGCTACTTCGTCGCCGACAGCGGCGCCAAGGTGGCCGTCGCCGCCCAGGAGCTGCTGCCGCGGATCGCGCCGCTGGTGGGCAAGACCGGCCTCTCCCACCTGCTGGTGGCCACCTACTCCGACGCCCTCGGCGTCGCCACCGAGCTGGAGGTGCCGGACTTCGTCCGGGCCCCGCGCGCCGTCCCTGCGCAGCCGGGCGTCACCGCCTGGAGCGCGGCCCTGGCGGCGGGCCACGTCCCCGGCCCGACCACCGCCGGGCCCGACGACCGCGCGGTGATGCCCTACACCTCCGGCACCACCGGCAAGCCCAAGGGCTGCGTCCACACCCACCGCGCGGTGATGTTCACGGCGGTGGGCAGCGTGGCCTGGATCGGCGCGCTCACCGCCGACGCGATCGTCCTCGCCTCGCTCCCCTTCTTCCACGTCACCGGGATGCAGTCGGTGATGAACGGCTCGATCTTCGCCGGCCACACCCTGGTGATCCTGCCGCGCTGGGACCGGGAGGTCGCCGCGCGGCTCATCGCCCGCTACCGGATCACCTCCTGGGTGAACATCTCCACCATGGTGGTGGACCTCCTCGCCCACCCGCGGCTCGGCGAGCTGGACCTGTCGAGCCTGCGGGTCGTCAGCGGCGGCGGCGCGGCCATGCCGGCGGCGGTGGCGCAGAAGCTCAAGGAGGTGACGGGGCTCGACTACATGGAGGGGTACGGCCTCTCCGAGACCATGGCCCCGACCCACATCAACCCCTACCTGCGCCCGAAGCGCCACTGCCTGGGCATCCCCATCTACAGCGTGGACGCGCGGGTGGTGGACGTCGAGACCGCGGTGGAGCTGCCCCGCGGCGGCACCGGCGAGATCGTCATCCACGGGCCGCAGATCTTCCTGGAGTACTGGAACGACCCGGCCAAGACCGCCGAGTCCTTCCTGGAGCTGGACGGGAAGCGCTTCTTCCGCACCGGCGACCTGGGCTTCATCGACCAGGAGGGCTACTTCTTCTTCTCCGACCGGCTGAAGCGGATGATCAACTGCAGCGGCATGAAGGTGTGGCCGGCCGAGGTCGAGGCGCTGCTCTACGGCCACCCGGCGATCCAGGAGGCCTGCGTCATCTCCTCGCCCGACGAGTACCGGGGCGAGACGGTGAAGGCGGTGCTGGTGCTGAAGCCGGGCGAGGCGGTGAGCGCCGAGGCGCTCGGGGCCTGGTGCCGCGAGAAGATGGCGGCCTACAAGGTCCCGCGCCTGTTCCAGTTCGTCGAGGCGCTCCCGAAGTCGCCGACCGGCAAAGTGGCCTGGCGGCAACTTCAAGAGAAGGAAGCGGCGGCCGCGGCGAGGCGGAGCTGAGCCGGGGCGCGCGGCGGCGGCCGGGCGCCTCGCGACGTGAGCGCCGCGGTGGCCCTCGCCGCGGGTTGCGACCGCGCACCCTGCGACCTGAACGCCTCGGTGGCACTCGCCCCGGGTTGCGACCGCGCACCCTGCGACCTGAGCGCCTCGGTGGCCCTCGCCCCGGTCCCGGCCGGGGAGAGGGCGGAGTGGACTCACCGTGAACGCTCGCGGGTGAGGGGCGACCTCTCGCCTCGCCGTCTCCGATGGGTTGCGGTTACCTGACGCTTGACACGGTCTCGCACGGATTCGACTCCCCGTGCACGGACTCGCCGTGATGACCTTCCCGGAAGCGCCTGGCGGGCCGCTGCGGGTACGAAGCGCCGCGGGACGGGGTTCGAGGCTCGGGGACACTCCGTCGCGCCAGGCGCCATCCTCGCGCGTTCCACGAGGCCGCCGGATCGCATGAGACGATCCGCGCATGACCAGCGCACGCGCCCTCTCCGACCATCTCGCCCGGCTCCTCCGCCTGGAGCATGCCGCCCTCGGCGACTTCCTCGTCGCCCTCGCCGCCTTCGACCGGGAGCGGCGCTGGGCCGAGCTCGGGCACGGGAGCCTCTTCGCCTTCCTCCACCGGGAGCTGGGGCTCTCGGCGGGAGCGGCCTTCCAGCGCAAGGTGGCGGCGGCGCTCCTGCGGCGCTTCCCCGGCGTGGAGGCCCCCCTTCGGGATGGGCGCCTCTGCATGTCCAGCGTCGTCGAGCTGGCGCGCGTCCTCACGGCGGAGAACGAGGCCGCGGTGCTGCCGCGGTTCTTCCACCTCTCGGCTCGCGAGGCGAGAGAGGTGGTGGCGGAGCTGGCGCCCCGCGAGGACGGGCCGGTCCGGACGGTGCTGACCTCGGCCGGGACCGCGTCTGCGCTCCTGGTCGCGGTCCCGTTTCATACGTCAGAAGCTCTTCCAGCCCCAATCGCGGGGGGCGAAGCTCAACTGGCGGACGCGGTCGAGCTGCGGGTCCCGGCATCGACCTCGGCCGCGTCCCCAACCGCGACCCCGACCGCGACCCTGACCCCGACCGCGACCCCTTCCCCGAATCCAACCCCGACCTCCACCCCAACCCCGACCGGGACACTGCTCCGGCCCGCCCCGGACACGGTCGAACCCCTCACCTCCGACCTGCGCCGGCTCCACGTCACCGTATCGAAGCGACTCCTCGCGAAGCTGGAAGCGGCGCGGGACGGGCTCTCCCATGCGATCCCCGGCGCCAGCACGGAGCAGGTGCTTGAGGCCGCCCTCGACGCCCTCCTCGCGAAGCAGGCTGCGCGGAAGGGGCTCGTGAAGCGGCCGCGCGCGCCGGCGGCAGCGGCCAACCTCCGGGTGCTATGCCACGCCCACAACCAGCTCTCGGCGCGGCAGGCCTTCGGGGACGCCTTCATGGACCGGTTCACGGCGGGGCGGTGAGCCCGGCGTTCGACGACGATGGCCACCGGGCCTGCGGATCAGCTCGCCCGTCAGCCCGTACGGAGCTGCCCGGTCACAGCACCATCTCGACGAGGTGTGGCCCCCGCTCAGCCAGGGCCCGCCCCAGCGCCTGCCGCAGCGCCTCGGCGGTCTCGACGCGGACCGCCGGGACGCCCATGCCCTGGGCCAGGCGGACCCAGTCGAGCGCCGGGCCGGAGAGGTCGGTGAGGGAGCGGGTCTTCGGGCCCGGCTGCGTCCGGCCGGCCCGCTCCAGCTCCACCTGGAGGATGCGGTAGGCGCGGTTGGCGCAGAGCAGCGTCACCACGTGCAGCCCCTCGCGCGCCTGGGTCCAGAGCGACTGCAGCGTGTACATGGCCCCGCCGTCCCCCTGGAAGTTCAGCACCGGCCGGTCCGGGCAGGCGACGGCGGCGCCCACCGACAGGGCCGGCCCCATGCCGATGGCGCCGCCGGTGAGGGTGAGCAGGGTGTGGCGGGGGCTGGTCGCCGCCGCGTGGAACCAGGTGAGGCCGGTGGTGGCCGACTCGTCCACGACGATGGCCCCCTCGGGCTGCGAGAGCGCCAGCACCGCCCCCACCGCCTCCGGGGTGAGCCTGCCGGCGGGCGCCGGCGGCGGATCGCGCCGGAAGGCCAGATGCGGCCCCGCGGCCGGCGCGTCCAGCGCCGCCGCGAGCGCCTCCAGCGCCGCCTCGACCTCCTCCTCCGGCCCGGCGAGCAGCGCCGTGGCGCAGCCCTCGGGGACGAGCCGGCTCGGCAGGCCCGGGTAGCCGAAGAAGGCCACCGGCTCGGGCGCGCCGGCCAGCACCAGGTGGCGCAGCCCGCCCAGGGAGGCGAGCGCCCGCTCCGGGAAGTAGGGGATCCGCTCCAGCCGCGGCAGCCCGGCGCCGCGCTCGACCCTCGCCGGGAAGCACTCGGCGATCACCCGGCAGCCGGTGCGGGCGGCGACGCGGGCTGCGGCCCACTGGCCGCGCTCGGAGAGGGCCCGTCCCCCGAGGAAGAGGGCGGCCGGCGCGC
Organism: Myxococcales bacterium; assembly: GCA_021818285.1. Classification (GTDB taxonomy): domain Bacteria; phylum Myxococcota; class Myxococcia; order Myxococcales; family Anaeromyxobacteraceae; genus JACRMN01. The sequence continues at coordinate 5,942 of JAKAEO010000180.1, forward strand.
CGTCCCGGAGCAGCGCCGCCACCGCCTCGACCCGCGCGGACGGCACCCGCGCCGGCGCCGGGGCCACGAGCGGCTCCACCGGCCCGGGGGCCTCGCCGGCCTGGCAGTCGGCGGGGACGATCAGGGTGGCGACGCCGCCGGCCGCCGCGGCGACGGCCTCGGCCCCGTCGCGCGCCAGCCCGGCCGCCGAGGCCGCCGTCCGCACCCAGCGGGAGACCGGGCGCGCCAGCGACTCGATGTCCGAGGTGAGCGGGGCGTCGGCGGCCCGGTGCCAGGTGGCCTGGTCGCCGATCAGGTTCACCACCGGCGAGCGGGCCCGGCGGGCGTTGTGGAGGTTGGCGACGGCGTTGGCGAAGCCCGGCCCGAGGTGGAACAGCGCCAGCGCCGGCCGCCCCGCCATCCGCCCGTAGCCGTCGGCGGCGCCGCCGCAGACCCCCTCGAAGAGCCCGAGCACCGCCCGCATCCCCGGGACCGCGTCGAGCGCCTCCACCAGCGCCAGCTCGGTGGTGCCGGGGTTCGCGAAGCAGACCTCGACCCCCGCGGCCCGGGCGGTGTGCAGCAGGGCCTCGGCGCCGTTCACGGCCGTCCCTCCGCGAGGCCGGCGCCGCCGGGGCGCCTCAAGGCCTCACCACCAGCTTGCCGTGGGCCCGGCGCTCCAGGAGGTCGCCCATCGCCCGGGGCACCTCCTCGAGGCGCAGCCGCTCGGTGATCACCGGCTTCAGCCGGCCCGCGGCGATGGCCTCGGCGATGCGGCCGAGCTGCGCGGCGCTCTCCTCCCGCCGGCGCTGCGACCAGAGATCGGA
>JAKAEO010000181.1 GCA_021818285.1 Myxococcales bacterium
CGCGCCGCGCGGCCGCCCGAGCCGCGCGGCCGCCGGTAGAAGGCGGCGGGGTCCGCAGGCCCCCTACCCGGTCATCGACGGCGGCTGGCCGGTGGCCTGCAGCACGGCGCGCCAGAGCGGGTGCTCCGGGTCGAGCCGCTTGCGACCGCTGGTCACCGCCGCCATGGGGACGTGCACCTGCCGCCCGTGGACCCGGCCCACCAGCATCTCGGTCTTCCCCGCCATGGCGGCGTGGACCGCGTTCTGCCCCAGCTCCTGGCAATAGACCGAGTCGGAGGCGTCGGCCGGGGCGGAGCGGATGGTGTAGCCGGGGTCGATGTAGCGGACCGTCACCTCGGTCCCGTGCTCCTGGAAGAAGGCGGTGATCCGCCCGCGCAGGAAGCGGCCCACGTCCCCGAGCACCTGGTTGCCGCTGGCGTCCTTGCCGCGCCGGGCGCGCTCCTCGGCGAGGAACTCCTGCCCGGCGCCCTCGGCCACCACCACCAGGGCGTGGCGGGTGCGCGCCACCTTCCGGTGCAGGTGGGCGAGGAAGCCGTTCGGCCCCTCGAGCTGGAAGGGCACCTCCGGCACCAGCACGAAGTTGGTCTCGGCGCTCGCCAGCGCCGCCTGGGCGGCGATGAAGCCGGCGTCGCGCCCCATGAGCCGGACCAGCCCGACGCCGTTGTAGGCCCCCTTGGCCTCGGCGTGGGCGGCGTCGATGGCGTCGCGGGCCCGCTCCACCGCGGTGGAGAAGCCGAAGGTCTGGTCCACGAAGAGGATGTCGTTGTCGACGGTCTTGGGGATCCCCACCACCGAGAGCCGCAGCCCCGCCGCCCGGCTCGCCTGGGAGATGGCCAGGGCCGCCCGCTGCGTGCCGTCGCCGCCGACCAGCAGCAGCGCCGAGATCGCCTCGCGATCGAGCCAGCGGATCACCGCCTCCACGGGCGGGGCGCCGCGCGAGGAGCCGAGGACCGAGCCCCCCTGGCGGTGGATGTCGCGGATCAGCTCGTGGTGGAGCTTCACCGGGGGCGTGTCCTCGGCGACGAAGCCGCGCAGCCCGTAGCGGATGCCGACGATGTCGCGCACGCCGTACTGGTGCTCCAGGGTCATCACCACCGAGCGCACCACCTCGTTGATCCCCGGGCACAGGCCGCCGGCGGTGACCAGGGCGGCGCGGACCTCGCCGGGCCGGAAGAAGAGCCGCTCGCGCGGGCCGGCCAGCTCCATCACCGGCTGCGGCCCGGCGGCGGGGGAGGCGCCGGGCGCCGCCTCCCAGGTGTCCCGGTAGAGGAGGCGGGCGTCGTCGGAGGTGAAGTCGGGCCTCCCGTCGTCCCCGCCCGTCCCCAGCCGGAGCGGGGACGGGACCTGCGCCGGGCCCAGGGTGCGGATGGTGAAGTCGGGAAGCGGTGTCGCGTTCATGTCCTCTCCTCGCCGGCGAGTCAACCATTGCCCGGGGTGGCGCGCAAACGGCCCTCCGGGTCCCGGGGGCGGCTGCGGCGCCGCCGACCGCCGCCGACCCGGCCGGTGGCGTATCCTCCGAACGTGCTGGAGTCCCTGCTCTCCCGCTTCACCTACGCCGCCATCCTCGGCCTGCTCCTGGCCGGCGGGGTGGGCGCTCCCGTGCCGGAGGAGCTCATCCAGGTCACCGCCGGCTACCTGGCGCGGCGAGGGCTCATCTCCTTCCTGCCGGCCCTGGGGGTGGCCTGGATCGGGCTGGTGGTCGGCGACGCCATGCTCTTCCGGCTGGCCCGCCGCCACGGCCCGAAGCTGCTCGAGGCGCCCCGGGTGGCGCGCCTGCTCACCCCGGAGCGCCGCGCCGCCCTGGAGCGCCACTACGCGCGCCACGCCTTCCTCACGGTGATGGCCGGCCGCCACCTCTCGGTGCTGCGGGTCCCCATCTTCGTCCTGGCCGGGGCCTCCGGCGTCCCCACCGCCACCTTCGTCCTGGCCGACGGCCTCTCGGCGATGATCTCGGTCCCGCTGGTGGTGGGGCTGGGCTGGATCTTCGCCGGCCACGTCGAGGAGCTGAAGCAGGACATGGCCTGGGCCGAGCACGCGCTGGGGGCCCTGGCGCTGCTCGCGGCCGTCGCCTGGGCGCTCTGGCAGCGGCGGGCGCCGCGCGCCTGAGGACGGCCCCGGGCGCCCGGCCGTGGCCCCGGGCGCCGGACTGTGCTTTGCTCCCCCGGCCCGTCCGAGGAGGACCCCGTGGCCGACGAATCCCGGCGCTACGAGCGCATCGACATCCAGCTGCCCTGCAGGCTCTACATCCCCGGCGAGGGAGGCGCCCTCCGCTTCGAGGCCTTCACCAGCACCCACAACCTCGGGCTGGGCGGCATCTTCGTGGCCAGCACCTTCCTGCTGAGGCCCGGGCTGGAGCTCTTCGCCGAGCTGAAGCTCCCCGGCAAGCCGCTCACGGTGCGGGCCCGGGTGAGCCACGCCGAGCCGCTCGACCGCCAGCTGCCGAGCGGCATGGGGCTGGAGTTCCTGGGGGTGGACGCCCGCGGCCGGGAGACGCTGCTGCGCTTCTTCACCCCGACCCGCTACCGGGAGTTCCACGCCGCCATGGCCGCGGAGCTGCCCCACCTCGAGAAGGAGCTGCCGCTCGGCGACGTCTCCCTGATCCTGAACCTCTGGGAGGAGTGGAAGCTCACCGGCGCCCCCACGCCGGTGCCGGCGGCCGCTCCGCGCCGGAGCGGGAAGCGCCGGTAGGGCGCGCGCCGCGCCGCGCCGCCGGGGCTCAGACCGCCCGCGCCGCCGCCTTCAGCATCTTCCACAGCGCCTCCACCTCGGCGCGGCCGGTGGCCTCGGCGCCGACCGAGACCCGGATCACCTGCTTGCCCTTGAGGACGCTGGGCGTGAGGTAGGCCTTGCCGGAGCGGTTCACCCGCTCGGCGATGGCCAGGTTGTGGGCGGTGAGCCGCTTCTCGTCGCGCTGGTCGGTGGGGATGTGGCGCAGGCAGACGGTCTGCAGCGGCACCGGCGCCAGCCGATCCCAGTCCCGCGCCGCGTCCACCTGGTCGGCGAGCCAGCGGGCGTTGTCGAGGTCGCGCCGCAGCCGCGCCTGCAGCCCCTCCACCCCCTCGTCCAGCAGGTGCAGCCAGGCCTTGAGCGCCCGGAAGCGCCGCCCCAGCGGGATGCCCCAGTCGCGGAGGTTGCGCACCTCGCCGTCGCGGGCGGTGCGCAGGTAGGCCGGGCTGGTGCTCATCACCGAGGTCAGCAGCTCCGGGTCGCGCACGTGGTAGGCGGAGAAGTCGAAGCCCACCCCCATCCACTTGTGCGGGTTCCACACCAGCGAGTCGGCCCGCTCCACCCCCTCCCACATCCAGCGGCACTCCGGGAGCGCCATCGCCATCCCGGCCAGCGCCGCGTCCACGTGGAGCCAGGCGCCGTGGCGCTCCGCCAGGGCGGCCATCCCGGCCACCGGGTCGAGCGCGGTGGTGGCGGTGGTGCCCACCGTCGCCACCAGGGCGCAGGGGCGCCGCCCCGCCGCCACGTCCTTCTCGATCTCCTTCTCGAGGAGGTCGAGCCGCAGCGCGTGCTGCGCGTCGGTGCCGACCAGCCGGAGGTGGTCGCGGCCGAAGCCGGCGAGCAGCGCCGCCTTCTCCACCGAGCTGTGGGCCTGGTCGGAGGCGTAGACGGTGAGCGCCGGCGCCCCCGACTGCAGCCCCCGGTGGCGTTGCGCCAGCCCGGTGGCCCGCTCCCGGGCGCAGATCAGGGCGCAGAGGGTGGAGGTGGAGGCGGTGTCCTGCACCACGCCCTGGAAGGCGGCCGGGAGGCCGACGATCTGCCGCAGCCACTCCATCACCACCTCCTCCAGCTCGGTGGCGGCCGGAGAGGTCTGCCAGCTCATGCCCTGGGCGCCGAGCCCGGCGCAGAGCAGGTCGCCGAGCACCGAGGCGTAGGAGGCGTTGGCCGGGAAGTAGGCGAAGAAGGAGGGGTGGTTCCAGTGGGTGATGCCGGGCAGGAGGTCGCGGTCCAGGGCGGCCAGCGCCGCGGGCACGCCGCCGCCCCGCGCCGGGGGCGCCGCCGGGAAGCGGGATCGGACCTCGCCGGGCTTCGCCGGGCTCATCACCGGGAGCGTCGCCATCCGCTCCCGGTAGTCGGCGATCCAGTCGATGACGCGGTGGCCCAGCCTGCGGAACTCGTCGTGGTCCATGCGCCAGGTATGCCGCACCCGGCGCCGCCCGTCACCCCGGTTCTCGGCCCGGCGGCGGCCGGGCGCCGCGGCCCTCAGCGCGCCGGCAGCTTCAGCCCCATCCCGATCATCGCCAGCAGCGCCTCGGCGTTCCCCTTCGCGTCGTTCACCGGGTCGTGGTCGTGGGGCGTGCGGCGCAGGTGCTTCCAGGTGGCGTAGCCGTCCTTCACCATGCCGCAGTAGAGGTCGCCGATGCGCCGCCCGCTCCAGCCGAAGGGGTTCCGGCCCAGCGTCGCGTGGAAGTAGTGGTTGATGAACTGCCAGTCGTAGGCCAGGTTGTCGGAGCAGAAGACCGGCTTCCCCCTGGAGCTGGCCTGGATCCAGCGCTCGAAGGCCTCCATCACCGGCCCGGGCTCGTCGTAGCCGAGGTGCTCGGCGCGGGTCACGCCGGAGACGGCCAGCGCCTCCGGCAGCCACCGCTCGGAGACGGGCCGGACCTTGCCGCGGAAGGTGAGCGACAGGGTCGGCTCGACCACCACGGCGCCGAAGGAGACCATCGAGTACAGGCCCGGGACCGGCCCGTCCGACTCGACGTCGACGACGATCAGGGACATGTGCCGATGATCGCATGGGAAATGTGAGGATGCGGCCCACGGCCGCGCCGGGGGTGTGGCAGCCGGTCGCAGGCGATCGTTTCTGCCGTCACATCGGGTAGTTGCGCGGCTCCGATCGGCGCGACAAATGGACGTTTCGTCAGGTGCTGGGCCGGGTGGCCCCGGCGGGGTATTCTCGGGCCAGCAGGGGTCTCGCATGGAGCACGCTTCGCGACCGCGCCGGGAGAGCGGTGCCGCGGCACCTGCCGCCGGGTGGCGTCCCGAGCTCCGCGAATTGCACTTCCTGTACCGGGCGACCTCGACGCTCTTCGCCGACCCGGGCGACTACGGCCGCACCCTCGACTCGCTGGGCCGCCTGGTGGTGCCGGAGGTCTGCGACTGGTGCGCGGTGGACCTCACCTGCGACGACGGGAGCCTGGCGCGCGTCGCGGTGCACCACGCCGACCCGGCACGCCAGCCGCTCGCCGACGAGCTGCGGGGGCTGCCGCCCGCCACCGGCCCCCTCGACCCCGAGGCGGTGGTCGCCACCGGCCAGGCGGAGGTGGCGACGGCGGTGGAGTCCGACCCCGACCTCGGCGCCGCCCGCGACCGGCCCGGACGCGGCGCCGAGCTGGTCCGGCGGCTCGGCATCGCCTCCTTCGTCATCGTGCCGCTCGCCGCCCGCGGCCACCGCCTGGGGGCGCTCACCCTGGCGACCGGCGACTCGGGCCGGCGCTTCCGCCCCGCCGACCTGCGCTTCGCCGAGGAGCTGGCCGCCCGCTGCGCCCTGGCGCTCGACAACGCCCGGCTCTTCCGCGACGCCGAGGAGGCGCGCCGCCTCGCCGAGCAGAGCGCGCTCGCCCAGGAGGACGCGGCCCGCTTCGGCGAGCAGCTCCTGGGGATCGTCAGCCACGACCTGCGCTCGCCGCTGGCCGCCATCCAGGCCTCCACGCAGCTGGCGCTGAAGCGGGCCGGCGAGGACGAGGGGCTGCTGCGCCCGCTGCGCCGGGCCGGCTCCGCCGCCGGCCGCATGGGGCGGATGATCGAGGACCTGCTCGACTTCACCCGCGCCCGCCTCGGCGGCGGCATCCCGCTGCGGCGCCGCGAGGCGGACCTGGGCAAGATCGCCCGCTACGCCGTCGAGGAGGCGCAGGCCGCCTTCCCCGAGCACCCCCTGTCCCACCGGCTGCACTACGGGAAGGGGAGCTACGACCCAGACCGGATGGGCCAGGTGGTGCAGAACCTCATCGCCAACGCCATGCAGCACGGCGCGCCGCGCGCCCCGGTGGCGGTCGACGTCCGGCCCGACGGCGAGCACATGCTCCTCGAGGTCTCCAACCAGGGGCCGCCCATCGCGCCGGAGCGGATCTCCGAGCTCTTCGAGCCCTTCGGGATCACGGCGCGGGCCGGCGCCCGGCGGCCCGGGTTCGGCCTCTTCATCGTCCAGGAGATCGTGCGCGCCCACGGGGGCACCGTGGCGGTGCGCTCGGGCGCCGACGGGACCACCTTCACCGTCCGGCTCCCGCCGCGGCCGTCGCGGACCGCCGGCTGAGCGCCTGCCCGAGGTGCCCCTGCCCTTCCCGGCCGTGACCCTGGACGCCGGCGGCGTCCCCCGGACCGTCCTCTGGCTCTCGGCGGCGGCGCCGCCGCACCGCCTCGGCGACGCCGGCGACCGCACCCCGGCCGCCGAGGCGCTCCGGCGCATCCGCGCCGGCGAGGCGCTGCGATACGGCGGCGACTTCCACAACGCCCGCCAGCTGCTCGCGGCCCTCTCGCGCCGGCTCGGCCCGCGTCCCGACCCTCGCCTCCCGCCGGCCGCCGCCTTCGCCCGGGAGCGCCACCGCCGGCGCGAGGCGCGGCTGCTCCTGAACCGGCTGCTGGTGCCGGTGGGCCCCGGCTGGCGCGTCCCGCTGCCCCGGGCCCCCGAGGTGGAGGCGGCGCTCGAGGAGGCGCTCGGCCCGCCGCCCGAGCCGCCGCCGGGCGTCGAGGCACTGCT
>JAKAEO010000182.1 GCA_021818285.1 Myxococcales bacterium
CTTCACCATGCGCGGTCGGGACGACGTCGTCATCGACACCGTGCTGGACGGCACCATCGAGATGGACTTCGGCCGCACCGCGGAGCGCTACCGCACCGGCGACGTGTTCGTCGCGACGCAGCCGGGCATCGAGTGGCCCGGTCACGCCGATCGGGCGCGGCTGCACGCCGTCACCCTGAGCGGCGAGCTGCTGCGTCTGGTCGCCGCGGAGGGCGCCGCGGGCCCCGGGGGCACCGGGACCGGCGCGTTGGGCAGGACCGTGGGGCGGGCGGGGGCACGGCCCGCCGCGCCCGGCGTGCCCGGGACGGGGGCGGGCCGCGGCGGGGCGGGGACCTGGGCCAGGACCAGCGCGGGGGCGAGGAGGCAGGCGGCGAGGAGGTTTCGCATGGGAGGTCGTGTCGGTCCCGCTTCAGGGCCCGGTGATGTTGTAGTCCTTCTTGATCGGCTGCCCGTTGCGCTCGAGCTCGACGGTGACGTGGTTGGCCTCGCGGAGCTTGGTGTAGATCTCCAGGGCCTTGTCCGGCGAGTTGATCTCGTACCCGTTGATGCGCTGGATGACGTCGCCGTTCTCGATGCCGATGGCCGAGTACAGCGAGCCCGGCTGGATCGAGAAGAGCTTGAAGCCGTTGGCCACCCCGTTCTTGAAGCTGGGGACGATGCGCGCCTGCGTGGCCAGGTTGTTCAGGTTGGCGAGGCTCTGGTCCAGGACCCGCTTCTGGATGTCGTAGCGGTTGTCGGCCACCTTGCGGACGCCCGAGAGGTCGGTCCCGGCGCCGGCGCCCTGGGGGAGGAACTGGTACTGGCCGGGAGGCGGGGCGGCGGCCGCCACCCCCTCGCCGCTCTCGAAGTCGAGGTACTCCTTGCGCCCCGCGTTGCAGAGGATCACCGCCAGCTGGAAGCCGCCGCCGGTGGTGTCGTGGGGATCGCGGATCCGGTCCACGGAGAGCAGCGTCGCCGTCTGGAAGTGGTCCCCGACCCCGTAGATGCGCCCCTCGCGGGTGGTGGTGTCGACGATGGTGGCGATGGACCACTCCGGGCGCTCGGCCATCACCACCGCCACCAGCTGGCCGTGCAGGCCGCTCTTCACCGGCGCGGCGCGGCGGTCCGTGCAGTTCTGCGGCGGCGGGGGCGGGGCCTTGGCCGCCACCTCCTCCGGCCGGGGCGGCGGCGAGAGGCCGAAGAGCGGGTAGAGCCGCTCCACCGCCAGCGGTGCGTGCGCCGCCGGGGCCGGCGCGCTCGCCGGGAGGGCCGACAGGTCCACGTGGGGCCGCGGCCGGATGGCGGCCGCGACCACCGTGTTCACCGTCCGTGCACAGAGCCAGGCGGCCGCGACCAGCAGCACGGCGTTCACGATCCAGGCGTACTTGCGGAAGAAGGTGTCTAGCATGCGGGCAGACGGGTCCCCGGACGGCTCGAGATAGCAACCCATGTGCCACGGGGGGGCCGGGCGACTCGTTCCAACCTCTTGAAACAACTGGTCGAACGCGCTTCTTCCGGCGAGCCCCTCGCGGCCGCCGGGCCCCGGGCTGCCAATTTGGCAATCCGGGCCCGCGATCGGCGCCGCCGGTGCCAGAATGGCATCCGGCGGCGGCGCTCAGCTCTCGTCGCCGCCCGGGCCGAGCAGGCGCCCGGCCTCGTCGCGGTCCAGCTTCCGGTAGATGGTCCGCGCGGCGATGCCCAGGATCTGCGCGGCGAGGTTCTTGTCGCCGCGGGTGTGGCGCAGCGTCTCGCGGATGACCATCCGCTCGACCTCCTCCATGGGCGTGCCCACCGGGATGGCGATGGCCGAGGCCGCCGGCGGCAGCGCCCCGGGCGCCGCGCCGCGCAGCGCCTCCGGGAGGTCGCCGACGTCGACGGTGTCGCCCCGGCACAGGACCACCGCCCGCTCCACGGCGTGCTCCAGCTCGCGGACGTTGCCGGGCCAGTCGGCGGCCTCGAGCGCCGCCGCCGCCCCGGCGGTGAAGCCGTGGATGGCCTTGCCGTGCCGCTCCGCCAGGCGCTTGAGGAACGCGGCCGCCAGCAGCGGCACGTCGTCGCGCCGCTCCCGGAGCGGCGGCATCCGCACCGTCACCACGTCGAGCCGGTAGAACAGATCCTCGCGGAAGCGGCCGGCCTTCACCTCCGCCGGCAGGTCCCGGTGCGTGGCCGCCACCAGCCGCACGTCCACCTGCAACGGCTGGGTCCCGCCGAGCCGCTCGACGACGCCGTCCTGGAGCACCCGGAGCAGCTTCACCTGGACGGCCGGGGTCATCTCGCCGATCTCGTCGAGGAACAGGGTGCCGCCGTGGGCCCGCTCGAAGCGCCCCTCCTTGCGCGCCGCCGCCCCGGTGAAGGCGCCGCGCTCGTGACCGAACAGCTCCGCCTCCAGGAGCCCCTCGGGGATGGCGGCGCAGTGGATGGGGACGAAGGGCCCGGCGGCGCGCGGCGAGAGGTCGTGGAGCAGGCGCGCCGCCAGCTCCTTGCCGGTGCCGCTCTCGCCGGTGAGCAGCACCGTCGCCGAGGTGGGGGCGGCCTGGCGCAGGGCGTCCATCACCGCCCGGAAGGCCGGCGCGTTGCCGATGAGGCCGCCGGCGCCGAGCGTGGCGAGCTGGGCCTTGAGCGCCCGGTTCTCCGCCACCAGCGAGGCGCGCTCCATCGCCTGGCGCACCGACTTCACGATGGCGTGGCGCCGGACCGGCTTGGTGATGAAGTCGTAGGCGCCCGCCTTCATGGCGGCGACCGCGGTCTCCACCGTCCCGTAGGCGGTCATCAGCACCACCTCGGTCTCGGGCGAGACGGCGCGGGCGGCGCGCAGCAGCTCGTCGCCGCCCATCCCCGGCATCATGAGGTCGGTGACCATCACCGCCACCCGCTCGCGCCGGAGCTGCTCCAGGGCGCGCGCCCCGCTCTCGGCGGTGAGCACGCGCCAGCCCTCCTTGGCGAAGGTCCGCTCCAGCGAGTCGAGGTTGGAGCGCTCGTCGTCGACGATGAGCACCAGGGGCGTCACTGCCGCATGATACCGCGCGCCGCAACGGCGTGGACGGGCCCGGTTCCGGGTGGTAGAAGCGCCTCCCGCTCTCTCCCCGAGGAGGACCCGCATGACGCGCCCGGCCGCTCTCGCCGCCCTGCTCCTGCTCGCGGCCTGCGGTCCCGCCGTGGACGTGGTGGAGCTGCGCCCGCGGCAGGCGACGCTGGAGGCCGCCGGCGCCACCGTCCGGCTGGTCGCCACCCCGCGCGATCACGGCGGCGGCGCCCTCGACCTCCCGGTGCGGTGGACCAGCTACGCCCCGGGGGTCGCGACCGTGGACGCGGCCGGCCTGGTGACCGCCGTGAAGACCGGCGAGGCGATGGTCACCGCCGACGTCGGCGGCGTGGCGGCGGAGGCCCGGATCCGGGTCTCCATCCCGGTGCGCGCCGCGCTGGCCCCGGCGGCGCTGGAGCTGGTGGGGGTCCCCGGCCAGGGCGAGCTCTCGCTGAAGGTGGAGGACGAGGGCGGCGCCGCCGTCCCGGCGCGCCCCGCGGCGTGGCGCTCCTCGGACGAGACGGTGGCGAAGGTCGCCGCCGGCCGCGTGACCGCCGTCGGGCCGGGCCAGGCGACGGTGACCGCGACCTCGGCCGGCCTGACCGCCTCGGCGCGGATCACGGTGCGCCTCCCGGACTTCGCGCGCATCGCCGTCCGCCCGGCGCGCCTGGCGCTGGCGGTCGGGCGCAGCGCCCGCCTCGAGGCCGAGGCGGTGGACGGGGCCGGCCGGCCGGTGGCCGGCGTTCCGCTCGCCTTCGCCTCGGCCGAGCCGCGGGTGGCGTCGGTCTCGCCCGACGGGACCGTCACCGCGCTGCGCGCCGGCCGGGCGCGGGTGCTGGTGGCCGCGGCCGGGAAGAGCGCCGTGGTCCCCGTCACCGTCCGGAGGTGACCGGCGGCCGATCGGCGGGGCGCGTCACCGGCGGCGCCTCCACCGGGACGGCCGGCGGGACGCGGGCCGCCGGGACCCGCAGGCGCGTGCCGGGCCGCTGCTCGGGGCAACCGAGGAGCGCGCCGGCGGCGAGCAGGGGGAGGATCCACTTCACGGGCCGACCCGGGGCGGCGGGCCGGCCGCCGCGCGGCCCGGCCCGCGCCGGTCCTACTCGGGCTTCGGCTCGGCCGGCGCCTCGACGGCCTCGGCCGCCTTGGGCTCGGGCCTGGGCTTGCCGGCGTTGGCCTTGGCGCGCTTGGCCGCCCGGTTCTCCTTGGGGGCCTCGGCCTTCCGGGCCGGCGCCGGGGCCGGCGCCGCCTTGGCGGGCGCGGGCGCCGCGGGGGTGGCGGCGTAGCGGGTCTTGAAGCGCTCGATGCGGCCGGCGGTGTCCATCAGCTTCTGCTTGCCGGTGAAGAACGGGTGGCAGGCCGAGCAGATCTCGATGTGGAAGTCGCCGCGCGTCGAGCGGGTCTCGATGACGTTCCCGCAGGCGCAGACGACCTTGGCCGGCTTGTAGTCGGGGTGGATGGCGGGCTTCATGACGTCCTCTGCATCCGCCGCTTGCACGCCGCGAGGCTGCGACGTGGACCGGGCGGAGCCGCGGGATCTAGTCGCTCCGGGCCGTTTGGTCAAGCGCGGAGCGGCCGGGGGGACGGGTCCCCGCCCTACTTGCCGCCGCCGACCATCATCTTGAAGAACTCCTCGTGGTTCTTCACCTGGCGGAACTTGTCGAGCATGAACTTCATGGCCTCGACGTTGTCGAGCCCGTTCAGGATGGTCTGGCGCAGGATGTAGATCTTGGAGAGCCAGTCGGCGGGCAGGAGCAGCTCCTCCTTGCGCGTGCCGCTCTTCCCGATGTCCATGCAGGGGAAGATGCGCTTCTCCATCAGCTTGCGGTCCAGGACGATCTCGGAGTTCCCGGTGCCCTTGAACTCCTCGAAGATCACCTCGTCCATGCGGCTGCCGGTGTCGACCAGCGCCGTGCCGATGATGGTCAGCGAGCCGCCCTCCTCGATGTTGCGGGCCGCCCCGAAGAAGCGCTTCGGCTTGTGGAGGGCGTTCGAGTCCACGCCGCCCGAGAGGATCTTGCCGGAGGGCGGGACCACCGAGTTGTAGGCGCGCGCCAGGCGGGTGATGGAGTCGAGCAGGATCACCACGTCGCGCCTGTGCTCGACGAGGCGCCGGGCCTTCTCGATCACCATCTCGGCGACCTGGACGTGGCGCGTGGCCGGCTCGTCGAAGGTCGAGGCCACCACCTCGCCCTTCACCGTCCGCTCCATGTCGGTGACCTCCTCGGGCCGCTCGTCGATGAGCAGCACGATCAGGGTCACCTCGGGGTGGTTGGCGGTGATGGCGTGGGCGATGTTCTGCAGCAGCACCGTCTTGCCGGCCCGCGGCGGGGAGACGATGAGGCAGCGCTGCCCCTTGCCGATGGGGGAGAACAGGTCCACCACGCGCGTGGTCATCTCGTTGGAGTCGTGCTCCAGCCGCAGGCGCGAGGTGGGGTAGAGCGGGGTCAGGTTGTCGAAGAGGACCTTGCTCTGGTTCTCCTCGGGCGGGCCGCCGTTGATCTCGTCCACCTTGAGGAGGGCGAAGTAGCGCTCCCCCTCCTTGGGCTGGCGGACCGTCCCGCGGACGGTGTCGCCGGTGTGCAGGTTGAAGCGCCGGATCTGGGAGGGCGAGACGTAGATGTCGTCCGGGCCGGGGAGGTAGCTGAAGTCGGGGCTGCGCAGGAAGCCGAAGCCGTCGGGAAGCACCTCCAGGGTTCCCTCGCCCCCGACCTCCATCTCCTCCTTCTTCTCGTCGGCCGCCCGCGACTGGGCCTGGAGGATGGCGAAGATCAGGTCCTGCTTCTTCAGCGCCCCGGCGGCCTCGATCTGCATGCCCCGGGCGAGCTCGGCCAGCTCCGCGACCTTCATGTGCTTCAGGTCGGTGATGCTGGTGGGGGTGCCCGGCGGGGGCGGCGGCGGGGCCGGCGGAGGCGTGGTTCGGGTGAGGGGCATGTCGGCACTCGGGGGAGGCGCGCCCGGGGCAGCGCGATCGATTCGGGGGGGCCCGGCGGGAGCTCCAGGGGAAGGGAAATGCGGCGCCGGGGGAAGGAGCCTCATTCGTAGGCCAGGCGCGGGCGACCTGTCAACACCGGCGCGACGCGCCGCGGCGCGGCGGGGTCGTGTGCGGCGGCCACGCACATGGGGCGTCCGTGTGCCATGGTCATGCTGCAACGCCCGAATGGCTCGCCCGCTCGCGCGTGCGCTACATTTCACGGGAGGAGTCATTTGGCCGTCGAGATCGAGACCATCCTGGCCGGCAGCGGCGACTTCGTCGCCGCCGTGGGGCCGGCGCTGCGCGCCCGTTCCCGGGGGGAGCCGCGGGTCGCCACCGGCCCGCGCCAGACCTTCACCCTCTGCGCCCAGACCGGCGGCCTCCTGGTCCTCCAGTACGGCGGCCAGGAGTGGCTCCCGGTGGTGCGAGACCTCCGCAGCCTGTGCGGCGACGCCATCGCCATGGTGGTGGCGGTGGCGCCCGACCGCGTGGAGGAGATCGGCAGCGTGCAGCGCGCCGGCGCCGACGAGGTCGTGCCCTGGGACGGGCGCGCCGAGGCGGTCCAGTGGGCCGTCGAGCGGGCGCTGGCCGCGCGGCGCGAGCCGCCGGCCTCGACCCCGCCGGCCACGCCGGTCCCGCAGGGCTACGTCGCCCCGGCCGGCGGCGCGCCGCCGCTCCTGCAGCGGATGACGCCCGCGGCCGGCATGCCGGCGGTGGTGGCTCCC
>JAKAEO010000183.1 GCA_021818285.1 Myxococcales bacterium
CGCTTGTTCAGGTGCGCTGTCAGGGGCCCCTGCTAGAAGCCACGCCACACGACACGAACGGGCGCGCCAGGCGCCCGCACACAGGAGAGAGCGATGCCCGTGGGACCGGAGAAGGAGAAGGCGATCGAGCTGGCCGTCTCGTCCATCGAGAAGGCCTTCGGCAAGGGGTCGATCATGCGCCTCGGCAACGAGGAGGCGCTGGTCAAGGACGTGCAGGCGGTCTCGACGGGCTCCATCTCGCTCGACATCGCCCTGGGCGTGGGCGGCCTGCCGCGCGGCCGGATCATCGAGATCTACGGGCCGGAGTCCTCCGGCAAGACCACCCTGGCGCTGCACGCCGTCGCCGAGGCCCAGAAGGCCGGCGGCATCTGCGCCTTCGTGGACGCCGAGCACGCCCTCGACGTGGGCTACGCCCGCAAGCTCGGGGTGCGCACCGACGACCTGCTCATCTCCCAGCCCGACACCGGCGAGCAGGCGCTGGAGATCACCGAGACGCTGGTCCGCTCCGGCGCCGTCGACGTGCTGGTCATCGACTCGGTGGCGGCGCTGGTGCCCCGCGCCGAGCTGGAGGGGGAGATGGGCGACGCCCACATGGGCGTGCAGGCCCGGCTCATGAGCCAGGCGCTGCGCAAGCTCACCGGCACCATCTCCAAGTCGCAGACCATCGTCATCTTCATCAACCAGATCCGGATGAAGATCGGCGTGATGTTCGGCAACCCGGAGACCACCACCGGCGGCAACGCCCTGAAGTTCTACGCCAGCCAGCGGCTCGACATCCGCCGCATCGGCGCCATCAAGGACGGCGAGCAGGTCATCGGCAACCGCACCCGCGTCAAGGTGGTGAAGAACAAGGTGGCGCCTCCCTTCAAGGAGGTCGAGTTCGACATCATGTACGGCCAGGGGATCAGCCGCGAGGGCGACCTGCTCGACCTCGCCTCCAACGAGAACGTGGTCGAGAAGAGCGGCGCCTGGTTCAGCTACGGCGGCGAGCGCATCGGCCAGGGGCGGGAGCAGGCCAAGGGCTTCCTGCGCGACCACCCCGAGGTGATGGCCAAGGTGGAGGCCCAGGTCTTCGAGAAGTTCGGCGTGAAGCGGGCCCCCGCGGCGGCCGCCCCCGAGGCCGAGGAGCCGGAGGAGAAGAAGCCGCGGGTCAAGGCGGTGAAGTAGGCGGCCTGCGAGCGAAGGGGCAGCCGGAGGAGGCTGTCCCGGAGCGAGCGGGGGGTGTTCCGCCGCGCTGCGGCCGCCGGCCGCTGCCTCCACGCTGGGCCCGGGCCGGGAGCCGGGCTAGGATCGTTCTCCCGTGGCGCTCGAACTCTCACGTGGCGGCTGGCTCGCCGAGCTCGTCGACTTCGAGCTCGGGGCCTGGGACACCGCCGCGGCGCGAGGCCGCACCCCGCCGGAGTTGCTCGACGCCCACCTCCCCCTCGACGCCCGGGCCCGCATCCTGGCGGCGCGCTCGCTGCGGCGGGCGCCCGAGGACGCGGACGACCGCGCCGCCTTCCAGGCCCGGTTCCAGGGCCACATCCAGCTCGCGCTCGAGGTGGCGCTGCTCGCCGGCCTGGAGGAGCCGCCCGGGCCGCGGCGCGCCGGGCTGGCGGCGGTGCTGGCGGCGGCGGCCGGCGAGGTGTCGCGCGCGCTCGCGGCCGACCCGGGCCGGTCGGGCGGCGGCGGCGCCCGGGCGGTGGAGCGGGCGCTCTCCGCGGCCGAGGCGGCCTTCGCAGAGTCGGCCTGGCCCCCGGGCGACCCGCGCCACGGCGTGGCCCTCTCGCCCGGCGCGCTGGCCATCGAGCGGCAGCTGGTGGGGCGCCTCGCCGCGCTGCGGTGCCGCCGCCGCCGGCTGGGCGAGCCCGAGCTCCGCCGCCGGCTGGAGCAGGCCGGCGCCGACCTGGCGCGGCTCGCCGAGGCGCTGGCCGCCCAGGCGGCGGCGGCGGGACGGCGGGGCCCCGCCGAACGCAAGGCGCTCCGCCACCAGCTGGCCCGCCTGCGCCTGCCGCGCGACGCCTCCCGCCGGCTGCGCGAGCACCTCCACCGGCCGCGGACGGCGCGGGAGATCTGCGCCGAGGCGCCGCCGCGGCTGCGCCCCTTCCTGGCGGAGCAGCTGCTGCTCGCCGCCGAGGCGGCCCGGCCGCCCGCGCCGGAGGCGGCCGCCTTCGCCGAGGCCTTCGCCGCAGGGGCCGGGCTCCCCGAGGGCCACCTGCCGGCGTTCCGCGCCGACGCCGCGCTGCGGGCCGCCCTCCACCGCTGGCAGGACGGGACCGCCGAGTGGATCCCCGGCGAGATCCAGGGGCTGCCGCCGGAGTGGGGCGAGGCCGCCGACGTGGCGATGGAGAAGGTGAGCGAGATCTTCACCGACAACCTGGAGGCCATCGCCCAGGAGGTCCGCCAGACCGGCGAGCTGGGGCAGCTGCTCGCCAAGGCGGCGCGGGGCACCTCGCTGACCGCCGCGGAGCGCAAGCGGGTGAAGGTCCAGCTCATCGACCTCGCCAAGGCGGTGCCGGCGCTCGCCATCTTCGCGGCGCCGGGCGGCATGCTGCTGCTCCCGCTGCTCGCCAGGCTGCTGCCCTGGAACGTGCTGCCCTCGGCGTGGGAGCAGAAGGGCCCCCGGCCGCCGGCGCAGCCGGCGAAGCGGTAGCCGCCCGGCCGGGGCCGCGGACGGCGCCCGCTCCCGCCGCCGGGGAGCGGCCTTCAGGCCGCCGGGCCGAAGGCCTCGCGCCGCGCCCGGGCCTCGGCCTCCAGCGCCGCCACCGCCGGCTGGAGCCGCGGGTCGGCGGCGGCCGCCGGCCGGATGCGCGCCAGTGCCTCCTCGAGCGCCGCCAGGGTGCGCCGGTCCCGTGCGGCGAGCGCCTCCACCGCCTCGTGGAACCGGGCGTGGAGCGCCTTCAGCTCGTCGCCGCGGCGCAGGCCGCGCCGCGCCGGGTAGCGGCCGCCCGCCAGCTCGGCGAGGGCGTGGCCCATGACCCAGACCGGCCCCGCCACCCGGTGGGACATGACGAAGCCGAGCAACCCCAGCGCCGCCGCGGTGAGCACGCCGATGCCGGCCAGCACCCAGCGCAGCGGCGCCTCCGCCTGCCGGAGCAGCGCCAGCTGCGACGGGTCGCGCGCCAGCAGGTCGGCCGCCTGCAGGTGGGCCTGCCAGGCCCAGGCGCCGAAGAGCAGCGCCAGCACCGCGCCCCATCCCGTGAGCAGGAGCGTGTACTTGAGCTGGAAGGCGCGGTCGATGAGGTAGGTGCGTCGGGTGTGGGCTTCGGTCATCGCGACCCCCGGAAGGCCGCCATGGTATCAGAGGGTGCGGGCGGCCCGCGCCGCCGCGATGGGACGGACCAGCCGTGAAGATCGCCTTCCTCGGGACACCGCCGTTCGCCGCCGCCTCGCTGGAGGCGCTGGCGGCCGCCGGCCACGAGATCGCCTGCGTCGTGGCCCAGCCCGACCGGCCGGCCGGCCGCGGCCGGGAGCTGCACGAGCCGGCCACCAAGGCCTGGGCCCGCGCCCGCGGCCTGCCGGTGCTGCAGCCGGAGAAGGTGCGGGACGGGCGGCTGGCGGCCGCGCTGGCCGCCTTCGCGCCGGAGATCCTGGTGGTGGTGGCCTACGGCCGCATCCTCGGGAAGGACCTGCTCGAGCTGGCGCCGCACGGCGCGGTGAACGTCCACGCCTCGCTGCTGCCCCGCTGGAGGGGAGCGGCGCCCATCCAGTGGGCCGTCGCCGAGGGGGACGCCTGGACCGGCGTGACCATCATGCGGGTGGACGAGGGGCTCGACACCGGCGACATCCTCCTGCAGCGGGCCACCCCCGTCGGCCCGGAGGAGACCGCGGCCGGCCTCCAGGCGCGGCTCGCCCGGCTCGGGGGCGAGGCGCTCTGCGAGGCCCTGGCGCTCCTCGCGGAGGGGCGGCTCACGCCGGTCCGGCAGGACCACGCGCGCCACACCACCGCCCGGATCATTGGGAAGGAGGACGGCCGCCTGGACTTCCGCCTGCCGGCGGCGCGGCTCGCCTGCCGCATCCGCGGCTTCACCCCCTGGCCGGGCGCCTTCACCACGCTCGACGGCCGGCTGGTCAAGGTCCACGCCGCCCGGGAGGCCGGCCCGGCCGATCTCGCCGCCGCCAGGATCTCCGGGACGGCCGGCTTGGCGGTGCCGGACGTCGAGAAATCGGCCGTCCGAGCGATCCTGGCGGAAGGGGAAGCCGTTCCGATTCCCGCTGGAATCCTGGTCGGTTGCGCCGGCGGATCGGCCCTGCTCGTGACCGAGCTGCAGCTCGAAGGCAAGCGCCGCCTCACGGCCGCCGAGTTCCTGAAGGGCGTGACCCTGCCGCCCGGCGCGCGGCTCGGAGGTGGCCGGCCGTGACCGCCCGCGAGCTGGCCTTCGGCGTGCTGCGGCGCGTCGAGGAGGGGGGCGCTTACGCCTCCCGCGCGCTCGACGCCGCCCTGGCGTCGGCCGGCGCGCTGGACCCTCGCGAAGCCGGGCTCGCCACCGAGCTCACCTACGGGACGCTGCGGCGCGCGCTGTCGCTCGACGCGGCGCTCGCCCCCCACCTCTCCCGCCCCATCGAGCGGGTGGACCCGGCGGCGCGGGTGGCGCTGCGCCTCGGGGCCTACGAGCTGCTCTTCCTGGGCACCGCCCCCCACGCCGCGGTGTCGGAGGCGGTGAAGCTCGCCCGCTCGGCCGACCACGGCCGCGCCGCCGGGTTCGTGAACGCGGTGCTGCGCGCCCTCTCCCGCGCCGGCCGGCCGGCGCCGCCGCCGCTCGAGACCGATCCGGTCGGCCACGTGGCGGCCGCCGAGGGATTGCCCCTCTGGCTGGCCGAGGAGTGGGTGGCCTGGCTCGGGCCGGCCGAGGCGCTGGCGCTGGCGGAGGCGATGAACCGCGGGGCGCCGCTCTGCCTGCGCGCGCCGCGCTGCGACGAGCTGCTCGCCCGCGCCCGCGCCGCCGGCATCGCCGCCGAGCCCACCCCGCGCTCGCCCCACGGCGTCCTGGTCCGCGGCGCCAGCGTGGCGGCGGTGGCGCGCGCCGCCGGCGACCTGCGCTTCCAGGTGCAGGACGAGGCGGCCCAGCTGGTCTCGCTCTTCGCGGCGGGGCACCTCGCCGGCCGCGGCGGGCGCGTCCTCGACGCCTGCGCCGCACCCGGCGGGAAGGCTTTCCACCTCGCCGAGCTGCTCGGCCCCGGCGGCGAGGTGGTGGCGGTGGAGCTGCACCCCCGCAAGGCCGACGAGCTGCGGCGGGAGGCGGAGCGGCGCGGCCTCGCCGGCGTCCGGGTGATCTGCGCCGACGCCTCGAGGCCGGTGCCGGGCCTGGAGCCGGGGAGCTTCGACGCCGTCCTCGTCGACGCCCCCTGCGCCGGGCTGGGCACGCTGCGCCGCCACCCGGAGCTGAAGCTGCGCCGGATCGCCGCCGACCTGCCCCGCCTCGCCGCGGTGCAGCGGGCCGTGGTCGAGGCCATGGCCCCGCTGGCCCGGCCCGGCGCGCCCGTCACCTACGCCGTCTGCTCCCTGTCGCGCGCCGAGGGGCCCGGCCTGGTGGAGGCGCTCGCGGCGTCCGGGCTCTCGCGCCTCCCGCCGCCCCCCGGCTTCCCCGCCGACCTGCTCACGCCGGTGGGGGATCTCCTCACCCTGCCCCACCGCCACGGCTGTGACGGCTTCTACGCCGCCCGGCTCGCGCGCCGCTGAGCGGCACGACCCGATCGCGGGACGCGGAAGGCCCCGCACCCCACCTGGGCCCGGCACCGCCCTGGCGCAGGACCCGCTCCATCCGTCACATTGGCGGCTCGTCCCCCTCTGGCAGGGCATCCCCCCGTTTCCGCTTTTCCAGGAGAGGTCATCCCCATGCCGAAACTCCCGCTCGCGCTCGCCCTCCTCCTCGCCTCCGCCTGCGGTGGCGGCGGCTCGTCGTCCAGCCAGCAGCAACCGCCCCCCACGCCGTCGCAGCTCGGCTTCGCGGTCCAGCCCGGCGCGGCCACCTCCTCCGCCGCCATCGCGCCGGCCGTGAAGGTCGAGATCCGCGACGCCGCGGGCGCCCGCGTGCCCGGCTCGGCCGCCCCGGTGACGCTGGCCATCGGCGCGGGCCCCGGCGGCGCCACCCTCGCCGGCACCACGACCGTCGCCGCCGTGGACGGCGTCGCCACCTTCGCGAACCTCTCCATCGCCCGGGCCGGCGCCTACACCCTGGTCGCCACCTCCGGCACGCTGGCCGCCGCCACCAGCAACGCCTTCGCGATCTCGGCGGGCCTGCCCGCGGCCCTCGCCTTCTCCGCCCAGCCCTCCTCGACGACCGGGGGGACACCCTTCCACGCGGCGGTGGCCGTCGAGGTCCGCGACGCCGCGGGCAACGCCGTCACCACCTCCGCCGCCACCGTCTCGCTCTCCCTGGCCGGCGGCACCGCGGGCGCGACCCTCGCCGGGTCGCTCGCGGCGACGGCCGCCGCCGGCGTCGCGACCTTCCCCGGCCTCTCGGTGGACCGGGCCGGGACCGGCTACCAGCTCCACGCCGCCGCCACCGGCCTGTCCGCGGCCGACAGCACCCCGTTCGACGTCGCCGTCGGGTCGCCGGCGGGGCTCGCCTTCTCCTCGCAGCCGACGAACGGCCGCTGCACCGTCCCGCTGGCGCCGGCCGTCGCCGTCGACGTCGTCGACGCCGGCGGGAACGTGGTGACCGGCGCCACCAACGCCGTCTCGCTCACCATCGCCTCGGGGCCGGTCGCAGAT
>JAKAEO010000184.1 GCA_021818285.1 Myxococcales bacterium
CGCGCGGCCACCCCCGCCACCTCGGCGCGGGCCGCGTCGCCGTCGGCGCGGGCCGCCGAGAGGCGCGACTCCAGCTCCGTCGCGCGGCGGCGGGCCTCGCCGGCCTCCTCGCGCGCGCGCGCCGCCGTGGCGCGCGAGGCGCGCAGCTCGCTCTCCAGCTGATCCACGCGGCACTCGAAGAAGACGATCTTCTCCAGCGCGCCGCGCAGGATCTCCTCGGGACTGCCGCTCACCCGACCTCCGCCCTGACCACCCACCCGTCGCGGCGCGACCCTCGCGCCCACCCGAGATCACGCTGTGATCCCAGGATCTTGCATCGATATCGCGCAGCATAGGGGACCGGATCCGGAAATGCAACGGCGGCGGGGGGTTGGCGGGGGTCAGCCGCCGGTGCGGATGGTCTCGAGCCCGCGGGCGGCGGGGCCGCGCTCGGAGCGGGAGAGCTGCAGCGAGAAGAGCAGCCCGAGCAGGCCGAGGCCGGCGAAGAGCCACATCCCGGGCCGGTAGCCGGCGGGGTTCGCGGCGCTGGCGCCGAAGCGGTCGTTGGCGAGCCCGACGCCCGCCGACATCGCCGACCAGCCGAGCTGCTGCAGGAAGGTCATGAGCGCGTAGGCGGTGCCGAGGCGCCGCTCGTCCACCAGGTAGGTCACCGAGGGCCAGAGCACCGCCGGCACCAGGGAGAAGGCGGCCCCGAGCATCGCCATGGGGAGGAGCAGCGGCACGCGGGTGTAGGCCATGAGCAGGAAGGCCGGCGCCAGGGCCAGCGAGCCGAGCGCCATCAGCGTGGCGCGCCGCCCGATCCGGTCGGCCAGCAGGCCGAAGAGGGGCGAGGCCACCAGGGCCGCCGCCGGGAGCAGGCCGTTCAGGAAGCCGGCCTCCCGGGGCGCGACCCCGTGGGCCTGCTCGAAGAAGAGGTTGGCGAAGCGCTGGAAGGGGAAGATGGCGGCGTAGAAGGTGACGCAGAGCCCGACGATCCACCAGTAGCCGCGGCCGAAGCGCACCAGGTCGGCGAGCACCAGCTTGTCGGCGCCGGCGGCGCGCCCCAGGGAGAAGCGCCGCTCGGCGCGCCGCTCCAGCGCGGCGTAGAGCAGCCCGGCGGCGACGGCGCTGGTGCCGACGCCGGCGGCGAGCAGCAGCGGCCCCCGCCAGCCGGCGAAGAGGCCGGGGGCCCAGCCGGCGGAGTTGTTGGCCGCCACCGAGCCGAGCCGGGCCACCGAGAGGTTCAGCGCCATGGCGAAGGACAGCTCCTTGCCGCGGAACCAGCGCCCCAGCGCGGTGGTGGCGGCGACGATGAGCGGCTCGGAGCCGATCCCCAGCAGGAAGCGGCCCGCCGCCATCCCGCCGAAGCCCCACCAGCGCGGGGCCAGCGCGATGGCCAGCCCGCCCAGCGCGGTGAGGAGGCCGAAGAGCACCAGGGCGCGGCGGACCCCGGCCCGGTCGACGATCACCCCGCCGGCGAGCAGCACCAGCAGCGCCGCGAGGTTGTACGAGGAGTCGAGCAGGCCGATCTGCACCTGGCTGAAGCCGAGCTGGCTCTCCAGCAGCGGGCCCACCGGGTTCAGGGCGTCGAAGACGTAGTAGGTCCCGAACATCGCCAGGCTGAGCGGCAGCAGCACCAGCCAGCGGGTGGCGCGGTCCGGCTCCGGGCGCGGGCCGAAGGCGGGCCCGGCCGGGGCGGGCTCCGTCGGGGTGGGCTCGGTCACGGCGCGGTCCCGGACCGGTCAGACCCGGTCCAGGTCCTCCTTGCCGATGACCGGCGCCCAGCCCCACACCTCCCACTGGGCCAGCCCGCGCTTCACGTAGGGGTCGCCGTCGCGCAGCGCCAGCAGCGCGGCGTCGGCCCCCTCGTCGGGCAGGCGGAAGATGGCCGCCCCGCCGTACCGCGGGTCGAGCGTGCCGGAGACGACGAGGATCCCGGCCTGCTTCAGCATGCGCAGGTAGGCGCGGTGCTCGTCGGTGGCCTGCTGCACCTCCTCGAGCGGCTTGCGGTAGCGGATGATGGCGATCCCGTACATGGCGTGCTCCTCCCGTCTCGCGGTCCCTCAGGGCTGCTGCCGCTTCACGCGGGCGGCCCGCACCCGCACCACCCGGCGCGGGGTCGCCTCTCCCACGGTGAAGATCCAGCCGCGCCAGGCGAAGCGATCCCCGGCGGCGGGGATGGCGCCGGCCAGCGCGTTGAGGAAGCCTCCCACCGTCTCGTAGCCCCGGTCCTCGGGGAGGCCGGCGCCCGAGGCGCGGTTGAACTCGGCCACCGGGGCGTCGCCGCGCAGGCCGAAGCTGCCGTCGGCGTGGGCCTCGACGGGGTGGGCCTCGGCGGCCTCGAACTCGTCCCCGAGCTCGCCGACGATCTCCTCGAGCAGGTCCTCGATGGTGCACAGCCCCATCACCCCGCCGAACTCGTCCACCACCACCGCCATGTGCAGGTGGCGGCGCTGCAGCTCGCGCAGCAGGCCGTCGATGGGGCGCGACCAGGGCACGAAGCAGGCCGGCCGCACCAGGTCGGCGAGGACGATGAGGCCGGGGTGCTCGAGGAGCGGCACCAGGTCGCGCACGTGGAGGATGCCGACCACGTTCTCCAGGCTCTCGCGGTAGACGGGCAGCCGGGAGTGGCCCCGCTCGGCGAGCAGGGTGAGCAGCTCGGGCACCGGCGTCGCCAGGTCCACGGCCAGCACCTCGGTGCGCGGCACCATCACGTCGCGGGCCACCTTCTCCCCGAAGGCGAAGACCCGGTGGATCATCTCGCTGGCGGCCTGGCCGGCGCGGCCGCCCGCCGCCCCGGCGCGCTCGGCCAGGGCGCGCTCCAGCTCCTCCAGCGGCGGGGGCGGCGGCGCGAAGCGTCCCGGCGAGCGCCCCAGCGCCCGCGGCAGGGCCGCCGCCAGCCGGACGGCCGGGGCGAGGAGCAGGGCGAGCCCGCGGGCCGGGAGCGCCAGCGCCAGCCCGACCGGCTCGGGCCGCCTGGCGCCGGCCTCGCGCCCGGCCCCGGAGAGGGCCAGCGAGAGGAAGGCGCAGGCCACCACCGCCAGCCCGGCCGCCAGCCCCCCGGTCCAGCCGGGCAGGGCGCGCCAGGCGGCGAGCGCCGCAATTACCGCCGCCCCCATCGCCGCCAGGCTCTCCAGCGCCGCGCGGGAGGCCTCGGCGTCCTCGCGCCCCTCCAGCAGGGCGCGCAGCGCGCGGGCCCGGCGCCCGGCGCCGGCCTCGGCCGCCAGCGCCCGGGCGCGCGGCAGCCCCACGGCCACCAGCGCCGCCTCCAGCGCGGCCGCCAGGGCCCGCAGCAGGAGGAGCGCCGCGCTCGCCGCGATGAGCCAGGCGGTGGCCGCGTCCATGGCGCCGCGACGATAGCACCCTTCCCGCCGCCCCCCTTTCCCTTCCGCGACCGCACCGGCCGTGGTAGAGGCCCGGCCGTGGACGATCCCGCCGCCGGCACCGCGACGCGACGCGCCTGGGCGGTGATCGGCGGCCTGGTGCTCCTCTCCTCCGGCTCGGCGGCGATGGTGCGGGCCCTGGCCCTGCCCGACCTGGCCGCCGCCGCGCTGTGCTTCGCGGCGGTGATCGCCGCCGCCCTGCTGGTGAGCTGGGGGGCCGAGGCGGCCCAGTTCTTCGTCTCCCAGGGGCTGGCGGTGGCGGTCATCGCCCTGCTCCAGGTGGTGCCCGAGTTCATGGTCGAGGCGGTGATCGCCTGGGAGGCGGGGAAGACCGGGAAGGTGGACCTGGTCTTCGCCAACGCCACCGGCTCCAACCGGCTGCTCACCGGGTTCGGCTGGCCGCTGGTCTTCTTCGTCACCGACTTCTTCCACCGGCGCAAGCACGGCCGGCCGCTCGCGGAGCTGGTGCTCCGGCCGGAGCACACGGTGGAGCTGGCGGCCCTGCTCTTCGCCTCCAGCTGGTACCTGGTGATCCTCCTGAAGGGGCGGCTCGACCTCGCCGACTCGGCGGTGCTGGGCGCCGCCTTCCTCGGCTACCTGTGGCTGCTGCACCGGCTCCCGGCCGAGGAGGAGGGGCTGGAGGACCTGCTCCCCGAGCCGCGGGCCCTGGTGCAGCTGCCGCGGGGCCGGCGCCGCCCGGCCATCGCCGCGCTGCTGCTCCTGGCCGGCGCGGTGATGTGGGCGGTGGCCGAGCCCTTCGTCGCCGCCATGGGCCACGTGGCGCTGGCGGTCGGGGTCTCCCCCTTCGCCTTCGTGCAGTGGGTGGCCCCCTTCCTCACCGAGTTCCCGGAGAAGGTGACGGCCCTCTACTGGTCGCGCACCGTGCGGCTCGCCCCCATGGCGCTGCTGAACCTGGTCTCCTCCACCGTGAACCAGTTCACGGCGCTGGTGGCGATGATCCCGGTGGCCTACGCCCTCTCGGCCGGCCACGCCGCCCCCATCCGCATGGACGCGCTGCACCGGACCGAGATCTTCCTCTCCTTCGCCACCACCCTCTACGGCTTCGCCTGCCTCGCCAAGCTGCGCTTCACCCGGGCCAACGCGGTGGTGATGCTGGGGCTGTTCCTGGCGCAGTTCGCCTACGCCGGCCCCATCGACCTGCCGGCGCTCGGGCCGCGCGGCACCTTCGACCTCGGGCCCATCCAGAGCCACGCCGCCATCGCCTGGACCTACGTGCTGCTGGCGGTGGCGGAGATCTCGCGCCACGGGACGCGCCTCCACTTCGTGGCGGCGCTGCGGGACACCCTGGGGCGGGCGCTGCGGCGCGGCGGGGCCGGCGGCGAGGGGTGATCCGGCCCTCCCCTCGTGCTAGAAAGACCGCCCTATGCCCAAGACCGCTCGCGTCTACGTGACCCTCAAGCGCGGCGTGCTGGACCCGCAGGGCTCGGCGGTGGCCCGCAGCCTCCACGCCCTCGGCTACGGCGAGGTGGAGGACGTCCGGCTCGGCAAGTTCATCGAGGTGCGGCTGCGCGAGGGCGCGCCGCCGGCCGAGGAGCGCAAGCGCATCGAGGAGATGTGCCGCAAGCTCCTCGCCAACACCGTGATCGAGGACTTCCGCGTCGAGCTGTAGGAGCGGCCCGTGCACGTCGGCATCGTCACCTTCCCCGGCTCGAACTGCGACCACGACGTCTACCACGTGCTGAAGCACGTGCTGGGCGCCGAGCCGGCCTACGTCTGGCACAAGGACCGGCTGCCGGCCGGGCTGGACGCGGTGATCCTCCCGGGCGGCTTCTCCTACGGCGACTACCTGCGCTGCGGCGCGCTGGCCCGCTTCTCCCCGGTGATGGAGGACGTGGTGGGCTTCGCCGGCGGCGGCGGCCCGGTGCTGGGCATCTGCAACGGCTTCCAGATCCTCTGCGAGGCCGGCCTGCTCCCCGGCGTGCTGCAGCGCAACGCCTCGCTCAAGTACCTCTGCCGGGACGTGCTCTGCGAGGTGCAGGGGGCCGAGACGCCGGTGACCTCCGGGCTCCGGGGGCAGCGGCTGGTGATGCCCATCGCCCACGGCGAGGGGAGCTACTTCGCCGACGAGGAGACGCTGGATCGGCTGGAGGGCGAGGGGCAGGTGGTCTTCCGCTACGTCGGCGGCGCGCCCAACGGCTCGCTGCGCGACATCGCCGGCATCAGCGGCGGGCCGCGCCACAACGTGGTCGGCCTCATGCCCCACCCCGAGCGCTCCTCCGAGGCGCTGCTCGGCTGCGCCGACGGCCGCAAGCTCTTCGAGAGCCTGCTCCGCACGGCCTGACGGCGGCCGCCCGGCCGGGACGCCGCGGCGGCCGGAGCGCGGACCGCCCGCTCGCGCCGGGACCGCGACGCCCGGTCACGCCGGGGCGGCCCGGATCTCCACCCCGGTGCGCATCGCGCGCTTGCGGCCGGCCTCCGGCCGTCGGAGGATGTGGGGCAGCATGAGCGACCTCGGGCCCAGCGAGATGGCGGAGGTGCTGTCGGTCCAGGCCGGGGAGCTGCTCCGCATCTGGCGCTCGGCCCGCCTCTCCAGCCAGCCCGAGATGCTGCCCGGGCTCTCCGACGGCGCGCTCGAGTCCTTCTTCCAGGCGCTCGGCCCCATGCTGGCCCGCGGGGCCAGGCCGGCCGAGGCCGGCGGCGCGCTCTCCGGCACCCTGCGGGTGCCCCCGGACGGCGCCAACGGCACCCTGGCCGAGGAGTGGGACGTGGTGCGGCAGGTGCTGCGCGCGGTCTGCGACTCGCTGGGGGCCGGCGAGGGGGTGGCGCGCTGGCTCGAGGAGGCGGCCGAGGCGGGGCGGGACACCGCGCTGCGCTTCGCCCGCGGCGAGAGCACCGCGCCCCACCGGCTGGTGCTGCTCCGGGTGTTCTCGGGGCTGGCGCTGCGGCCGCGGACGGTCTGACCGGCCCGCCCGGCACGGCCGCCGCGGCGGCCCCGCGGGGCCCGCCGCTACGGCTCCTCCACCACCAGCCCGCGCTCCTCCAGCGGCCCGAGCTGGAGGACGACGCGCGCGCCGGCGGCGACGGCGTTGCGGGTGTCGTCGAAGGAGAGCGCGTAGGTCCGGCCCGCCACCGGCTCCTCCCCGGCGGCCGGCCAGTCGCCCGGCGCGGCGCCGGCCCGGGACAGCGCCACCCCCCCGGCCTCGGCGGACAGCCGGGCCGGCGCGCCGGCGGCGAAGAGCGGCGTGGCGCGCTCCGCCTCGAGGACGTGGAGCCGCACCTGGACGAGGTAGCCGGCGGCGAGCCGGCG
>JAKAEO010000185.1 GCA_021818285.1 Myxococcales bacterium
GCACCCGGAGCGGCGCCCGGAGCGGCCGCGGCGGCCGCACCCTCGGCACCCGGGACGGCGGCGACCGGGGCCACCACCTCCTCCTTCTCGGGCACGGCGACGAAGGCCACCACGTAGTCGGTGGCGAACTTGATCTTGCAGCCCTCCGGGGCCTTCACCTCGGAGATGTGCATCGAGCCGCCGATCTTGATGGGGGTGACGTCCACCTCGATCCGGGCGGGGATCTTCCCGGGCAGCGCCTCGAGCACCACCTCGTGGGCGGCGATCGAGAGGATGCCGCCGGCGGTGACGCCCTCGGCCTTGCCGGTGGTGACCACCGGCACCTCCACCTTCACCGGCTTGTCGAGGGTCACCTCGAGGAAGTCGGCGTGGAGCAGCTCCCGGCTCACCGGATCGACCTGGTAGTCCTTGAAGAGCACCAGCTTCTCGCCGTCGGCGGTCTTCAGGGTGAGCAGGGTGTTGAACCGGTGCGGCGTCGCGATCGCCTTCTCGAGCGCCTTGGGATCGACGGCGAGGTGGCTGGGGGCCTTGTCCAGGCCGTAGACCACGGCGGGGATCAGCGCCTTCTGGCGGAGCCGCCGCGCGGGGCCCTTGCCCTTCTGGTCGCGCTTCTCGGCGGAGAGGACGGCAGAGGTCGACATTCGTTCCTCCCAGTGGACTCGCCGCGAGGCGCGGACGAGGGGACGGTCGCGGAACGCTCCGGCCCTGGGTCTTCCTCGGGCCCGAGACGGGAGCCCAAGGGAGCGCGGGATCTAGCGGAATCGGCCCGGGAGGTCAAGCGGGCCCTCCCCGGGGAGGGGCGAGGGGGGAGCCACGGGGCGGAACCTCCCGCGTCGCGACCCCGCGGCGCGCCGCTCACACGAACAGGCTGGAGAGCGAGTCGGCCTGGTGGATGCGCTTGATGGCCTCGCCGAGGAGCCGGGCCACGCCCAGCTGCCGGATCTTGCCGCAGGCGGCCGCCGCCGGGGCGAGCGGGATGGTGTCGGTCACCACCACCTCCTCGATGGGGCTCCGGGTGATGCGCTCCACCGCCGGCCCGGAGAGCACCGCGTGGGTGGCGTAGGCGTAGACCTTGGCCGCGCCCTTGTCGATGAGGGCGTTGGCCGCCTGGGTCAGGGTGCCGGCGGTGTCGATCATGTCGTCGAGCAGCACCGTCACCTTGCCCTGCACGTCGCCGATGACGTTCAGCACCTCGGCCACGTTGGCCTTCACCCGCCGCTTGTCGACGATGCCGAGCTGGGCGCCGAGCCGCTTGGAGTAGGCGCGGGCCCGCTCCACGCCGCCGGCGTCGGGCGAGACCACCACCACGTCCTCCGACTGGCCGTCGAAGCGCTCCTTCATGTGGTCGAGCAGCACCGGCGCCGCGTAGAGGTGGTCGAAGGGGATGTTGAAGAAGCCCTGGATCTGGCCGGCGTGCATGTCCATCGACACCACCCGCGTGGCCCCGGCCGCCTCGATGAGGTCGGCCACCAGCTTGGCGGTGATGGGCGAGCGCGACGCCACCTTGCGGTCCTGGCGGGCGTAGCCGTAGTAGGGGATCACCGCGCAGATGGAGCCGGCCGACGCCCGCTTCAGCGCGTCGGTCATGATGAGCAGCTCCATCAGGTTCTGGTTGGCGTCGTGGCAGGTGGACTGGATGATGTAGGCGTCCATGCCCCGGACGTTCTCGCCGATCTCCACCTGGATCTCGCCGTCGGAGAAGCGGCCCACCTTGGCCTGCGAGAGGGGGCGCTTCAGGAAGGCGGCGACCTGCTCGGCGAGCTTCCGGTTGGAGTTGCCCGAGAAGAGCATGTAGTCCGGCAGGTGGCCGTTGCCGTTGCCCATGGAAGTGCGTTCCTCCGGTGGCGGATCGGGTGGCGGGATCGAGATGGCGCCTTCTACCAGAACGGGCTGACGCCGGGGAGGTGTCCGGCCGGCCTCACGGGACGGCGGCGGCGGCCCGGTCGAGCGGCGCCCCGCGCCGCCGCTCCCGCTCGTACTCCGCCAGGATCACCCGCTCCATGCGCTCGCGGGTCTCGGTGTTGAGCGGGTGGGCGATGTCCTTGAAGGTGCCGTCCTTGCGCCGCTTCGCCGGCATGGCCACGAAGAGGCCGCCGCTGCCCTGGATCACCTTGAGGTCGCGCACCACGAAGCAGCCGTCGAGGGTGATGGTCACGTAGGCCTTGAGCTTCTCCTCGTCCACCGGGAAGACGCGGACCTCGGTGATCTCCATGGCGCCACCCCCGGCAGCCGCTGCCTGGTCCGCGCCACGTGGACCTCGAGCCCCGGCCCGCCAGCTCCGCGGAGGACGGTGGCTGCTCGCTCGGCCGCGCCGCGGCTGGCGAAGACCCCGAAGACCGTGGGACCGCTCCCCGACATGATAGCGGAAAGGGCCCCGGCCCCGACAACGGCCCGGCGGAGCTCTTCCAGGGGCGGGCGCCGGTCGAGGCAGGGCGCCTCGAGGTCGTTGTGGAGCCGGGCGGCGAGCTCCCGGACGAGCCGCGCGGTTCCCTTCGCGCCGCGGTGCCGGCCGCGGTGCCGGACGTGGCCCGAAGCGCCGCGAAATCCGATGCTTGCGGCGTGCGCCCGGCTGGTGGCCCGGCGGCCGCGGAGCTCGTCCAGCCAGCCGTAGGCCTCGCCGGCGCGGATGGCCAGCCGGGCATCCCCCGGGTAGGCGAGGAGGAGGTGGAGCGCCGGCACCCGCACGGGGGTGAGCCGTTCCCCGCGCCCCTCGGCCCAGGCCGCGCCGCGCCCGAGGAAGAAGGGGACGTCCGAGCCGATCGCGAGCGCCACCGCGGCGAGCGCCTCCCGGTCCCGGATCCGGTAGGCGCGCGCCAGGCAGCGGAGCACCGCGGCGGCGTCGGAGGAGCCGCCGCCCAGCCCGGCGGTCACCGGGATGCGCTTGGCGATGCGGATGGCGATCCGGTCGCGCACCCCGAAGCGGAGCTGGAAGGCCTCGGCGGCCCGCGCCGCCAGGTTGCCCGGGCCGTCGAGGTCGGGCCGACCCGGGACCCGGCAGCGCACCGCGCCGCGCCGGCCCGGGCTCACCCGCACCCGCACCTCGTCGCCCAGGTCGAGCGGCACCAGCAGCGTCGCCACCTGGTGGTAGCCGTCGGCCCGGCGCGGGCCGACCCGGAGCACCAGGTTCACCTTGGCGGGCGCGGCCGCGGCGAGCTCCACCGGCTCCCTGGTCACCAGACGCGGCAGGCCTGCTCCCGGACCATCGGCTGGCCGGCGCGGCAGTCGAAGGCGCGCGCGAACTCCGGCATGTTGGAGAGCGGCCCGTCCACCCGCCAGCGGGGCGGCGAGTGCTCGTCGGTGAGCGCCCGCTGGCGCAGCTCCTCGGGCCGCTCGTTGGCGCAGGCCCACTGGGCGTACCCCACGAAGAAGCGCTGCGCCGGGGTGAGGCCGTCGACGGGCTCGAGCTTCGCCCCGCGGGTGGCCTCCTTCCAGGCCATCCAGGCGAGGATGGTGCCGCCCAGGTCGGCGATGTCCTCGCCCAGGGTCAGCCGGGAGTTCACCTTGATCTCGTCCACCACCGGGTAGGCGCCGAACTGGTCCACGATGCACTGCGCCCGCCGCTCGAAGTCGGCGCCGTCCTGCGGGGTCCACCAGTCCTTCAGGTTCCCCCGGGCGTCGAAGCGCCGCCCCTCGTCGTCGAAGCCGTGGGTCAGCTCGTGGCCCACCGTCCCGCCGGTGTCGCCGTAGCCCGGGGCCAGGTCCATGCGCGGGTCCCAGAGCGGCGGCAGGAGCACCCCGGCCGGGAAGTTCATGTCGTTCATCGACGCGTCGTAGTAGGCGTTCACCGTCTGCGGCGTCATCTGCCACTCGTCGCGGTCCACCGGCCGGCCGATCTTCCGCAGCTGCCGCCGCATCTCGAAGGCCGCGGCCCGGACCACGTTCCCGGCGTGGTCGCGCCGGTCGATCCGCAGCGCCGAGTAGTCGCGCCACCGGGCCGGGTAGCCGACCTTGTCCTTCACCGCCGCGAGCTTCGCCAGCGCCGCCTGGCGCGTCGCCGGGCCCATCCAGTCCACCTCCTGGAGCCGCTCGGCCATCGCCGCCTTCACCCGCCGCACCAGCTCCACGGCGTCGGTCTTCACCGCCGGCGGGAAGACCCGGGCCACGAAGACCCGGCCCAGGGCCTCGCCGAGGTCGCGGTCCACCCCGTTGACGCAGCGGCGCCAGCGGGGCGCCAGCCGCTCCACGCCGCGCAGGAACCGGCCGTAGAAGGCGAAGCTCTCGTTCACGAAGGCGTGGGAGAGGGCCGGCGCGCGCGCCCGGACCAGGTGCCAGCGCAGGTAGACCTTCCAGGCGGAGAGCGGCTCCCGGGCGAGCTGCGCCTCCACCGTCCGGAAGAACTCCGGCTCGGTGACGTCGAGCCAGGCGGCCCTCGGGGCGCCGACCGCCCGCAGGTAGTCGTCCCAGCGGAAGGCCGGCGTCAGCGCCCGCAGGGCCGCGAGCGGCGTGCGGTGCCAGATCTTGCGCGGGTCGCGCCGCTCCACCCGGGTGAGCGAGCCCCGGGCCAGCGCGGTCTCGATGCGCAGCACCGTCTCCGCCCCGCGGCGGGCCTCGCCGGGCCGCAGCCCGGAGAGCGCCAGCATCCGCTCCACGTGCTCCCGGTAGCGCCGGCGGATCTCGACGGAGCGGGCGTCCTCGAGCAGGTACTGGTCGCGGTCGGGCAGGCCCAGGCCGCCGGCGGCGGCGACCGCCACCACCTGCCCGGAGTCCTCGAAGGACTGCTGGCTGCCGAAGTCGAAGAGGCCGCCCGCGCCGGAGGCGTGGAGGCGGCCGAGCAGCGGCGCCAGCCCCCGCTTCGAGGCGAGGCCGTCGACGGCCCGGAGGTCGGACCGCAGCGGCGCGGCCCCGGCCCGCTCCACCCGCGCCTCGTCCATGCAGGCGGCGAAGGCGTCGCCGATCTTCCGCTCCGCCGGGCCGCGGCCGGCGGCCGGCCGCGCCGCCCGGTCGAGCAGCCCCCAGAGGTAGCGCTGCACGTCGCGCTGCAGCTTCCCGTAGACGCTCCAGCTGGCCTGGTCGGGCGGGATGGGGTTCGCCTTGCGCCAGCCGCCGCAGGCGTAGGCGTAGAAGTCGCCGCAGGGGTCGGCCGAGCGGTCCATCGCCGAGAGGTCGAGCCCCGGCGTGTAGGGGAGCGCGGCGAGCGGCGTCTCGGCGCCGGCGGGCGGCGGGGCCGGGGTGGCCGCCTCCGGCGGCGCACCGGCGGCCACGGCGAGGAGCAGGGACGCGGCGGCGGGCAGGGCGCGGATCATCGGGGTCCCCCGGGGAGGGCCGCGCCGTCGCGGCGCGGGGTGCCGCCCGTTCTAGGCCGGGGCCCGCCCCGCGACAAGGGGCCCGGCGCGCCCGCCTTGCGGCGGCCGGCGGCCCGGTGGCAGGATGCCTGCCCCGGCCATGTCCGTCGCACCGCTCCCCGACCGCGTCGAGATCTTCCTCTCCGAGGGGCAGCTGCGCGACCGGGTGCGGGAGCTGGGCCGCCAGATCGCCCGCGACCACGCCGGGCTGCCGCTCACCCTGGTGGGAGTGCTGAAGGGCAGCTTCGTCTTCCTCGCCGACCTGTGCCGGGCGGTGGACCTCCCGCTGGAGGTGGACTTCGTGGGCGCCACCTCCTACGAGGGGACCACCACCACCGGGGAGGTGCGCATCACCCGCGACCTCCAGCGGCCGGTGGAGGGGCGCCACGTGGTGCTGGTGGAGGACATCCTCGACACCGGCCTCACCATGCGGCGGCTGCTCGACGTGCTCTCGGCCCACCGCCCCGCCAGCCTCAAGGTCTGCGCGCTCCTGGAGAAGCCCTCCCGGGCCCGGGTGCGCATCCCCCTCGACTACCGCGGCTTCGTCATCGGCGACGAGTTCGTGGTCGGCTACGGGCTCGACCACGAGGAGCGCCACCGGAACCTCCCCTACGTCGGGGTACTGCGGGGGGTCCGGTGAGCGGCGGGGAGCGCGGCGGCGCCGCCCGCAAGCTGGTCGCCTGGCTCGCCATCGTGGTGCTGGCCGGGCTCTCGGTCTACCTGCTCTCGGAGCGCAACGCGCGCCAGTTCTTCCTGGTGGTGGAGGACGGCCGGGTCTCGGTGAAGAAGGGGATCCTGGCGCCGGTCGGGCGCAGCGCCTTCAAGCCCGACGACCCGGCGCTGGCCGAGGCCTACGCCTCCTTCGCGGCGCCGCCCGGCGCGGCGCTCCCGCCCGAGCAGGCCTTCGACGACCGGGCCAGCCTCGACCAGGCGCTCTACGACCTGCTGGCGCGCTGGGCCCGCGACGACATCGCCACCGGCAAGCCGGAGCTGCTGGAGCGGGGCACGGGCTTCGTGGCCCGCGCCGAGCGGCTCCCCGGCATCAGCGCGGCGCAGCGCGAGGATCTCCGGGCGCTGCGGGCGGAGTCGGGCTTCTTCGAGGCGCGGCAGCTCCTGGAGAAGGGGCAGGAGGCGCTGCGGCAGGCGCGCGAGCGGCTGCGCCTCACCGCCCAGTCGGCCTCGCCCCACGCCGGCGACGCCGCCGAGGCGCTGAAGGCGGTCGATCCGGCGCTGGAGGAGCTGCACCGGACGGCGCGGCTGCTGGCCCCGTCCCGGCCGGCCGCGCCGGCGGCCGCCGCTCCCGCCGCCCCGGCCGCCCCGGCGCCGGGCGG
>JAKAEO010000186.1 GCA_021818285.1 Myxococcales bacterium
GTCCCGCCGCCGCGACCCCGCCCCACGCCGCGGCGCCCGAGCCGCGGCCCGCCCTCCGGCCCTCCGCCGCGGCCCCGGCGCACCTCTCGATCTACGTCCGGCCCTACGCCCAGCGCGCCCTGCTGGACGGCGTGGAGGTGGCGCGCGACGCGCAGGAGGTCCGGCTGGACCTCGACACCACGCGCCCGCACCGGCTCCAGATCGAGCACCCCTGCTGCGCCCCCTTCGTGCGCGACTTCTCGGCCGGCGAGAAGCTCCCCGACCCCTTCGAGCTGCGGGTCCCGCTGCAGCCGCTGCCGGCGCTGCTCCGGGTGCAGGCCGACCCCGGGGCGCGCGTCTTCGTGAACGGGCGGGCGGCCGGGACGGCGGGCGAGTCGCAGCGCAACGCCATCCCCGTGCCGCTCCCGCCGGGCGGCGAAAGCCCGTACGAGGGCCAGGCCGAGATCCGCATCGAGCAGGAGGGGCGTCCGCCCTTCGTCACCAGCGCACGCATCCGGGCGGGCACCGAGCTCACCGTGGTGGCCGGCGAGTCCGAGGTGAAGCCGTGATCCGATCCGCCCTGGCCTGCGCCCTGCTCGCCTCCGCCCTGCTCCTGCCCGCCGTCGCCGCCGCCCAGGTCCCCGGCGCGCTGCACCCGGACCTGCGGCGGGCCAACGCCCGCTTCGAGTTCGGCGCCTGGGCCGACGCCGCCGCCATCGTGCGCCAGTACCTCGCCGACCACCCCAAGCCGCCCGAGCAGGACGCGGTGACCGCCTGGCGCATCCTCGGCATCTGCGAGTGGCACCTCGGGGACAAGGCCCAGGCCCGGGCCGCCTTCGTGTCCCTGCTCTCCGAGGACCCCGACTACAAGCTCGACCCCTTCCTGGTGCCGCCCGCCATCGTCGAGTTCTTCGAGGAGGTGCGCCGCGCCCACGAGGCCCAGCTCGGTCCGCTGCGCGAGGAGAAGCGCGCCCTGCGGGAGCAGGAACGGCTGGCGGAGGAAGCCCGGCGGCGGCTCTTCGCCGAGGAGCGGGCCCGCAGCGGCCCGCCCACCAAGGTGGTCAAGGTGCAGGAGCGGGTCTACGCGCTGAACTGGGTCCCCTTCGGCGCCGGCCAGTTCCAGAACGGCCAGCGGGCCAAGGGAACGGCCATCGCCGCGGGCGAGCTGGTGCTGGGGGCCGCCAACATCGGCGCCATCCTGCTCCACAACCGCCTGGCCTCCGACACCTCGCGCCGCTGCGCCCCCTCCCAGACCACCGGCTGCTCGCACCCGCCCTTCACCGACTCGGTCCGCCGCGACCTCACCTCCGTGGACGTCGTGAAGTACGCCTCGGCCGGTCTCTTCTGGGCGCTGTACGCCTACGGCGTGGTGGACGCCCACCTGAACTACGTGCCGCGCGTGGAGACCGAGATCTCGCCCAAGGCCGACCAGGTCTCGCTGGCCCTGGCCTGGGACTGGTGACGCCCATGGCCTTCCTCCGCGTCCGCAACCCCGACGGAACCCAGCGCGACGTGGCGCTGCAGAAGCGCATCACCAGCCTGGGCCGCGGCCCGGAGAACGACGTCGAGGTGGCCGACCCCGCCCTGCCCGAGACGGCGCTGCACATCCACTTCGACGGGCGCGACTACAACGCCGCCTGCCACGGGAGCGCGGTGATGACGGTGAACGGCCGGCGCAAGACCGCCGCCCGGCTCGCCGACGGCGACCGCATCGGCCTGGGCCGGGCCGAGATCGCCTTCACCGCCGGGGAGCCGCCGCCGCTGCGCCTCGTGACCCCGGCGGCGGACGGGAGGGTCGAGGCGATGCGCTCGCTGGTGCGCTTCTCCGAGCGGCTGCTCGCCGCCAGCGACCTGCACCGGATGCTCGACGAGCTGCTCGACGCCGCGCTGGAGGTGACCCACGCCGACAAGGGGTTCCTGATCCTCTTCGACGGCGGGGAGATCTCGGTGAAGGCGGCCCGGAACCTGGCGCGGGAGAACATCGAGGACGCGGTGGGCCGGGTCTCCGACTCCATCATCCAGAAGGTGCGCGACACCCGGCGCCCGGTGGTGGTGGCCGACGCCCTCCACGACGCCGACTGGTCCTCCTCCTCCTCGGTGGTGAACCTGAAGCTCTGCTCGGTGATGTGCGCGCCGCTGATGCAGAAGGGGGACGTGCTGGGCGTCCTCTACCTCGGCAACGACAGCGTCGTCAGCCTCTTCGACGGCAAGGACCTGGAGGCCCTCACCGTCTTCACCGCCCAGGCGTCGCTGCTGGTGCAGAACGCCATGTTCCTGGAGGGGCTGCGCCGCGAGAACGACGCCCTCAAGGAGGCGATGGCCACCCGGCAGTACGGCGAGATCG
Source organism: Myxococcales bacterium (assembly GCA_021818285.1). Classification (GTDB taxonomy): domain Bacteria; phylum Myxococcota; class Myxococcia; order Myxococcales; family Anaeromyxobacteraceae; genus JACRMN01. Next base: position 2,324 of record JAKAEO010000186.1, read on the forward strand.
TCGGGACCGGGCCGTCGATGCGCGAGGTGCTGCGCCGCATCGAGAAGGTGGCCGGCACCGACGTCTCGGTGCTCATCTCGGGCGAGACCGGCACCGGCAAGGAGCTGGTGGCCCGCGAGATCCACCGTCGCTCCCCGCGCGCCGGGGGCCCCTTCGTGGCGGTGAACTGCGGCGCCATCCCCGAGTCGCTGCTGGAGTCGGAGCTCTTCGGGCACGCCAAGGGGGCCTTCACCGGCGCGGTGGCGTCGCGCCCCGGCAAGTTCCAGGCGGCGAGCGGCGGCACCCTGTTCCTCGACGAGGTCGGGGACATGCCGCTCTCGCTTCAAGTCAAGCTGCTGCGCGCCCTCCAGGAGCGGGCGGTGACCAAGGTGGGCGACACCCGGCCCGAGCCGGTGGACATCCGGGTCCTGGCCGCCTCCAACCGCGTCCTGGAGGAGGAGATCGCCGCCGGCCGCTTCCGCGAGGACCTCTACTACCGGCTCCACGTGGTCTCGATCCAGCTGCCGCCGCTGCGGGAGCGCGGCGACGACGTGGTGGTGCTGGCCCGCTGGTTCCTGCAGCGCCACGCCCGGGAGTTCGGCTCGCGGGCCCGGGGCTTCGTCCCCGGCGCGCTCGTCGCCATGCGCAAGTACGCCTGGCCCGGGAACATCCGCGAGCTGGAGAACCGGGTGAAGAAGGCGGTCCTGCTCGCCGACCGGCCGCTGGTCGCCGCCGAGGACCTGGACCTGGGCCCCGAGAGCTTCGCCCCGGTGCTCCCGCTGGCCCAGGCCGCCGAGGAGTTCCGCAAGCGCTACATCAACGAGGTGCTGGAGCGGAACGGCGGCAACCGGACCAAGACCGCCAAGGAGCTGGGCGTGGACCCGCGGACCGTCTTCCGCCACCTGGAGCGCATGGAGGCGGAGCGGCGGGGGCGCGAGCCGGGCGCCGAGCCGCCTCCCGGGGACGGCGGAGAGGGCGGCGCCGGCGGGGAGGAGTCGCCGTGAGACATTTCCTGGCTTCGCTGCTCGCGGCGCTGCCGCTGCTCGCCGGCTGCCCCATCCCGCAGCCGCTCGCCGAGGTCTCCAAGACCGCCGGCACCGTCACTCCGCCCCGGATCGTGGTGGAGGTCGCCTCGGTGGCCGGCGCCGTGGGGACCGCCGATGGCGTGGTCCCGTACGATCCGGCCTGCCCGGGCGGGCCCCAGTTCACCATTGGCGCGACGGTGATCGACGACAACACCGACGAGGTGGCGACGGCGCGCTGGTTCGTGGACTACGACCCGGCGTGCGGGAGCGCCGCCAGCCCGGTCCTCACCGAGGACCTCTCGCCGCCCTCGGTCCAGCCGCTCAACCGCCGCCCGGTCGCGCCCTACCTGTTCAAGCCAGTCCCCTTCGGCGCCGGTCCACACCTCGTCGAGCTGGTGGTCTCGAACGGCTTCGGACCCATCAGCGCCTTGCCGTGCTATCGCGCCCCCGCCCCCAACTACGAGGTGCAGGTCTTCCGGTGGATGTTCGTCGAGAAGACCGGCGGGCGGTGCAACTGAATCCGGCGGCTGCGCGCCCTGCCCCTGAGCTACCGCACCTCCCCCACCGCCTGGCGCGCGTGGGCCAGCGCCTCGGCCGCCGCGTTGGCCAGGTCCCCCTCCTCCTGCGCGAAGCGGTTCACCTGGGCCTGGTAGGCCCGGTGGAGCGCCAGCATCGCGTCCCGCGCCGCGGCCAGCTCGGCGCGCTCGCGGTGCCCCTCCCCCTTGTCGGAGGCGTCGAGCCGGCAGCGGTCGCCGAGGTCGTCCACCTCTCGCTCCCACTTGCGCGCCCAGGTGTTCCAGGTGCCGAGCGGATCGGGCCCCTCGAACTCCGTCCCCAGCGCCCAGGCCCGCTGGTTCTGCTCGCGGTAGAGCCCCTCGAGATCGGCCAGGCAGAGCCGGAGCGCCGCCCGGGTCGGCAGCGCACCCGACGGCGCGGGGCGCGCCGGGCCGCGGAGGTTGCGCGCCACGTTGAAGATCAGGATGCCGATGCCCAGCAGCGCGGCGGCGAAGTAGGCGACCCACATCGCCACGCGATAGGGCCGGAAGCGCGGGTCGCGGCCGGGCACGCCGGCAATGTGCCACCGCCCCCTCTCCCCGTCCACCCTTGCTGGCTCGCCGTATTTGCATTTCACTCCTGCAACCCGCCCTGCACGCGTGAAACGCACTCTCTGCGGAAGCGCGCCAGGCTGGCCGCGGACTCATCGGACATCATTACTGTTTCCCGTATACCCATCCGTGGCCCACGCTTTGCTCTCCTTCGGCCCGAAGCGCAACGCGGTCGTCGAGGGGACCCCCCCGCACCTCTCAAGACCTGCCCGTTGCGCTTCATTTTTTTTGCCCGCGGCCGCGCCACGGCGTCGGCCGCTACCGCCGGCCGACGCGGCGCTCCAGCTCGGCCAGGGACAGCTCGAAGACCACCGGCCGCCCGTGCGGGCAGCGCGCCTTGAAGTCCACGGCGTCGAGCTGGTCGAGCAGCGCCCGGACCTCCTCCGCCGAGAGATCCTGGCTGGCGCGGACGGCGCTGTGGCAGGCCATGGTCGCGAGCAGGTCGTGCCAGGCCTCCTCGGCGGCGCTCCCCTGCTCCACCTGCTCCAGCTGCTGCGCCAGGTCGGTGAGCAGCGCGGCCGCCTCCACCCCGGCCAGCGCCGCCGGAAGCCCCTTCACCGCGAAGGCCTCGCCGCCGAAGGGTTCCACCTCGATCCCCAGGCGGCCCAGCTCCCCGATCCCGCCCTCCAGCGCCCGCGCCGCCGCCGCCGGGACCTGGACGACCTGCGGCAGCAGCAGCGGCTGGACGGCGATGCGGCGCGCCCGCCAGGCCTCCCGCAGGCGGTGGAAGAGGATCCGCTCGTGGGAGGCGTGCTGGTCGACGATCACCAGGCCGCCGCCGGGCGCCTCGCAGAGCAGGTAGGTCCGCGCGTGCTGGCCGACGTAGCGCAGGCTCCCGAAGTAACCGCCGCCGGCACCGGGGGCGGCGGCGGGCGTGAAGCCCGGCACGGGCTCCGCGGCGGGGCGGAAGTCGAAGGCCGGGGCGAGGGGATCGGGCGGGACCGCCGTGGCCCCCGTCGCGCCCGCCGCCCGGGCCCGCTCCAGCAGCTCCGCCACCTCCTCGCCCGCCACCGGCGCCTCCGGCAGGGCCGCCCCGGGCGGCGCCGCGGGCGAGCCGTGGCGCAGCCACGGGGCGGTCTTCAGCCCCTCGGCGACGGCGTGGAAGACCGCGTCGTGCACCGATCGGGCGTCGGCGAAGCGCACCTCCAGCTTCTGCGGGTGCACGTTCACGTCCACGCGGTCGAGGGGCAGCTCGACGAACAGCACGCCCGCCGGCCAGCGCCCGGTGGGCAGGCTCTCGGCGTAGGCGCGGAGCAGCGCGTAGGTGGTGGCGCGGTCGCGGACGAACCGGCCGTTCACGAAGAGGTAGAGGCCGCGCCCGGTGGCCTCGGAGTGGTCGGGCGAGGTGAGCAGCGCGCGCACCCGGACCTCGCCGCGCCGGCCGGACAGCTCCACCAGCTTGCGCGCCGCCTCGCGGCCGATGGCGGCGCCCGCCCGCTCGGCGAGCGGCGCGCCCGCCGGGGAGGCCACCACCAGCCGGCCGCCCGACCGGAGCGTGAAGCCGACGCCGGGGTTGGCGAGCAGCAGCCGGACCACCGCCTCGGTGACCTGGCCCGCCTCGGTGGGCGGCGCCCGCATGAACTTTCGCCGGGCCGGGGTGTTGAAGAACAGGTCTCGCACCTCGACGGTGGTCCCGCGGGCGCGCGCCACCGGCCCCTCCTCCACCACCCGGCCGCCCTCCACGGCGACGCGGGTCCCGTCGCCGCCGTCGCCGGCGCAGGTGTCGATGCGGAGGCGCGACACCGAGGCGATGGCCGGCAGCGCCTCGCCGCGGAAGCCCATCGTCGCGATGGCCGCGAGCGCGGCCGCGTCCGCCAGCTTGGAGGTGGCGTGGCGCTCCAGCGACAGCCGCGCGTCCTCGGGCCCCATCCCGGTGCCGTCGTCCGCCACCCGGACCAGCGCCAGGCCCCCGCCCTCGATGTCCACCTGGACGGCGTGGGCGCCGGCGTCCACCGCGTTCTCGGTGAGCTCCTTCACCACCGACGCGGGGCGCTCCACCACCTCGCCGGCGGCGATCTGGTTCACCAGGCCGGGCGGGAGCAGGTGGATGCGGGCCATCGGGCCTTCTACCACGCGGCTCCCACGTTTGAC
>JAKAEO010000187.1 GCA_021818285.1 Myxococcales bacterium
GCGAGCTGGGCCCGGGGCCGCAGCCGCCACAGCGAGGTGTAGGCCAGGGCGGTGATGATGACGGCGATGGCCACGGTGACGGTGACCTCGAGCAGGGTGAAGCCGCGGCGACCTCGGAGCGTGCGGACCAAGCGGACCTCCCGGGCGGTTCCGTGCAAGCGGCGGGCTCGGCGGGACCGCCCGGCCCGCGCCGGTTGCCCAGTCGATACGTGGGGTTGCGGCGCCGGCGCCCGGTGGGAGCCCGTTCCCCACATGCAGCGAGTGACCGACACGGCAAAAGATGCACAGGGGCGCCGCCGGGGTCCCCGACGGATCCCTAGCGGAGATCGCGCCGCTCGAACACCAGGGCGGCGAGCACCACGGCCGTCGCGGCGTAGAGCAGGCCGTAGAGCGCGGCCACCCAGGTCGAGGCCGGCGGGGGCGTCCGGTAGATCACCGCGTCGTTGGCGTTCAGGGCGCCGAGGTTGGGCAGGAGGTACCAGAGCGCGCGCGGCAGCCAGGTGGCCGGCCCCTGCCAGAGGGCCCGCATCTGGTTGGTGAGCTGGCCGGCGACGGCGATGGCGAGCGAGAAGGTGGCGGCGAGGGTGGTGGTGGTGATCGCCGAGAAGAGCACCGCCACCGCGCCGACGGCCAGGAACTGGACGCCCTGGAGGGCCGCGGCCGCGGCGAGCGAGGCGTCGAGGGGGCGCAGCGAGCGGGACTCGAGGACCAGCACCGCCGCGAGCACCGCGGCCATGACGGCCAGGTTCACGATCAGCGCCGCCGCCAGCCCCAGGTAGCGGCCCAGCAGGTACTGGGTCCGCGAGACCGGCTTGGCGATGAGCGGGTAGAGCACGCGCCGCTCGACGTCCCCGGCCACCAGCGAGGAGCCGACGAAGACCGCGACCAGGGTGCCGATGAGCTGCATCGCCGACAGCCCCAGGTCGGCGAGGATCCGGTGCATCTCCCCGATGGTCAGCTCCGAGACCAGGAAGCTCCCGGCGATGAGCACCGCGCCGAAGAGGAGGAGGTTCACCTGGACCTTGCGCCGCAGCACCTCGCGGAAGGTGAGGGCGGCGACGGCGGCGGCGGGGCGGAGGGTCATCGCTGGGAGTCCTGGATGCGCGGCTCCGGGGGGAGCTGGTCGTGGCGCGGGGCCGGGCGGAAGCGGAAGGGCTGGACCGAGGAGTGGACGCGGCCGCCGTCGCCGACGACCCAGTGGCCTCCGGCCGGGTCCGCGGGGATCGCCGGGAGGTAGCCCTCGTCCACCAGCCGGCCCAGCCACAGCGGGTCGAGGCCGTGGTCGCGCCGGTACCGGGCGAGCGCCTCGTCGACGGGCTCGGCCGCCGCCTCGATGCGGGCCTGGCGGAGCTGCTCGTCGATGGCCTTCCGGGAGTCGTCGTCCTGCGCCTCGGCCCGCATCTCGGTGAGGAAGGCGACGGCCCGGTCGGCCCGCCGCCCCTTCACGTCGAAGGCCAGGGCGGTGGCCCGGACGTGCGCCGGCGCGCCCGGGGCCCGCGCCGCCGCCTCGGCGAAGCGGCCGGCCGCCGCCCAGTCGTCCTGGTAGTAGAAGGCGTTGAAGGCCCGGATCAGCGGGAGCACGTACCGGTCCGGCACGTTGCGCATCCCCTTCTCCAGGATGGCGTTCGACTCCGCCACCCGCCCCACGCCCCCCAGGATCACCCCCGCCACCTGGTAGGCGTAGCCGTGGCGCGGGTCCAGGTCGGTGATCACGTCCACCACCGGGTAGAGCTTCTCCCAGCCCCGGCGGTCGGCCCGCGGCTCGCCGATGTACTGGACGGCGCGCAGCCAGAGCAGGTTCGCGGCCAGCGTGGGGTGGCCGAGCGACATCCAGCGCAGTGGAGCGGCGCGGGGGAGGACGGCGATGTCGTAGGGCTGGTCCGCCCCCACCTCCATCCGCCGGGCCGTGAGGGCGGTCGCGGCCGCGAGGGCCAGCACGGCGGGGGCGAGGAGGAGCCGGCGCATGGGAAAGGCAAGGGCCGCCCGGTCCTCCCGGGCGGCCCTGGATTCTACGCGAAGCCGGGACGGTGGCTAGAAGACGTTGTCGCCGGTGACCCGGATGACCGAGCCCAGCGGGTCGGCTGTCGCGGCGGGGCGCGCGGTGCCATTGCGGCAGGTCGCGGTACCGGCCGTGGCCGCGTCGGTCGCCTGGGTCGAGAACAGCGCGACGCACGCGATCACCGTGTCGCCGTCGATGTCCGAGCTGCCGGAGAGCGCGAGATTGGTGTTGTTGGTCCCGGTGATGACCGAGTCGTAGCAGCCGTAGGTGTCGCCCTCCATCACCCAGTCGATCGCCGAAGCATTGGTACGATCGGCAGCGATCCAGTGGTTCTTCGTGGTTCCAGGGACGCACGTGGCCGGGACCTGGAGCGCCGCGTACTGTCCCGTCTTGCCCGCGTTGGCGCCGGAGGGGACGGCGCGCTCGGACTGGCGGAGAGACTCCTCGGCCTTGAAGAGGCCGTTCACGGAGGTGGGCAGCTCGCCGAACTTGGCGCGGAGCTGGTACTTGAGGAAATTCGGGATGGCGATCGCAGCCAGGATGCCGATGATGGCGACCACGATCATGAGCTCGATGAGGGTGAAGCCCTTGACCTTCTTCATGTAGCCTCCGGTAGGTGTTGCGGATGTCCTGCGAGGCACTCGTGCAGGCGGGATGCCAGCGTCGCACGGCCGGGAACGGACGCAAGTATTCGGAAACAGGGTGTGCCGCGATCGTGGTCCGTGACGAGAAGCGTCCGGGGCGCCGGTGTGGGATGACGAAGATCGTCAGCTCTTCGCGGCCCCGGGCCCGGATCGGGGCCGGCCGCGGCTTTGACATCGGGTGGGGCTGCCCCCAGGATCGGCCTCCATGATCCTCCGGACCGAGGGGCTCTCGAAGACCTTCGAGGTGGGCGTGCGGCGGCGCCGCGTCGAGGCCGTGTCCGACCTCACGCTCTCGGTCCCCGAGGGGGAGATCTTCGGGTTCGTCGGCCCGAACGGCGCCGGCAAGACCACCACCATCAAGATGCTCATGGGGCTCATCTTCCCCACGCGGGGTCGCGCCTTCCTCTTCGACGCCCCCATCCCCTCGGCGGAGGCCAAGGCCCGGTGCGGCTACCTGCCGGAGCACCCGGCCTTCCACGAGTTCCTCACCGGCGCGGAGGCGATGCAGCTCTTCGCGACCCTGGCCGGGGTGGCCTCCGCGGACCGGAGGCGGCGCTGCGACGAACTGCTCGGCCTGGTCGGCCTCGCCGACGCCGCCGGCCGCCAGGTCCGGAAGTACTCGAAGGGGATGCAGCAGCGGCTCGGCCTGGCCCAGGCGCTGGTGGCCGACCCGGCCGTGGTGGTCCTCGACGAGCCGATGAGCGGCCTCGACCCCAACGGGCGGCGCGAGGTCCGCGACCTCATCCTCGAGCTGCGAGCGCGGGGCAAGACCGTCTTCTTCTCCACCCACATCCTCCCCGACGTCGAGACCCTGTGCGACAGGGTCGGCATCGTCATCGGCGGACGGCTGCGCGACGTGGGGCGGCTCGGCGAGCTGCTGTCGCCCCGGGTGCAGGCGGTGGAGGTCACGGCCGTCGCGGGGGCGGGCGGAGAGGCGGCGCTCGCCGGCGGACGGGTGATCTCCCGGGACGGCGAGCAGGTGACGGCACTCTTCGACGGGGAGGAGGCCGCGCAGGAGGCGGTGGGCGCGCTCGCCCGCGGCGGCGGCAGGCTGCTCAGCTTCACGCCGCACCGCGAGACCCTCGAGGACTTCTTCCTGCGCCGGCTGAAGGAGCAGCCGGCCGCGAGCGGCCCGGGCGAGGCGGCGCCGGTCAGCGGCTGACCCGGGTCCTGGCCTCGGCGATCCGGCGCAGCCGGTCCAGCTCGGGGGGCGCGACGCCGAGGAAGCGCCGGTACCAGTCCCTCGCCTCCTCGCGCCGCCCGGTCCGCCACAGGAGCTCCGCGAGGTCGAAGAGCGCCTCCGGCTCGGCGGGCTTCTCGGTCACGGCGCGCCGCAGCTCCGGCTCGGCCTCGGGGTAGCGCCCGAGCAGCATCAGCACCCCGCCCAGCTGGATGCGCGCCTCGGTCCAGCCCGGGTCGATGGCCAGCGTCCGCCGGAGCTCGAGGACGCCGTCCTCCTCCCGTCCGCGCTGGACCAGCGCGGTGGCGAGGTTGAAGCGCGCGCGCGCCTTTGCCGGTGACCTGGCGGCCACGTCGGTCCAGAAGGCGATCTCGGTCCACCAGACGCGGTTGCGCAGCAAGGTGGCGAAGCCCAGCGGGAGCGCGCAGGCGAGCGCCAGCGCGACGAGCACCCGGCCGGGGGACCTGGAGGGCCGCAGCGCGCGGAGCGCGAGGGCGGCGGTCACCGCAACCGCGGCGAAGAAGCCGGCCGAGGGCAGGTAGGCCCGGTGCTCGAACATGAGGTCGGCGATGGGGACGAGGCTCGACTCCACCGAGAGCGCCACGTAGAAGAAGAGGATGCCGGCCGCGGCGAGGCGCGCCGCCGGGTCGAGGGGGCGGGCCGCCCCGGGTGAGGTCCGGCGCCAGGCCCACGCGGCGGCGCCGAGCAGCCCGAGGTGCAGGAGCAGCGCCGGGAACACCCCCGGTTCCCGCAGGGAGAGCACCAGGCGGAGGTCGGGGTCGGCGTCCTGACCGGTGGGCCAGGCGAGCAACCGGAGGTAGCGCGCCACCACGACGAGCTGGGTCCGCAGGTAGTCGAGCCGGCTCACGCCGGTGGCCTGAAGTCGGCTGACGGCATCGACGTCCGAGAGCAGGTGGCCCGACGTCCGCTGCTGGAGGAGCAGCGTCGCCGGGATCCAGAGCGCCGCCGCGGCGAAGGGGACCATCGCCAGGAGCCGCCGCCGGTCCGGCCGGCCGAAGAGCGCGGCCTCGAGGAGCAGGGCCGCCGCCGGCAGGGTGAAGGCGATCTCCTTGGTCCGCACCGCCAGCAGGGCGGCGGCGACCGCCCCCAGGTAGGTCGCGGCGCGGAGCGGGCCGCGGCCGCCGGCCTCCTGCAGCAGCCGCCAGCGGAGGTAGAGGAGCATCGCGAGGAGGTAGAAGAGGGCCGCCAGCGAGGTGAGCCGCTGGACCACGTAGCTCACCGCCTGCGTCTGCAGCGGGTGGGTGACGAAGAGGGCGGCGGCGGAGAAGGCCACGGCGCGGGCCGACGCGGCGAGCCCCGACCCGGCGATGCGCGGCGCCCGGAAAGCCGAGACCACCAGCGCGTAGAGCACCAGGGCGTTCGCCAGGTGGATGGCCAGGTTGACCGCGTGCCAGCCGAAGACCGCCAGGCCGCCGAACCGGTAGTTCAGGGCGAAGGTGAGGTAGGCGACGAAGCGGTTCGGGCTGAACCGGTAGCCGGCGCCGCTCCAGAGGAACTTCCCCAGGTCGCGGATCACCGGGTTGTCCCGGATCTGCCGGAGGTCGTCGAAGACGAAGTCGCCGCGCAGGGAGTTCGAGTAGGCGAGGAGGCCGAGGAGCAGGATCCCCGCCACCGGGAGGAGGTGGGCGCGGCGCGGTTCGGGCATCGGGCGGCAGCTTAGTGGAGCCGCGCCCCGCTGGCGAGGCGGACGCCCCGCCGGCCGGCGGGGAATTCCGTCGGCGCCGTCGAGCGGGTAGTGTGGCGGCCGGTGGCCGACCTCCCCGGAATCCCCCACGCCCTCGTCGTCGCCTGGGCGGTCGCGCTCGGCGCGGCGATCGGCAGCTTCCTGAACGTCGTCGTCGCCCGCGTCCCCGCCGGGCTGTCCATCGTTCGCCCCCGGTCGCGCTGCCCGAGGTGCCTGGCGCCCATCGCCGCCACCGACAACGTCCCGGTGCTCTCCTGGCTGCTGCTGCGGGGCCGCTGCCGCTCCTGCCGCGCCCCCATCTCCGTCCGCTACCCGCTGGTGGAGCTGGCCGGGGCGGGGGCCGCCTGGCTGGCGCTGTCGCGCCACGGCTGGTCGCCCGCCGCGCCGGCCGAGCTGGCCCTGGTCGCGCTGCTGCTCGCGCTGGCGCTCGTCGACCTCGACACCTGGCTCCTGCCCCACGCCCTCACCTGGCCGCTGATCGCCGGTGGGCTGGCGCTGTCGGCGCTCGGGGTGACGGCCGCGGGGTCCTTCCGCGAGGCCTACTGGGGCGCCGGCGTCGGCTTCGCCGCCTTCGCGGCGGTGGCCCTGGTGGGCGAGAAGGTGTTCCACCGCGAGGCGCTGGGCTTCGGCGACGTCTGGCTGCTCGCCGGGATCGGCGCCTGGCTGGGCGTGAAGGCGCTCCTGCCGGTGATCCTGCTGGCCTCGATCGAGGGGACGGTGATCGGGCTGGCCCTGGCCGCGACCGGAAGGCTGCCGAAAGGGGAGGGTGCTCCGCCTCCGACCGCGACCCCGACACCGACCACGACCGACGACGACTGGGTCCCCCCGAAGAACGCCGTTCCCTTCGGCCCCTTCCTCGCCGCCGGCGCCCTCCAGTGGCTCTGGCTGGGCGGCTGGCTGGCCCGGCT
>JAKAEO010000188.1 GCA_021818285.1 Myxococcales bacterium
CGGTTGGGGGGCGCGGGAAGGTGGCGCCGGTGACCGGCTCCACCTCCAGCGGGAGGTGGATGACCGCCTGGTCCTCCTCGGAGCCGGAGATGGGACGGAGCTTCAGCGTCTCGGCGTCGCTGCCGGCGAGCACGATCCACTCGCGCCCCCGCGCGCGGACCAGGCTGCCAGGTGTGAAGGGGAGCTGGGGCGTGGTCATGGTCCGAGAAGCCTGGCGAGGGTGGCGAACGGCTCCGCCCACGAAGCCTCGTCCTCGCCGAAGCGGACGAGGTCGAAGCCGAGGTCGCGGACCCGGCCGGCGGTGGCCTCGTCGAGCGGCCCGACGGCGGCGGCGGCATAGCTCTCCCGCCACACGAGCGGCAGGGTGGCCCCGCCGTCGACGAGGGGCTGCGCGTCGGGGCGAGGCAGGCCCCGGGCCGCGGCCCCGGCGAGCCAGCGGCCCAGGGGGCCGTCGGCCGCGGCGGGAGGCGGCGCCAAGGGCGTGCTGACGGCTTCCTCCGTCCCCACGAGCCCGCTGGTGTGGGCATGTGCCAGGCGGAACAGCAACGCCCGGGCTTTCGGATCTCGCCGGTCGAGGGCCTCGTGGTCCGGCTGGTTGAAGTAGGACATGAGGCAGCGGTAGCAGGCGGCGACGCAGGCGGTCCCCGCCTCGTCGAGCAGGAGGGTAGCCTCGGAGGGGAGGCCGTTCTGCATGTCGAAGTGCATGATCCGCAGCGCCGCAAGCGCGATGTCCTGAACGATGGCCGGCTCGGCGACGAGGCGCGTGAGCACGCCGGCTCCGCCCTCGGTGGCCTCGTAGATCAGGAAGCCGTTCCGGGCGTCCTTCGAGGGCATGGGTTCAGCCAGGATTTCCCCCTCCTCGAGCTGGAAGACCGCCTCGATGCCGCGCACGAAGGCGTGCTGCAGGGTGGTCAGCGTCCCCTGCTCCAGGCCGGGCTCCACGGCCTGGACGAGGAGCGCGTTCTTGTGGTCCTCGACGCTGGGGACGATCCACTGGCGGGCGGCCTTGGTCGGATCGGAGACCTCCTCGTCCTCGTCTTCGTTCTTGGCCCAGTAACCAGAGACCGGGTCGATGCGGAAGCCGAGCTGCCGCTTGTTGGCCCGACGGCGGAGTCCCTTGTTGAGCCGGGTGATGGTCGCGCCCGGGCCGTAGGCCAGGCGCAGGATGTCGCCGCCCTCGTCCGAGGCCACGCCATTGCGAACGTCGACCCGGCCGTCGCGCTCCGCCCACTCGAAGGTGGTCTGGAGCTCGAAGCCTTGCCGCTGGCGCTCCTCGTCGTTGGCGGTGATGCGCTCGGCCTGGCGCGTGGCCACGTTCTCGATGCGGAAGACGTTGTTCACCAGCTCGGCGTCGCCCAGGGAGGCCCCGCAGGCGTGGCAGGTGGAGCGCTCGGGCGTGAAGTGACCGCCGCCGCATACCCGACAGATCCGCACCGACTTGGTGGGCAGCTCGGCCGTCGACGTGGTCGAGTCGACCCCGGAAAGCGACAGCATGGCACGCTCCACGCGGTAGGCGCGCCCCTCGTGGTAGACGAGGCTCCGCGGGCCGAACTCGGAGAGGGCCAGGAACCGCGGCCGCTGGAGGAAGGTCTGCTTGCCCCCGGACCCGTCCGTGGAGGCGGGCACGTAGGCCATGAGAGGCAGCCGCGGGAAGTTGTAGCCCGGGAGGAAGCCCTCGGTGGCGAGGTAGCGGTAGGTGTAGAAGTCGCTCGAGAGGCTGTTGGTCCCCTGCTTCAAGAGGGTCATCTGGTCGAGCGCCTGGAGGTACCGGCTCTTGGCCGGGCGCTTCTCCTCGGGGCGCGCCGTGTGGCTGCTGAGGATCGCGTTGGCGGCGGCCATCTGCGTCTCGGCGGCGAGGAGCAGGTCGCGCCAGCGGTCGAAGGCCTCGTCGAACCGGCGCAGCGCGCTCCCCGAGACCTCGGCCGCGAAGGCGTCCCGACCCGGGTACCAGGGGGCCGCGTCCTTGGTGAGCGCGTCCTGCAGCAGGTCGAGCACCGCGGCGATCCGGGCCGTGGCCTCCTGCACGACGGCGGGCCGGTCCATGGGCCCGCGGACCTCGGGGCGGAGCGGCCGCTCGCGGTCGTCCAGGACCAGCAGGTTGGCGATGGACTGATCCAGGGGCTCCTGCGTGCAGGCAAGCCAGACCGCCTGGAGGTGGCTCTCCACCAGCTCCTGGTTGGCGAGGTCGAGCAGCGGCGGGCGCACGACGCCGTGGACCATCTGCTTGGGGTCCCGGAAGAAGTACTGATCGTGGGGGCTCAGGGCGGCGCAGTAGGTGAGCACCAGCGCGGCCTGGCCGCTGCGGCCGGCGCGGCCGCTGCGCTGGGCGTAGTTGGCGGGCGTCGGCGGGATGTTGCGGAGGTAGACGGCGTTGAGCGCGGAGATGTCCACGCCCAGCTCCATGGTGGGCGAGCAGAAGAGCACCGGCAGGAAGCGGCTCGTCTCGCCGAGCTCCCGCAGGCCGCCCTCGCCGTTGGCCAGCTCCTCCTGCTCCTTTTCGCCGTAGCGGAAGCGTTTCTCCCGCACCTGCCGCTTCTCGTTCTCGACCTGGGCGGTGTGCTCGCGGGCCTCGAAGCCGAAGAGCGGATGGCCCGGGAGCCGGAGCAGCTGGGCGAGGCCTCCATAGAGCGCCTTGAAGAAGGCGTTGGCCGGCCGGTCGACCTTGGCCTGCTCCTCGGGCGTGGCCTTGCGGAAGACGATGGCCGAGTCGACGAGTCGCCAGCCCTTCTGGTCGTCGAAGGGGGTCACCTCCAGCGTCACGATGCCGAGCTCCTTGGCGGCCGACAGCAGCGCCAGGACCAGGTCGTCGAAGTCCTTCGTCTTCATGGCCCGCACGGCCGACGAGCCCCACAGTTCCGAGTCCCGCAGGGTCTTGCCCAGCGCGGAGCGCGCACCGCCCCGGGCGATCAGCTCCTCGTCCCGCAGCGAGACCGAGCCGCGCGAGGGCGGCGCCACGAAGAGCCAGCGCGAGCGGCGGGGCTGCTCCCCCTGGCCGAAGCCCCAGGGGGCACGCAGGCGGGAGCTGGAGCGCCCGAGAAGCTGCTCCACTCCGGTCTGCTCCAGCACCTGGCTCTTGATGGCCATCCACTGGCGCAGGTGATCGAAGAGCGCGTCGTAGACCCGGGCCCGGACCTCGGGCTTCGCGTACTTCAGGACGTCGGGGGCACCGGCGAAGAGCTTCTCGTCGGTGGTCAGCTCCTCCATGCCGCGGTAGTCGATGGCGAGAAGCCCCAGCTCTTCCAGGTTGGGGTTGGTGTAGCGCCAGCCGCGCCGCTGGTCGAACCAGACCCGGTAGGCGAGCACGTCGCGCAGCGTTCGCTCGGCGTCCTCCAGGTTGATGCCGCGCAGGGCAGGGTCGAGCAGCCACTCGGCGCGGATCTCCGGGTTCCTGGCGTCGAAGCCCAGCGCCCGCTGCTGCGCCTCGCCGAGCTGCTCGGCCCGCAGGCCGGCCGGGCCCGCCGCCTCGAGCGCCCCCAGGAAGCCGGCGCGGAGCAGGCTCACGAAGAGGAAGTCGTTGAAGTGGCCCGCCTGGAGGGCGGCGTCCTGGCGATTGTCCGTGAAGCCCAGCAGCTTGCGCTTGAACGGCTCCAGGCCCGATCGCCCACCGTGCATCCAGCGCAAGGCGCTGGCGGTGAGTACCGTGGTGGCGGAGCTTCGCCCTTCGGCCGAGAGCGAGGCCAGGCGGTTCCGGTCGCGGGCGGCGGAGCCCTGGATGTCCCGGCAGCGCAGACAGAAGCGGAACTTGCCCGGAAGGAACCAGGCGCGCAGGCCCGAGCCCGCACGTCCGTCCGGCTCGACGAGGAACTCCTGCGCCCGGTACTCGCGGTAGTGGCGCTTCAGCCGGAGGGTCCCCTTGGGGTCCGGCTCGAGCCAGGCCTCCGGGTAGTCTTCCTCTCGGTTGGTGAAGTCGAAGTCGCCGTCGGTCGGGCTCAGGGTCAGGAACCCGAACTCGACGGGGTCGTCCGGAGCCTCGTCGGCGACCTTCGGCGGGGCCCTGCCCGCCGGCGATTCCTCGGGGTCCTTGCGGATGGGCGCGTCGTCGATGTCGCGAGCCCAGAAGCGCCTTGCTCCGGCCTCGGGCTCCAGGCGAACCGGGTGGTACTCCTGGCCACACTTGCGGCAGAAGTGGACCGCGTACAGCCGCTTGCCCTCGTGCCCGGGCAGGAAGACCTGGCCCTCCACGGTGACGGTGCGCTGGCCGGGCTTCTCCAGGGTCACGTAGGCGTGGCCTGCCCCGGAGATGAACTGGTGGAGCTTGAAGGCGAAGAAGCTTCGCTCGCTCGCGCCCGGCTTGCCGGTCCGCTGGGCCTCTGGGACGCTGGAGACGAGGAGCAGCTCGCGCAGGGCCTTGCGGCATGCGTCGGCGTCACGGCCGCTGTCGCGGGCGAGCAGTTCCACGGCCTCCGACACCGCGAGCGGCTGGGCCCGTTGCCACCTCTGGTCTACCTCGTTCCACTGGATGCCGAGTCGCGTCTCCACCCAGATGGCGAGCGGGTTCTTGCGCAGCTCGGCGTCGGTGACGCTGGCCTTGAGGCCCGCGTCGATGGCCCGCGGCAGCGCGGCCAGGAGCCCGGCCTCGTCCAGGCTGGCGTCGGTGCTCCGGTCGAGCGTCTCCCCGATTACGCTGGACGCCGGAATGGGAACCGCGAAGAGCTTTGAGGCGACCTCGGCGACGACCTGGTTCCGATCCTCGGCGGAGCCGCCGCTCGCCATGGTCGCCGAGGTGCCCACGCACTGGAGCTTCCTGGGGGCGAGCTGCTCGCGGACGCGGCGGACCAGGAGCGCCACGTCGGCCCCCTGTCGCCCGCGGTAGGTGTGCAGCTCGTCCAGCACCAGGAAGTCGAGCCCCCGGCAGTTGGAGATCACCTTGCGGTCGAGCTCGTCCTGCCGGGTCATCAGCAGCTCGAGCATCATGAAGTTGGTGAGCAGGATGTCCGGCGGGCCGTCCGCGATGGCGCGCCGCTTCTCCGCGTCCTCCTGCCCGGTGTAGCGGGCGAAGGTGACGGGGGCGGGTCCCTCGACGTTGGCGAAGTACTTCTTGAGCTCCTCCTCCTGGCTGTTGGCCAGCGCGTTCATCGGGTAGATGACGATCGCCCGCGTGCGCTTCTCGCCGCCCGACCGATTCTGTCGGAGCACCGCGTCGACGATGGGGATGAAGAAGCAGAGCGACTTGCCCGACCCGGTGCCGGTGGTGACGACGTAGCTCTCGCCGTCGCGCGCCAGGGCGATCGCTTCCTGCTGGTGCCGGTACAGGGGAAGCGGCGCGCCGCGCGGGGCCTCGGGTGTCTGGTTCCAGCGGAAGACGGAGGCGCAGGCGGGATCGAGCAGCCCCTCGTCAACGAGCTTCTGGACATCGGTGCCGCGCCGGTAGTTGGGGTTGATCTGGATGAGCGGCTCGGGCCAGTAGCGGTCGCCCGAGTAGATGCGCTCGATCTGGCTGCGGATGTCGTCGGCGAAGATCGTCGTGAACGACGTCGCGAACTGCTTGTACTCGCCGACGACGGTGTCCCGCAGAGAGAAGGCGTCCATGAGGCCCCTTGGGCGCAAGGGACGGCCGCCTGCCGTGCCACTCGCGCCGAGGGTGAATCGTACCTCACCCGCGGACAATCTGGCCGGATCCCGGGCCGTCTCTCCCCGGGGCCGGTGGGGACGCGGTCGGGGTCGGGGTCGGGGTCGAGGTCGGGGTCGAGGTCGGGGTCGGGGTCGGGGTCGATGTCGCGGAGAGGCTCATGGCTCGGCTCCTCCCCTGCGGGTGAGAGGAGCCTCGCCATGAGCCACACTCCGCTTCGTCCCGTCACTCCGCAGCCCTCGAACCCGCCCGTTCCCACCGCCGCGCTACCGCCCACGACCTCGATCCTTCCCCGCCTCCCCCACCACAAGCTCGTCGCCTACACCGTCGCCCGCGACCTCGTCGTCGCCGTCCGCGCCGCCTCCATCCGCGGAGCGAACCTGCGCGACCAGGCGCTCCGCGCGGCCCAGAGCGCGGCGCTCAACTGCGCCGAGGGCGCCGGGCGCGTCACGCGCGCCGACAAGGCCCGCGCCTTCGCCATCGCCCGCGCCGAGGCGGTCGAGGCGGCGGCGGCGGTGGAGATCGCCGCGCTCTGCGGCGAGGCCGCTCCGGAGCACCTCGCCGAGGTCCTCCGCCTCGCCGACAGGCTGGTGGCGCTCCTCACCGGGCTGGTGAGGTGAGGGCGCGCAGCATCCGCTTCACGCGCAGGCCCAGCGCCTGGATGGCGTCGGCGTCGGCCGCCGCCGCGGCGCCGAGGCAGGCAGCCAGGTCCACGGCGGCGACGGCCTCGTGCAGGCTGCCGTTGGCGACGGCGAAGGAGCGCCGCCGCAGGCCGGGCGAGTCCGCCGGCAGCG
>JAKAEO010000189.1 GCA_021818285.1 Myxococcales bacterium
CGGATCGCACGCGTGGCTGGAGCGGTCCGACTGGAACCAGCTCTTCGTCCCGGTGGCCGCCGCGCCGGACACCTTCGCCGTGGAGGCGGAGTTCCTGGCGCCGCCGCTCCAGGGCTTTCCGCGGGTGGTCACCCTGATGGCCTTCACCGACCCGGCCGACACCGACGAGTCGGACCTGGTCCACGGGAGCGGTCTCCTCCTCGGCCAGGGGCCCGGCAAGCCCCCGTATTTCGAGTGGGGCGTGCTCGACGGGCTTCACTCACGGGACGTCACGTACGCGGGCGCGCTGCCCGATTCGATCACCGGAGCGTGGCACAAGGTGAGGATCGAGGGATCCCGCTCGCGCTGCTGGCTCCGTGCCCAGCTGGACCTGAACCCGCTGCTCACCGCGGTCGGCCGGTGCGATCTCGCCGGGAAGTACGTGATGCTCGGCGCCGAGGGCGGCGAGTACCAGCCGGTGGACGTCGCCTGGCGCAACCTCCGGATCTACGAGGGGACTCCGGGCTGCCAGTAGGCGGTCCGGCCCGTCCCCGGTGCCGCGAGGACACCCGCCGGAGCGCCTCCCCGGTCAGGAACGGATTGGCCGCTCGTCCACCCCGTCAGGGGCGTCCGGTGGACGCCCCGCCACCGCGCCTCCCAAGCCCAGGGGTCCTCCATGCCGTCGCGCCGCGCACTCCCGCTCCTCCCCTTCGTCGCCGCCATCCTGGTCGGATGCGGGGGCGGGTCCAGCGGATCGTCCGGCGGGAACCCTCCGGCCCCGTCGCCGACCATCGCCTACTTCACCGCGACGCCGGGCACCGTCGCGCCCGGGGGAGCCTCGATTCTGGCCTGGAGCGTCGCCAACGCCAGCGCGCTCTCCATCGACCACGGGGTGGGCGCAGTGACCGGTTCCAGCGTGACCGTCAACCCGGGCGTGTCCACCGTCTACACCCTGAGCGCCACCAGCGCGTCTGGCACGACGGCGGCCAGCGTGGTCGTGACCGTCGCGAGCCCGGCGACGTACACGCTGTCCGGGACGGTGACGGGTGCGGCGGTGTCGGGAGTGACGGTGACGCTGGGCGGGGCGGCGTCGGCGGTGACGACGACGGACGGTGCCGGGCAGTTCTCGTTCCCCGGTCTCGGCAGCGGCACCTACACGGTGACGCCGACGCTGGCCGGCTACGCGTTCAGCCCGGCGAGCATGACGGTGGGCATCGGTGGCGCGAGCGTGGGCGGGCTGACCTTCGCAGGGTCGCCGGTGTGCAGCTGGACGCAGGCCTGGCAGGCGCCGCTGTCGTCGATGCCGGCCGGCGGGACGGCCCGGGGCGGCACGGCCGGGACGGGCTGGACCTTCGCAGCCGTGGGCGGTCGGGTCGCCTTCACGAGCGGCTCGGACTGGGAGGAGCTGACGGTACCGTCGGGGCTGGCGGCGGGAGACGACGTCTTCTCGGCGCAGACCGACTTCTACGCATCGCCCGTGACGCTCGGCGCCGGTGCGTTCCGGAACACCGGCCTCTACGTCTTCACCGACCTTCACAGCACCGGACAGAACCACGGCTTCTGGGCTGGATTCCGGGAGGAGGGTGGCCTGGCCACGCAGTTCGAGTGGGTGGTCGGTCCCACACCGCTGCCGGCGACGGGCTGGGACGCGTGGGACCAGAATCTCGGTCTGGCGCTGTTGGCGCAGAGCGCCGCCCTGGCGATTCCCGCCGGGGGATGGCACACGCTCCGGATCGAGGGCGTCCGGTCGGCGTGTCGCTTCCGAGCGCTGCTGGACGGCACGGTGATCTCCACATGGAGCCCGGCGGCCTGCGACCTCGCGGGCGGGACCGTGGCGGTGGCCTCCGCTCGCGTCCTCCCCATCGGCGTCGCCTATTCCAACCTCGCGGTCGGCAGGGGCTCGAGCGCCGTCTGCGTACCCTGAACCGCGCGCGCGGTATCCGGAGATCGGGGTTGCCCCGGACCTTTCCGGGTCGCGATCATTGGACAATTCCCCTCCGGCCCGCTACAAACGGGCCAGAGGAAGAGCCCGACGGTGAAGGTGCGACGCGGCGAGGCGGAATGAGCCGCCCCCGGGTCGCCCCCCGATCCGGCGCACGGATGACCCACCGACGACCCGCGGACGCGTCCCCGGCCGGCAACGGCCACACCCCCGAGACCCCCGACGCCGACGCCCGGAGCCACCCGGGCCGGGGTCCCCTGCACGGCCTGGCCCTGGAGCCGGAGCTGCCGAGGCCGGCCCACGAGCCGGAGATCCCGCTCGACCGGCTCGACCCCGACGCGGTGAAGACCGTCTCGCGGCTGCGCCACATGGGCCACCAGGCCTACCTGGTGGGCGGCTGCGTCCGCGACCTCCTGCTGGGCCGGACCCCCAAGGACTTCGACATCGCCACCAGCGCCCACCCGGGCGAGGTCCGGGCCGTGTTCCGCAACTGCCGGCTCATCGGGCGGCGCTTCCGGCTGGCCCACGTCTACTTCCGCGGCGGCAAGGTGATGGAGGTCGCCACCTTCCGCAAGAACCCCGTCGACGTCGGGGAGGACGTGCCGCAGGACGGCGACCTGCTCATCACCCGCGACAACGTCTTCGGCACCGCCGAGGAGGACGCCGTCCGCCGCGACTTCACGGTGAACGGCCTCTTCTACGACGTCTTCTCCGGCGAGGTGATCGACTACGTCGGCGGGCGCGCCGACCTCGAGGACCGCCGCATCGCCACCATCGGCGATCCGGAGATCCGGATGCGCGAGGACCCGGTGCGCGCCCTGCGGGCGGTGCGCTTCGCCTCCCGGCTGGGCTTCACCATCGAGCCGGAGTGCTTCGCGGCCATGCGCCGCCACGCCTCGGAGCTGGCGCGCTGCGCCGCGCCGCGGCTGCTCGAGGAGGTCTTCAAGATCCTGCGCTGCGGCGGGGCGGCCCGGGCCTTCGAGCTCCTGCGCTCCTGCGGGGCGCTGCCGGTGGTGCTCCCGGTGCTGGCCACGCACCTCGACGCCCAGGGCGAGGAGGGGCGCCGCCGGGTGCAGGCGCGCCTCACCGCGCTCGACGAGCTGGTCCGCTCCGGCGCCGAGGTCTCCGACGCGGTGCTGCTCGGGGCGCTCCTCTCCCACCTGGCCCCGGGGCCGGGGGGGGGGACGCAGCCGGTCGACGAGCTGCTCCAGCAGCTGGTGGCCACCGCCCGCCTCCCCCGGCGGGTGGCCGAGCGCACGCGGCTGGCGCTCGGCGCCCAGCGGTCGCTGCGCGAGCAGCCGCGCCGGCGCCGCCGCGGCCTCTCGCACCAGGCCTACTTCGAGGATGCCGTGCAGCTGCTGGAGATCGGCGTGCGCGCCGGCGGCGAGGGTGCCGAGGAGCTGGCCCACTGGCGCCGGGAGGCCGAGGCCCGCGGGCCGGAGCAGGCCCGGGAGACCAGGGACAGGGAGACCGGGGACCGGGAGACCGCGCCCGAGGTGGTCCACGCCTCCGGGCCGGCAGCCGCCCCGGCCGAGGCGGACGAACCGGGGGAGGCCCGCCGCCGCCGGCGCCACCGCGGGGGACGCCGCCGGCGCCGCCGCGGGGGCGGAGGCGCGGGCGGGGGCGGCGAGCGGGAGACGCCCTCGGTCACGGTCCCGGCCTCGTAGCCACCGGGACGCCCCGTCCTTCGGGTACAATCCGCCGACCGGCGCGCCTTGACCACCCTCGCGCCCTTGGATAGAAGCGCCGACCATGGCGAGCGAGAGAGCCGAGAAGCCCAAGCCCCGCTACAAGCGCATCCTCCTCAAGCTCAGCGGGGAGGCGCTGATGGGCGACGGGAAGTACGGCATCTCTCCCAAGACGCTGGCCTCCATCGCACAGGACGTGAAGGACGTGGTGGACCTGGGCGTCGAGGTGGCGCTCACCATCGGCGGGGGCAACATCTTCCGCGGCGTCTCCGGCGCCACCGAGGGGATGGACCGGTCCAGCGCCGACTACATGGGGATGCTGGCCACGGTCATCAACTCCATGGCGCTCCAGGACGCCTTCGAGAAGATCGGCGTCCAGACCCGCATCCAGTCGGCCATCGAGATGCACCAGGTGGCCGAGCCCTACATCCGCCGCCGGGCCATCCGCCACCTGGAGAAGGGGCGGGTGGTGATCTTCGCCGCCGGCACCGGGAACCCGTACTTCACCACCGACACCGCCGCCTCCCTGCGCGCCATGGAGATCCACGCCGACGTGCTGCTCAAGGCCACCAAGGTGGACGGGGTCTACACCGACGACCCCAAGAAGAACCCGGCGGCCACGAAGTTCCGGACCCTCTCCTACATCGACGTGCTGAAGAAGAACCTCAAGGTGATGGACTCCACGGCCATCAGCCTGTGCATGGACAACGAGCTGCCCATCGTGGTCTTCGACCTCACCGGCGCCGGGAACGTCCGGCGGGCGGTGATGGGAGAGGAGATCGGCACCACCGTGGGGAAGCACACCAGCCGCGCCTGAGCGGCGTCCGCCAACGAGGAGGATGCACCGATGGGCCTCGCCGACGACGTGATCAAGGACCTCCACGCCCGCATCGCCAAGACCCACGAGCACTTCCGCGCCGAGATGCAGGGCATCCGCACCGGCCGCGCCAACCTGCACCTGCTCGACGGCGTGCGGGTGGACTACTACGGCACGCCCACCCCGCTGAACCAGGTGGCCACCCTGGCGGTGGCCGACGCCCGGCTCATCACCGTGAAGCCCTGGGAGAAGACGCTCATCCCGGTGATCGACAAGGCCATCCGCGAGGCCAACCTGGGCCTGAACCCCCAGTCCGACAAGGACCTGGTCCGCGTGCCCATCCCGGCCCTCACCGAGGAGCGGCGCAAGGAGATCGTCAAGCAGGTGAAGCAGAAGGGGGAGGAGCAGAAGCTCGCCATCCGCAACGAGCGCCGCGACGCCAAGGAGCTGCTCGAGCAGGGCGAGAAGGACGGCGAGATCGCCGCCGACGAGGCCAAGAAGGCCCTCGACAAGGTGCAGAAGGAGACCGACGAGGGCGTGAAGAAGATCGACGAGATGGTGGTGGCGAAGGAGAAGGAAGTGATGACGGTCTGAGGGCGGAGCGCGGCGTGCGGATCGGATCGCTCTCCCAGGCGCTCTGGCTCCTCGTCCCCCTGTCGCTCGTGGCCTTCGGCGCCGGCGCGCTGCGCGCCGCGGGGCTGCGCCAGCAGGACCCCGGGCGCCGGCGCCTCTTCCAGCTCCTCTGGGTGCTGCTGCTGTTCCTGGGCACGCCGCTCTGGCTCTTCGCGGCGGCGACGCTCGGGCTGATCTGAGCGCTACGGCCGCCAGCCGTGGGCGATGGGCAGCCGGCGCCCCTCGCCGAAGGCCTTCCCCGTCACCTTGAGCACCGGCGCCGCCTGGCGCCGCTTGTACTCGCTCCCCACCACCATGCGCAGCACCCGCCGGACGACGTCGGGCGGGTGGCCGCGGGCCGCGATCTCGGCGGCGGTGTGGCGCTCCTCGATGTAGGCGGCCAGGATGTCGTCGAGGACGTCGTAGGGCGGCAGGGTGTCCTGGTCGGTCTGGTCCGGCTTCAGCTCCGCCGAGGGCGGCTTGGTGAAGGTCCGCTCGGGGATGAGCTCGCGCCCGGCCCGGGCGTTGGCGGCCCGCGCCACCCGGTAGACCAGCGTCTTGGGCAGGTCGCCGATCACCGCGAGCCCGCCCGCCATGTCGCCGTAGAGGGTGCAGTAGCCGACCGCCAGCTCGCTCTTGTTGCCGGTGGAGAGGCACAGCAGCCCCTCGTCGTTGGAGAGCGCCATGAGGATCTGGCCGCGGATCCGGGCCTGGACGTTCTGGCCGGCGAGGTCGCCCAGCGGCCGGCCCGTCGAGCCCTCCAGCTGCCCGAGGAAGGCGGCGTGCATGGGCTCGATGGGGATCTCGCGGAAGCGCAGCCCCAGGTTGCGGGCCAGCGCCGACGCGTCCTCGCGCGAGTGGCGGGAGCTGTACCGGGAGGGCATGGCCACCCCGAGCACCGCCCCCGGCGAGAGCGCGTCGGCGGCGAGGCAGGCGGTGAGGGCGCTGTCGATGCCGCCGGAGAGCCCCACCACCGCGCCGCGGAAGCCGCACTTGCGGGCGTAGTCGCGCAGCCCCAGCACCAGCGCCCGGTAGACCTCGTCCGCCTCGGCCTCGGCCGGCCCCGCCGCCGGCCCGGCCGCCGGGCCGCCCGGCTCCACCCGCACCTCGGCCCCCGAGCCGTCGAGGCCGCAGAGCACCAGCGCCTCCTCCATGAGCGGCGCGCGCGCCAGCACCGCGCCGTCCGGCCCGACCAGCATCGAGTTGCCGTCGAAGACCAGAGAGTCGTCGCCGCCCACCTGGTTCACGTAGGCCACCGCGGCGCCGTGGCCGCGGGCCGAGGCGGCGAGCATCCGCTCCCGCAACGCCGGCTTCC
>JAKAEO010000190.1 GCA_021818285.1 Myxococcales bacterium
GGCGGCAGGCGGCGGCGGCGAGGGCGGCGGCCAGCGCGGACACGGTGAGGCGCGTCACGGCAGCGGGCTGGCGCAGTAGCTCGAGAACTGGATCACGCCCAGGTACTTCTCGCGGCAGGTGGTCCCCGCCGGCGCGTTGCAGGAGGAGGGCGGCAGCGCGTCGAGGTAGGCCAGGAACTCCGGGTCGAGCACCACCGCGCGGCACACCAGCCCCGTATCCCCCTCGTAGCAGTCGCGGTTCGAGACGCAGGGCTTCGAGCAGTAGGGGTTGTGCTTCACCTTGGTGTCGCCCGCCGGCAGCTTCGAGGCGATGCAGGTGAGGTTCACGCAGGAGGTGTTGCCGGTCTCGAACCAGTCCGCCGCCGGCGTGGCGGGGACGGCGACGTTCAACGTGCAGGCCTGCCCGACGTCGGGCCCCTGGCAGGCGGCCAGGGTCACGGTCGCGGCGGCGGCGAGCAGCGCGAGACGCATCGGGCCACGGTTAGCACCCCTGGACCGCGCGTTCAAGGAACCGCACCGGGAGGTGTGCGACGGCGCCCCACGCCGGCGGCGGCGGTGCGTTTGCCGGTCCCCGGGACGCGGGCTAGGATGCCCGCAAAGTGGGGCGCCGCAAGGACATCTCGTCTCTCCGGAGGCAGGCGTGCGTCTTCCTGCTCCTGGCGGCGCCGCTGGCCGCCGGGGCGCAGGCCCTCCCCGGCATCGACCTCAGCGAGCCCGGCGAGAAGGCGCAGCAGCAGCCGCCGCCCCCGCCGCGCCAGGCGGCCCCTCCCGCCGCCGCCCCGCTCCCGGCCGAGGGCGGCGTGCTCGGGCCGGCGCTGGGCGCCCCGGGCGAGCGGGACGCGGCGCTGGCCGACCGCGTCAAGGCGGTGCAGCGCAAGGGCTTCCTGAAGCGCCACCGGCTGGAGCTGACGCTCGACCTGCCGGCCACGCTGAACGACGCCTTCTACCAGAAGGCCGGCGCCGGCGGCCGGCTGGCCTGGAACTTCCAGGACAGCTTCGCGCTGGCGGTGCGCGGCGCCTACTGGTGGACGCTGCGGACCGACCACCTGCGCGAGGGGCAGGCCGCCTTCCAGGGCCAGCTGCTCTCCTCGCAGCCGGTGGCCCAGCTCATGCTCGACGGCGTCTGGTCGCCGGTCTACGGCAAGGCCAGCTGGATGGGCAGCCGCATCGTCCACTTCGACCTCTTCGTGCTGGCCGGCGCCGGCGTGGTGTGGAGCGACACCAGCCTGGCGCCGCGCCGCGAGGGGCCGCACCCGGCGGCCGACCTGGGCGGCGGCCTGCGCTTCTACCCCGCCGACTGGCTGGCGCTGGAGCTGGGCTTCACCGCCACCCTCTACCCGGACCGGCCCACCACCACCGCGCCCAGCACCGCCTCGCGCATCCTCGCCGCCCACCTGGGCGTCTCCTTCTTCTACCCCTTCTCCTTCGAGTACCTGGAACCGTGACCCGGGCCCGCACGCTGGCGCTCCTCCTGGCGAGCACCCTGGCGGCCCCGGCGGCCGCCAGCGAGGCCGACGCCTTCGAGAACAAGGTGCCGCCCATCGCCGGCCAGCTCTACCGCAAGGCGGGGCGGCTGGAGCTGACGCCGGAGGTGGAGCGGTCGCTGAACGACGCCTTCTTCGCCAAGACCTTCCTGGGCGGGAAGGCCACCTGGCACTTCGCCGAGTGGCTGGCGCTGGGCGGCTCCTTCGCCACCGGCTTCTCCAGCGCCACCGGCTCGACCCAGGTCTGCCCGCCGGGCCAGGGCTGCCACGCCGCCACCGCGGCCCAGCTGGCGGCGGTGCCGGGCGAGATCAAGATGAAGGGCGGCGTGGAGCTGGGCTTCGCCCCGGTCTACGGCAAGCTCAACCTCCTCGCCGAGAAGGTGGCCCACGTCGACCTCTCGCTGCTCGGCGGCGCCGACTGGATCGCCTACCGCGAGGTGCTGCCGCCGCCGGCCAGCCCCACCTCCCCGGTGAACCCGGGGACCAAGGCGGCCTGGGGCGGCCACCTGGGGCTGGGCACGCGGATCTTCCTGGCGGAGTGGGGCGCGCTGCGGCTGGAGCTCAAGGACTACCTGTACCGGGCCTCGGTGGCCGGCGAGGACAAGTGGGAGCAGCAGCTCATGGTGGAGCTGGGCTTCTCCTTCTTCCTGCCCACCTCCAACCGGCCCGTGGGAGGGGCGCCATGACCACGGCCCTCCGCCTCGCCGCCGCCCTGCTCGCCCTGGCCGCGCTCCCGGCGCGGGCCCAGCTGGGCATCGACCTCACCGAGCCGCCGAAGAAGGCGGAGAAGCGCAAGCCGGCGACGCGCCCGGTGCCGCTGCCCCCGCCGCCGGCGGCGCGTCCCCCGGCCCGCCCGGCGCCGGCCGCCGGCTTCCAGGCGGTGGACGTGGCCGGCAAGGGGCAGGGCAAGGCGCGGCTCGAGTTGGCCAAGAAGCTGCTCGCCGAGAAGGAGTGGGAGCCGGCGGCGCTGGCCTTCGACGCCATCCTCCGGGAGGCGCCGCTCGCCGACGTCCACGACGAGGCCCGTTTCCGGCTGGCGGTGGCGCTGGCCCGCGACGGCCTCATCCACTCCGCCCTGGGCCGCTTCGACGAGGTGCTCTCGCGCGGGGCGCAGGGCTCGCGCTTCTTCCACAACTCGCTGGAGTGGATCTTCTACCTGGGGCGCCGCACCGCCAACGAGTCGGTGATCCTCTCCCGGGTGGCCCGCTTCGCCGGCGAGCCCTTCCCGCCCGGCGCCCAGGACAAGTTCCACACCCTGCTGGCGCGCTACGACTACGAGCGCGGTCTGGCCCTCTCCGAGGCGGGCCAGGCGGCCGAGGCGCGCAAGGCCTTCGAGGAGGCGCGGCGGCTGGCGGCCCAGGTGCGCGGCCAGGCGCCGGCGGACACGGGCGGCGGCGAGGTGGAGGCCACCTCGCCCGCCGACGGCAACCTCCCGGCCCAGGCCCGCTTCATCGAGGGGCTGGTGCACTACGCCGAGGGCGATCCCCAGGCGGCGGTGGAGAGCTTCAAGGAGGTGGTGCGGCTCACCAACCCGCGCCGCGCCACCATCGCCGACCCGCACATCCGGGAGCTGGCCTTCCTGCAGCTCGCCCGCATCCACTACGAGTACAAGCAGAACCGCTACGCCATCTTCTACTACCAGAAGATGCCCTGGGGCGGCCCGGAGTGGCTGGAGGGGCTGTGGGAGTCCTCTTACGCCTACTACCGCATCGGCGACTACGAGAAGGCGCTGGGCAACCTCATCACCCTGCACTCGCCCTACTTCCAGGACGAGTACTTCCCCGAGTCCCACCTCCTCAAGGCCATCATCTACTACGAGAACTGCCGCTACCCCGAGGCCCGCTCCATCCTCGAGGACTTCAACGCCAGCTTCGAGCCGGTGCTCGCCGATCTGGAGAAGCTCACCGGGCGGGCGACGCCGGTCTCCGGGCTCTACGACCTGATGGACGCGGTCCGCCGCGGGCGCACCGCCTCCGACCCGGCGATGCGCAAGGTGCTCAAGGCGGCCTTCACCGACCGGAACATCGAGCGGCTCGACGTCTCCATCCGCGAGGTGGAGGCGGAGATGGACGAGCGGCTGCCCCGGACCAAGGAGGCCTTCCGGGGCTCGGCGCTGGCCGCCGACCTGCGCCGGCAGCTCCAGGCCGAGCGCCGCCGGCTGGTGGCCGAGGCCGCCACCCGGGCGCGCCAGAAGCTGGAGTACGAGCGGGACGGCCTCAAGGAATTGCTGCAGCAGTCGCTGCGCATCAAGATCGAGGTGTCGCGCCGGGAGCGCGAGGCGCTGGAGGGGGCGCTGGCCTCCGGCGGCAAGATCGACGTGGTCCGCCCCTACCGCTACTCGGCGGCGGTCTCCGACGAGAGCCTCTACTGGCCCTACGAGGGCGAGTTCTGGCGCGACGAGCTGGGCACCTACTCGTACACCCTGACCAAGGGCTGCCGGGAGGGGCCGGTGCCCTTGGGCGGGAGCCGCTAGAGGGGCCGGGCAGCAGGAGCACGACGTGAGTCACGCGAACAGAGTGCGGACGGCGGGGGCCGTCCTGGCGGGGCTGCTCCTCGGGGCCGGGCCGGCGCGCGCCGCCGACGCGCGCCGGGCGCCGCCGCCGGACGCCGGGCTGGGGAAGCGGCAGGCCACCGGGCCCGACGCCTCGCTGGCCGGGACGCTGGAGCCGCGCAAGGCGGCCCCCCAGGCCGGCCCGCGCCTGGAGTTCGAGCAGTTCCGCTACGCCGTGGAGCTCCAGGTCTCGGGCAAGCGGCGCGAGGAGATGGCCGACCTCGCCAAGCTCATCGGGCTGGGCGGCAACCCGCAGGAGATGCCCGGCTGGTACTTCCGCCTGGCCGAGCTGCACTGGGAGGAGTCGCAGTACTTCTTCTTCGAGGCCAACCGGCGCGACGACCAGCTCGCCGCCCTGGGGCCGAGGCCCGAGGCGCGCGCGGTGCAGCGGCTGCAGGCCGAGAAGCGCGAGCTGGAGGGGAAGTCGCGGGAGCAGCAGGAGGAGGCCATCCGCATCTACCGCGACATCGTCAAGCGGTGGCCCGGCTACCCGCGGCTCGACGAGGTGGTCTTCTTCCTGGGCGAGAACCTCTGGCGCCGCCGGCAGCGCGAGGAGGCGCTCCAGGCCTACCGGGCGCTCATCACCCGCTTCGGGAAGTCGCGCTACGTCCCGGACGCCTGGATGGCCTTCGGCGAGTACTACTTCGACCAGGCGGAGAAGAAGGACCGCAACGGGAACCTCCGCAAGGCGCTGGAGAGCTACCGGCGCGCCGCCGCCCACACCGAGAGCTCGATCTACGGCTACGCCCTCTACAAGGAGGGCTGGGTCCACTACAACCTCGGCCAGTGGAACGAGGCGCTCGACCTGTTCCGCGGGGTGATCCTCTTCGGCGAGCTGCCCACCTCCACCATCGCCCCGGAGAAGAAGATCGCCCTGGTGCGCGAGGCCAAGAAGGACTACGTGCGCACCTACAGCCACGTGGGGTCGGCGCAGGCCGCCCAGGAGGACTTCCGCCGGGTCGGCGCCGACGGCTGGCGCGACATGCTGAAGAACCTCGCCTCCCTCTACTTCGACGAGGGGAAGGACCGCGAGGCGGTGACCGTCTACCACCAGCTCATCCAGCTCGATCCGGTCGCCCCCGAGGCCCCGTACTTCCAGTCGCGCATCGTCACCTGCGCCGGGCGGATGGGGCGCAAGGACGTCGCGGTCCGGCAGGCCAAGGTCTTCGTGCAGATGCTGCACGACATCGAGGCGCGGGGCGCCCGGGACGAGAAGGGGAAGAAGGCGCTGGCCGACGCCCGCACCGACGCCGAGAACACCCTGCGCACGCTGGCGGTGAACTACCACACCGAGTACCGCAAGACCCGCGACGAGCCGGTGGCGCGGCTCGCGGCCGAGGTCTACGCGGTGTGGCTGGAGCTCTTCCCCTCGGCGCCGCAGGCCTACCAGATGCGCTTCTTCCAGGCGGAGCTGCTCTACGCGCTGGGGCGCTACCAGGAGGCCGGCGACGCCTACACCCGGGTGGCCCGCATCGACGCCGGGCACATGGCGGAGCGGCCGCCCCGGCCCGGCAAGTACTTCGCCGACGCCCTGGACGGCGCCATCCACGCCTACGACCTCGTGGCCCGCAAGGCCGAGGGGCAGGGGAGCCGGCCCGCCGCGGGCGGGGCCCGGCCGCTGCCCATCCCCCGCGAGAAGCAGCAGCTCCTCGACGCCTGCCAGGCCTATCTCAAGTGGCAGCCGGCCGGCGCCAAGCGGGTGGAGGTCTCCTACAAGGCGGCCGACGTCTACTACCGCCACAACCACTTCGCCGAGGCGGTGAAGCTCTTCAGCGCCATCGCCCTGGACCACCCGCGGCACGAGCTGGCCGCCTACGCCGCCAACCTGGTGCTGGACTGCGAGAACCTCCAGGGGGACTGGCGCGCCATGAGCAGCTGGGCCCAGCGCTTCTGGAAGGAGGACGACCTGCTCGCCGCCCACCCGAACCTGCGTGGCGACCTGGCGCGGGTGATCGAGCAGAGCGCCTTCAAGGTGGTGGAGGACCTCGAGAAGGAGCGGCGCTACGACGCCGCCGCCGACGCCTACCTGGCCTTCGCGCGCGAGTGGCCGTCCTCCAAGCTGGCGCCCACCGCCTACTTCAACGCCTCGGTGGACCTGGCCCGGGCCGGCCAGCTCGACCGCACCCTGGAGGTCCGCGACCGGCTCCTCAAGGCCTACCCGACCGACCCGCTCGCCGCCCAGGTGGTCTGGGCCAACGCCCAGGACCACGAGGCCGCCGGCGACTTCGAGAAGGCGGCCGAGGACGGCGAGCGCTACTTCGCCGAGTGGCGGAAGCAGCAGGGGCCGCCGCCGCGCCCGGCGAAG
>JAKAEO010000191.1 GCA_021818285.1 Myxococcales bacterium
GCCCGGCGCGACTCCGAGGTCGCGGCGCTGCGGCGCCGGGTCGCCGAGCTGGAGGCGGAGCGGCCGGCCCGGGACGCGGAGATCCGGCGGGTCCAGGGCGAGGCCGAGGCCTCCCGCCGGGCGCGCGCCGAGGAGGCGGCCGAGGCGGAGCGGCGGCTCGGGGCCGAGGCGGCGCGCCTCCAGGCCGACGGGGAGCGGCGCCTCGCCGGCGAGACCGGGCGGCTCCGGGCGGCGCTGGTGGAGCTGGAGCGGCGGCTGGAGGCCAGCGCCCGCGGCGAGGGGCAGCTGAAGCGGCGCATCGCCGAGCTGGAGAGGGCGCGGGCGGATCAGGCCCAGGCCGGGCAGGCGGCCGCGGCCGCCGCGGCCGGGCGGGCGGAGCTGGAGCAGGCGCTGCGCCGGCTCGCGGAGGAGACCGAGGAGCTGCGCAGCGAGAACGAGTTCCTCAACGGCGAGGTGGCCCGCTACCACCAGAAGAACAAGGAGCTGGCGGCGCTGCTGAAGAAGTAGCGCGGCCCGGGGCCCGACCGTGGCGCGCCCCTACGGCGTCTACGTCCACTTCCCCTACTGCGCCTTCCACTGCCCCTACTGCGACTTCGCCGTCTCCACCGCGCCGGTGCCGCAGGCCCGCACCACCGCGGCGATCCTCGCCGAGCTGGAGCTGCGGGCCCCGGGCTTCGCCCGCCTGGAGTGCCGCAGCCTCTACCTGGGCGGCGGGACGCCCTCGCTCTGGGACCCGGAGCAGGTGGCCCGGGTCGTGGCCTTCGTGCGCGATCGCCTGCGGCTGCCGGCCGGCGCCGAGACCACGCTGGAGGCGAACCCGGAGTCGTCCGACCCGGGGCGGCTCCGCGCCTACCGCGAGGCCGGCGTGAACCGCATCTCGGTCGGCGTGCAGTCCTTCGACCGGGGGGTGCTCGCCAAGCTCGGGCGGCGCCACGGCGGGGAGGCGGCGGAGCGCGCCGTCCGCGCCGCGGCCGAGGTGGTGGAGAACGTCAGCGTGGACCTCATCTACGGCGCGCGCCGCTCCAGCGTGGCGACGGCCCGCGCCGACGCGGGGCGCGTCGCCTCGCTCCCGGTGACCCACGTCTCGGCCTACGCGCTGACGCTCGACCCGGAGGTGATGGCCGAGGAGGTCCCGCTGGCGCGCCTGCTGGGGCAGGGGCGCATCGCCCTGCCCTCCGAGGAGGAAACGCTGGCGCAGGCCCGGGCGCTGCGGGCGGCGCTGCGGCGCGCCGGCCTGCGGCGCTACGAGATCTCCAACTTCGCGCGGCCCGGGTTCGAGTCGGTCCACAACCGCCTCTACTGGAGCGGCGACAGCTACCTGGGGGTGGGGGCCGGCGCCTTCGGCTGCCTCCACGCCGGGGAGGGGGCGGTCCGCTGGGGCAACCTGCGGGAGCCGCGGGCCTGGATGGAGGCCGCCCTGGCCGGCCGGGAGCCGTCGGCGCCGGAGGCGGTGGAGCGGCTCGGCCCCGCCGAGCTGGCGCGGGAGCGGGTGCTGCTCGCCCTGCGGACGAGCGCCGGGATCCCCGAGGCGGAGATCCCGGCGTCGCGGCGCGGCGAGCTCCCGGCCCTGCTCCGCCGCCGCCTGGCCGTGCGCCGCGGCGGGCGGGTGGTGCTCACCTCCCGCGGGATGGACCTGCACGGGGCGGTGGCGGAGCGGCTGACCGAGTGAGACGCTACGGCCCGCCCGGGAAGGGCGCCGGGTCGGCCGAGTCGAAGTTCACCGAGGTGAAGTCGAAGTCGTTCGCCCCGTCGGCCGCGGTCGGGACCGGGCCGAAGGCGGCGGCGCAGGCCGCCGCGTTCCCGGCCGGCCCCCAGACGGCGACGGTGGCGAAGGGCGAGGTGGCGCTCTCCTCCTTCATGAGCCAGTAGGCCTCCGCGGTGGGCGTGGCGTCGAAGGCGGCGGTCTGGCAGGTGAGCCCGACCACCCGGTCGGCCGCGTCGAGCTGGCCGCCGGTCATCAGCGCGTCGGAGCGGCCCTGGTAGGTGGCCGTGGGGCTGCCGCCCACGAACCAGCGCGAGAGCAGCTTCACGTCGGCGGGCGGCGGGGCGCCGACCGCGGGCGGCGGGCAGAGGAAGACCATCGAGTCGTGCGCCTTGAAGCTGCCGCCCTTGCCCGGGGCCCGGTAGTAGACGTAGTGGGCGTTCTCGGGCGCGCCGGCGAACCAGGCCATGCCGGCCGCGTCGACCGGCGGCTCCCAGGTCACGGCCACCGCGTCCACCACCAGCTTGCGGTGGTCGGCGAAGCTCTCGAAGGCGGTGTCGATGACGCCCGTGAAGGGCTCGGTCGGATCCACGGCGTGCAGCGCGGTCAGGTCGAGCTTGGCGGTGCCCTTGCCCTGGTGCGGGGCGGTGGCGCCGGTCCGGTCGATCTCGCCGCTGAAGACGGTCGTCCAGTCGGTGCCGCCCACCGGGCGCGCCTGCAGCAGCCAGTCGTAGACCTCGTCCGACACCTTGGTGACGGTCCACTTCACCTCGATGGTGCCGTGCGTCCGCTGCCAGGTGGCGTCGCCGCTGGTCAGCTTGTCGGGGGCGCGGGACGCGAACATCTCGACGTGGCGCAGGAAGCGCCAGAGGTGGCGGTTCACCCGCCAGGCGACGTCGGCGGTGCGCAGGAACAGGTGCGGGTGGCAGGTGTCGGTGGTGGTCACGGCCAGGGCGTCCACGGGCGCCGACGCCGCGTAGGCCGTCATGCCGGTGGTGCCGCCCGCGGTGGCGTCGGCGGTCACGTCCATGGCCAGCGAGGAGTAGCTGGGCGCGGCGTCCTGGAAGGAGGTGGCGCTGGTGCCGCCGCAGGCGGCGAGCAGGAACGGGGACAGGGCGGCTGCGAGGCGGGAAAGCTTCATGGGGATCTCCTGGGTCGTGCGTCCTGCAGGAGAGGAACACCGGGGGGTCGGGCCGGTTGCGGCGGCCCGGCCGGGGACCCGTTGGCGGGAGGCGGCGGGGTGGGTGGCGCACCGACACCAGCGCCCGGCGGCCCGGCCACCGAGGTGGGCGTGCCCCGGAACCGCATGGACGCCCCCTGCGCCGCGTCCACGGCCGCGGCGAAGGCCGAGAAGCCGGCGTAGGCCTCCGGCGCCACCCGCCCCCGGAGGAGGTCGAAGCGGTCGTCGCGGACCAGGGCGCCGCCCTCGATCCGCTCGGCGCGGGAGTAGCTCCCGAAGGCGCCGTGCAGCTCCTGGGAGGGGCGCGCCACGGCCTGGTAGCCCGGCGGCGGCGTCACCGACAGCCGCAGGGTCAGCCGCTCCGGCGAGGCCACGAGCAGCGGCGTCTCGCGGGAGGGGAGCGGCGCCCAGCGGGCCTGCAGCCGGGGCGGCAGCACCGGGGCGTCGGCCGCCAGCCCGTCCGGCTCGACCCGCGCCCAGGCGGGGACGGCGAGCCGCCAGCGCACCGTGAGCGGCGCCTCCGGGTCGGACTCGCCCTCCTCCGACAGCGCCTCGAGCCGGGCGCCGCGGAAGCCGCTGGAGAGGATCTGCTCCATCCGCTGGCGCCGCTGCCGCGGGTCGAGCCGCTCCAGCCCCATCTTGTAGGCGGCGGCGGCGAAGCCGGCGTAGCGCTCGGTCCCCTCCACCTCGGCGTCCCCGTCCGGCGAGAGCTTCACCGCGAGCTCCAGGGTGCGGCGCTCGCGGCCGTCGTCGGCCGGCAGGGGCAGCGTCCGCGGCCCCTCGCCCGGGAGCGGGAGGACCGCGGCCTCGGTGCCGCGCACCGCGCCGGGGATGGCTCCGAACGGCACCTGCCGGGCGCTGGCGTCGAGCCACCAGCGCCGGTCGCCGCGCTCCACCAGCAGCAGCGGGACCGAGTAGGCGTCCACCCGGGGGAAGAGGGCCGGCGCCGGGTCGCGGGCGAACTCGCGCGCCAGCGCCAGGTGGGCCCGCCAGCCCAGCGCCCGGAGCACCGCCTGGAGCAGGAGCAGCCGGCTGCCGCGCCGCCGCGAGAGCACGTGGCAGGCCTGGTCGGCCAGGCTGCCGCCGACGCCCTGCACCAGCTCGCCGACGCGGGCGAAGGCGGCGCGGAGCAGCGGCTCGCCCGACCGGCCCGGCTCCGGCACCGAGGCCTCGATGGACCGGGCGAGCGCGCGGATCTCCAGGCTGGGCACGGCCGCCTCCGCCAGCGCGTCGCCCATGAGCAGCGGCAGCGCCTCCGGGCCCGCCCCGGCGCCGACCTGGATCATCGGGAGGAACTCCGTGCCCGAGGGCGCGCCCGGCTCGGCCCGCAGCGCCGGCACCCGCTCGTGGGCCACCCGCACCAGCTCGCGGCCGCCCGACCGCTCCACCACCGGGACGGGGTCGAGCCGCCGGGCGTCGAGGCGCAGCCCGGTCCCGTCCGGCGCCGCGACCGCGTAGGTGGTCCGCCACATGGGCAGGTCGCCGCGGAAGTAGAAGCCGTCGGGGGCGAAGCCCGGGAGCGCCGCCCCGCGGGAGGGGACGGCGCGCAGCCAGTCCCACTCGCCGGCGTCGCCCGGCTCCACTCCCGGCAGCGAGACGGAGCCCTTGTCGCCGCGCTCCTCGGCCTCCAGCACCCGGCCGTCCCGCTTCAGCGTGCGCGCCCGGAGCAGCTCGGCCCCCTGCGGCACCTGCACCTCGCCGAAGCGGTCCACCGCCCGCTGGTCCTCGAGCTGCACCACCTGGTGGACGCGCTCGGTGTAGGAGCCGTCCGGGTTGGCCTCGACCGCGCCGAGGTCGAGGACGTAGGTGCCCGAGGAGCCGGACGGCGGCGCCTCGCGGCGCCAGGCGGCCAGGGCGGCGAGGCCGTCCTCGTCCAGGTCGTCGAGGGGCTCGCGCCCCCGCTCCGCGGCCAGGGCGCGACGCAGGGGCAGGTCGGCGCCGTCGAGGGCCAGGGCCCGCTCCCGCGCGGCGCGGGCGCCGGCGGCGTCCCCGGCCAGCTCCCGGATCTCGGCCAGGCGCCGCGGCAGGCGCGGGTCCCTGGGCCACTCCCGCGCCGCCTCCTCGACCTGGGCGGCCGCGCCGCCGAGGTCGCCGGTGGCCACCAGGGCGGTCGCCAGCTCCAGGCGGCGGTCGGCGCGCGACGGGGCGGCGGCCACCGCCTCGCGCGTCAGCTCCACCACCGGGGCGGTCTCGCCGCGCCGGCGCAGGAGCTCGGCGAGGCGGGACCGGCCCCCCTCGCAGCGGGTCAGGGCCTGCGCCAGCTCGGCGGCCCGCGCCGCGGCGTCGCGCCGCGCCGCCAGGTCGAGGAGCATCTCGCCGGCGGCGCAGGCGCCGTCCTCGCGCCAGGCCCGCTCCGCCTCGCGCTCCGCCCCCTCGGCGAAGCCCCGCGCCAGCGCCACCCGGGCCCGGGCCATCCGCGCCCGCGGTCGGGCCGCGTCGGCGGCGGGCAGCCCGGCGAGCAGCGCCGCGGCCTCCTCGGCCCGCTCGCCGCCGCGCATGGTCTCGGCCCGCCGGATCCGCGCCGCCGAGTTCCCGGGGTCGGCGGCCAGCGCCCGGTCGAGCAGCCCCTCGGCCTCGCCGCGCGCCGTCCGCGCGTCGAGCGTCGGGTCCCCGTCCAGCAGCGCCGCGCGGGCGGCGAGCAGCGGGGCGGCGGCGGGGCGAAGCGCCAGCGCCTGATCCAGCAGGAGCTTCGCCCCCTCCCGGTCCACCTCGCCGCCGTCGCGGACCGCCACCCAGCGGGCGACCACCGGGCCGGCCTCGGGCTCGAGGAGCGCCGCGGTCCGCGCCGGGAGGTTCACCGGCGGCGGCAGCGGGCCGCCCTCCCGCGCCGCGGCGGCCGGGGCGCCGGGCACGGCCGGGACGGCGGTCACGTCGGAGGGCGCGCCGTCGGCCCGCGCCACCGACACCGCCAGCCGCGCCGGCTCGCCGCCGGCGCGGGCGAGCTTCACCAGCAGGCGATGGCTCCCCGCCTCCAGCCGCCAGGAGAGCACCTGGGCGGTGGGCGGGAAGCCCTCGGTGGTGCGCCGCACGGCCAGCGGCTCGCCGTCGAGCCAGGCGGCCAGCTCGCCGGTCGCCCCCACGACGACGAGGTGGTCACCGCCCCGGGCGGCCCGGAGGTCGGCGGCGAGGTAGTAGACGTCGCCCTGCTCGGCCGGCTCGGCGGCGAGCGACACCAGCCCGTCGCCGGTGAGGAGCGGCCGCGCCTCGGCCGGCGCCAGGCCGGGCGGGCCGTCGAGGCGCGCCGGCAGCGGGCCGCGCTCCGGCGCGAGGGGGCGCCAGAACTCCAGGGCGTGCCACGGGGAGCAGGGACCGAGCAAGGTCCAGGAGGTCACCGCGCCGTTCTCGGCCCGCAGCCGCGCCGCCCGGCCGCGGTCGCCGAGCGCCTCGGCGGCCTGCACCAGGGCCACGCGCGCCCGCGAGGCGGCCAGCCCGGCGAGCCGCCCCCGCGCGAGCG